>CAZYEY010000259.1:0-7116 GCA_964646585.1 uncultured Thiobacillus sp. | reverse complement strand
TCAGATGTGTATACGAGGCAGCTGGGAAGGTACCCGGGGGGCGGCCCGGGATTCAAGTGAGGGGAAACACGGACATGATATTCGCCCGGATCGTTCGCCTGTCCTCCCCGGCGCGGATCGCCGAAAATGCCGGCCATGTTCGACATCGTCCTCTACCAGCCGGAAATCCCTCCCAATACGGGCAACGTCATCCGCCTCTCCGCCAACACCGGCTGCCGCCTGCATCTGGTGAAGCCCCTGGGCTTCGAACTCTCCGACAAGCAGATGCGCCGGGCCGGGCTGGACTACCACGAATACGCCGAGATGCAGGTGCGCGAAACCTGGGACGAACTGAAGGCCGCCCTGGCCGGCCGCCGCCTGTTCGCCTTCACCACCAAGGCCGTCGCCGATTTCAGCCAGTCCCGCTTCCAGCCCGGCGACGTTTTCGTCTTCGGCCCGGAGACCCGGGGCTTGCCGCCGGAGGTCCTGGACGAATTCCCGCCGGAACGGCAGCTGCGCCTGCCCATGCGGCCGGGCCAGCGCAGCCTCAACCTCTCCAACGCAGTGGCCGTGGCGGTCTACGAGGCCTGGCGGCAGAACGGCTTCACGGGGGCCCGGTGAACTTGGATTTCCCGGCTTTGTCCCCATGCATGAAACATTCCCCCATGAAAGCCGCCCCATGAGCGCCCTGGAAACCTTTGAAAAACTCCTCGCCCAAGGCAAGGACAACGCCCTGCTGCGCTATTCCCTGGGCAACGAGACCCTGAAGCTGGGCCGGGCCGAGGACGCCATCGCCCACCTCGAGGCCGCCCTGGTCTTCGATCCCGGCTATTCCGCCGCCTGGAAGCTCCTGGGCAAGGCCCGGGCCGAATCCGGTGCCCTGGCCGAGGCCCTGGACACCTACCGCCGAGGCATCGAAAAGGCCGAGGCCAAGGGCGACATCCAGGCCGCGAAGGAAATGCGGGTATTCGCCAAGCGCATCGAGAAACAACTGGCCGGCGGGTGACCCTGACCGTCCCATCGGCTACCATCCCACCCCATTGGATTCACAGACTTAGGAGCAGCAAATGGCCCGTATGGTGCAATGCGTGAAACTCGGCCGGGAGGCCGAAGGACTGGACTTCCCGCCCCTGCCCGGCGACCTCGGCAAGCGCGTGTTCGAGAACATCTCCAAGGAGGCTTGGGCCGGCTGGATCAAGCTCCAGACCATGATCATCAACGAGAACCGCCTCAACCTGGCCGACGCCCAGCACCGCAAGTATCTGATGGAGCAGGCCGAGAAGTATTTCTTCGGGGAAGGCGTGGGCAACCCCGAGGGCTTCCGCCCCCGTTGATCCGCGAGCCGAGCCCGCCGTGAGCGAAAACAAGCAAACCCACTTCGGCTTCAAAACTGTCGCCGAGGAAGAGAAGGCCCGGAAAGTGGCCGAGGTATTCCACTCCGTGGCCAACCGCTACGACGTGATGAACGACCTCATGTCCATGGGCCTGCACCGGGTCTGGAAGCGTTTCCTGGCCCTGCACGCCCGTCTGCGCCCGGGCCAGAAGGTGCTGGACATCGCTGGCGGCACCGGCGACATCGCCCGCCTGCTGGCGGAGGAAACCGGCCCTACAGGAGAAGTCTGGCTCACCGATATCAACGGCTCCATGCTCGGCGTGGGCCGGGATCGGATGCTGGACAAGGGGCTCATGCTGCCCGTGGCCCAGTGCGATGCCGAGAAGCTGCCTTTTCCCCGCGACTACTTCGACCTGGTCACCGTGGCCTTTGGCCTGCGCAACATGACCCACAAGGAAGACGCCCTGGTCGAGATGCGCCGGGTGCTCAAGCCAGGCGGCAAGCTCATGGTGCTGGAGTTCTCCAGGGTCTGGAAGCCGCTGCAACCCCTCTACGACCTCTATTCCTTCCAGATGCTGCCGCGCATGGGCCAGGCCGTGACCCAGGACGCCGAAAGCTACCGCTACCTGGCCGAATCCATCCGCATGCACCCGGACCAGGAGACCCTCAAGGCCATGATGGAAGACGCGGGCTTCCAGAAGGTGGACTACTTCAACCTGACCGCCGGGGTGGTGGCCCTACACCTGGGATACAAGGTTTAACCTCACTTCTTCTTCGCCCTCGGATGGGCCTGGTCATACACCCGGGCCAGACGTTGGAAATCCAGATGGGTGTACACCTGGGTGGTGGACAGGCTGGCGTGGCCCAGCATCTCCTGCACCGCCCGCAGGTCCCCCGACGATTGCAGCACGTGGCTGGCGAAGGCATGGCGCAAGGCGTGGGGATGGACGTGGGCGGTGATGCCCTGGCGCTGGGCCAGGCGCTTCAGGGCCACGGCCAGCGTGGCCGGGGAGATGCGGGCGCCCCGGGCGCCGACGAACAGGGCATGTGGGTCTTTCGCCACGGCGTCGCGTGCTGCCAGCCAGTTTTCCAGGGCCGCCAGGGCCCGGCTGCCTACGGGCACCACCCGGGACTTGGATCCCTTGCCGGTCACCTTTACCTCCGCGGCGGCCTTGTCCACGTCCCCCAGGTCGAGGCCGATGAGTTCCGCCCGGCGCAGGCCGGAGGAATACATGAGCTCGAACATGGCTGCGTCGCGCCGGGACCAGACGTCCTCCCCCGGGTGTTCCAGGAGGTGGGCCATCTCATCCACGGAGAGGACGTTGGGCAGTTTCTTCTCCCCCTTGGGCGGACGCAGGCCCAGGCAGGGATTGGCCTCCACCGCTCCCTGGCGGGCCAGGTAGTGGAAGAAGCTGCGCCAGGCGGACAGGGTGCGGGCCAGGGTCTTGGCCTTATGGCCCGCGCCGTGGAGGCCAGCCAGGGCGCGGCGGATGTCGTGGGCGCCGAGTTTCGCGGGCAGTTGCTCCCCCACCCGTTCCAACAGGTGGGCGAGGTCGATGGCGTAGGTGGCGACGGTGTCGGGGCTGTAGTGGCGCGCCGTCAGGTGGGCGAGGAAGTCGGCGATGGGCCGGGAGAGGGCGTCTTCTTCGGCCATCGCTACAGAAAACGGGATACGGCCGCGCCGGACAATTCCGCGAGCCAGGACAGATACAGGGTACCCATCTCCGGATAGAAGCGTTTCGCGTCCTCCGAGGCCAGCACCAAGAGGCCGTTCAGCTTGTCCTCCCGCAGGGGGGCCAGGGCGAAGGACTTCAGGTTGGCGCCCGCGGCGCCGAACCAGCCACGCACCTCCTCGGGTACCTCGAACCCGCAACGGGGCTGGGTGAGGCCGGTCATCAACACCTTCACATCCGTGCTCACCGGGGCGAACTCGGCCAGGGCCGGGGCGTTGTCGGCCCATACACGGACGGCGGCGTGGGGCACGGCAAAGCTTTCCGACAGGGACAGATTCAGGGACTGGAAGACCGCCTCCAGGCTGCGGGCGCGCATGAGCCCCAGGGAAAGCTTGTGCAGCTTGTCGCCGATGGCGTCGTTCTCCTCGGCGAACTGGATGAACTCCCGCAGCTTCAATTCCAGGCCCCGTGACTTGTCGCGCAGGGCCAGCACCTGACGCTCACCCAGGGAGATGGCCTGGCCGCTGTAGGGATGGGGCACGGTGATGTCGGTGAGGAGCTCGGGATGGCCGACGAAGAAATCCGGGTTGAGCTTGAGGAATTCGGCGATCTGTTCGGGGGTGATGTTCATGGAGGATTCTCGTGGAAATCAGAGGTCGATCTCGCCTTCGAAGACGGTGACGGCCGGGCCGGTGAGGAACACGGACTGGCCCTCGCCGGCCCAGCGGATGGTGAGGTCGCCGCCCCGGGTGTGGACGCTGACGGCGGCGTCCAGCAGGCCCCGGGTCATGCCGGCGACGGCGGCGGCGCAGGCGCCGGTGCCACAGGCCAGGGTCTCGCCACTGCCCCGCTCGAAGACCCGCAGGCGGACTTCCTCCCGGCTGACGATTTGCAGGAAGCCGGCGTTGACCCGCTGCGGGAAACGGGGATGGTGTTCGATGAGGGGCCCCAGCTCCGCCACGGGGGCCGTGTCCACGTCGTCCACGAGCCATACGGCGTGGGGATTGCCCATGGACAGGGCGGAGATTTCCAGGATCCGGCCGGCTACTTCCAGCGGGTAGGTTGTCCGCCGTTCCGGGGCGTCGAAGGGAATCCCGGCGGGCTCGAAACGGGGTGGGCCCATGTCCACGGTGACCCGGCCGTCCGCCTCCAGTTTGGGCACGATGATGCCGGAGGCGGTCTCGACCCGGATTTCCCGCTTGGGGGTGAGCCCCTTCTCGTGGACGAAGCGGACGAAGCACCGGGCGCCGTTGCCGCACTGCTGCACCTCGCCGCCGTCGGCGTTGAAGATGCGGTAGCGGAAATCCGTGTCGGGCCGGGTGGGCGGCTGCACCAGCAGGATCTGGTCGCAGCCCACGCCGAAATGGCGGTCGGCGATAGCCCGGTATTGGTCCGGGCCCATGTCGATGGGGCGGCTGACGCCATCGAGCACGACGAAATCGTTGCCGGCGCCCTGCATCTTGGTGAACGGGAGTCTCATGCCGGCATTATCGGGCACTTGCCGCCCCCCTGGTTAATGGGCCGATTCCGCCAGGCCGCGCCGGGCCCGGTTGGCCACGGTCCAGACCAGCAGCAGCAGGACGATGCCCAGGACCGGGTTGAGCCAGGCCCCGCCGGGCAGGCCCAGGCCCAGAGCCAGGCCGATGGCGCCGAAGACGAAGGCCCGGTCGCTCTTGCCCATGGGGCCGTCGTAGCGGCGGCAGGCGCCCAGGGTCTGGGTGAGCACCCCGGCCATTTCGCTCAGGGCCGCGCCCAGCACGATGAGGACCACCAGCGGCGCCGGGAACCCGGGCACCAGGGCCAGGGGCAGATAAAGGGCGGCGTCGGAGATCACGTCGCCCAGTTCGTTGAGCAACGCCCCCAGGTGGGTCTTCTGATCGTGTTCCCGGGCCAGCATGCCATCGATGGCGTTGAGGGCCATGCGCAGGAGCAGGACGGGGGGCAGGAGCAGCAGCAGGCCGGAGCGCTCCGGCGCCAGGGCAATGGCCGCGCCGGTGGCCAGTGACAACAGCATGGCCGCCACGGTCACCTGATTGGCGGTGACGCCGGACCGGGCAAGACCTTTGACGATGGGGCGCAACAGCCCCTGGAAGGCGGGCTTCAGGTCGTAGACGGAGGGCATGTCTCTTCCTGGGCCAGGCGCAGGATGTAATGGGCGAAGTCCGGATCCTCGCCCCGCAGCAGGTCGGGCAGGCGAGCGCGGAAATCCTCCCGCTGGCACCACTCGCGCATGTAATCCTCCCAGGAGTGCCAGCGGCGGAGTTGCTTCTCGCTCATGTCCGGCTCCCAGACCAACAGATAGGCCCGCTCGAAAAGGGAGATGAGCATGTCGAAGATGACCCACATGCGTTCCCGCTGCTCGTCGGTCAGGTCCGGGGTGGAGGCCTGGCTGCGCAGCTTCAGGTCCGGATTGGCCAGCACCACTTCCAGGAAATCGATGTAGGCATCGGACAGTTGCTGCCAGGTGGCCTCCTCCTCGTTCTCCCGCTCCTTGCGCTGCTCGAAGAGGAAGACCCCGATGGCGAAGGGCAGACCCACCACCGTGACCACGTAGGATAGGAGCTCCCAGGTTTCCAGATCCAAGGTTCAGCCCATCAGCGCCACGTAGTCCTTGAAGATGCAGCGGTCCATGACCACGCACATGCCCGCCTCCCGGGCGGCTTCCGCCGCCTCCTCGTGGACGATGCCCTCCTGGATCCAGATGGCCGGGGCGTTGATGGCCAGGCACTCGTCCACGATGCCGGGAATGGCGGCGGCCTCCCGGAACACATCCACCAGATCCACGGGAAAGGGGATGTCGGCCAGGCGGGCGTAGGCCTTCTCGCCCAGCACCTGATCCACCGCGGGGCGTACCGGCACGATGCGGTAGCCGAACTTCTGCATGGCCTGGGAGACGCCGAAGCTGGGCCGGTCGGGCTTGGGCGAGAGGCCCACCACGGCGATGGTCCTCACCCGCGTGAGCAGGGCCTTGATGTCCTCGGGTCCGGGGTTCTGGAAGCGCATGTGGTCTCCTCCTGATAGAGATGGCCAGGCCATTGTAAGTGGCTGTCGTCTATAGATTCCGGATCATGATGTAGTCGTCCATGACATAGCCTCCGCCGATGTCCTCCACGATCAGGGTGGCCACTTGGAAGCCGTGCTTCAGGTAGGCGTCGATGGCCCGCTGGTTTTGCCGGTTCACCCGCAGCACCAGGCGGGTGAAGCCATGCCGACGGGCCCGGGTGGCGACCTCGGCGATGAGCCGGCCACCAATGCCATGGCGCTGCAGGGCCGTGTCCACGTAGAGCTTGTCCAGCTTGAAGTCGCCGTCCTCCAGGGGGTGGCCGTGGGCGAAGCCCACCAGCACGCCTTCCGCCCGGGCCGCGAGCCACAGGTCGCCCCGGGCCAGGAGCTGGCGCACCAGGCCGGGCTTGTAGCGCTGGGCCAGCATGTAGTCGATCTGGCCGGGGCTGATGATGCCGGGGTAGCAGGCGCGCCAGATGCGGCCGGCCAGGTCCACCAGAGCCTCGGCCTCGTCCAGGCGTAGGGGGGCGATCTCGATTTCACTCATACAGGCTGGCCTCTCCCTCGGGCCGGGTCTTGAAACGCTTGTGCAACCAGAAATATTGCTCCGGCATTTCCCGGATGCGCGCCTCGATGAAGGCGTTCATGCGCCGGGTGTCGGCTTCCAGGTCGCCGCTGGGGAAGTTCTCCCAGACGGGATGGAAGCGGACCACGTAGCCGGCGCCGTCCCGGCCGGTGACGCAGGGCACTACCACGGCGCCGGTGGCCCTGGCGATACGGGACAGGCCAGTCACCGTGGCCGCCGGAACGCCGAAGAAGGGAGAAAAGATGGCGTCCTTGCGGCCAAAATCCATGTCCGGCAGGTAGTAGAAGGGCAGCCCCTTGCGGATGGCGCGGATCACCGGCTTGATGCCGTCGTGGCGGGAGAACATCTCCGAGTGCTGGTCGGCGTGGCAGAAGCGGGTGCGGGCGTTGAGCATGAGCCGGTCGATGTGGGGATTCTTGATGCGGGCATAGAGGGAGACGATGGGGGCGTATTCCGCCGTCACCCGCACGCCACCGATGTTGAGGCCGACGAAATGGGGCGCCAGCCAGATCACCGGCTTGCCGGCATGGGCCAGATAGTGC
>CAZYEY010000258.1:0-3108 GCA_964646585.1 uncultured Thiobacillus sp. | reverse complement strand
GGGAGGACGCACACCCCTCCCCCGCTTGCGGGGGGGCTGGGAGGGGGAGGGAAATGGGGGCGTCCAGATCAAGTCCCCCTCACCACAAAATCGATCATCACCCCCTGGGGCCCCTGGTCCAGGTAATGGATTTCGATGCGGTCGCCGTAGCGGGCCTGCATCTGCTGGAGCAGAGGGATGGGGTTGTGGTCGTTGACGAAGCGCATGCGCTCGCCGGGCTGCAGGCTGTCCAGGGCGCCGAAGATGGCGGCGTGGCGGAAGCGCTTGGCGATGCCGCGGGCGGCGAATTCGTAGATGCCATCGGGGCGGCTGTGGTTGTGGACGGGGATGGGGATCTGCATGGCGGGAGGTTCCGTAAACAAGGGAGCCCAATGGTCGGCTGGGAGCGGGATTCCAGCCTTGACCGAAGTCAGCCGCCGCCCCTCGCGGGAAGAGGGGCATGGGCAAGCATGGATGCTTTCCATCTCGGCCGGTAAAGCCGCATCCTGGACTTGATCGCCCAGGGCAAGCGCAACACACTCATCATCCGGGAACTCAACCTCGCCGAGGGCACCGTGAAGGTCCACGTCAAACATCTGCTGCGCAAGCTCAACCTGCCTTCCCGCGTCGAGGCGGCGGTCTGGGCCCTGGACCGGCGGCGGGGCTGATCCATGGATGCCCCACTGGGTTGTTTTCGTATCCCTGCCATCGCCCAGGGGAGGCGGTCGTCACGACCCTGGACAGCCCTGCTTGGCCTGGCGCTGCTACCCTTGGCCCAGGCCGCGCCGCCCTTGGATGACAAAGGCCGGGCCGGCTATGCCGAATACCTGAACGCCCCCAGCCACCGGGCCTTCGCCATCGCCCCCGGCGGCGCCTGGTCCTGGCGCGGGGAGATGCCCAGTGCCGACCTGGCCCTGCAGGCCAGCATCGAGGATTGCCAGGCCCATGCCCGCCGGCCCTGCCAGCCCTACGCCCTGGATGACCAGGTGGTGTTCGACCCCATCGCCTGGGCCCGGGCCTGGCGGCCCTACGCCAGCAGAGCCCAGGCGGCCCGGGCCGGCGAGGGTTTCATGCCGGGCCTGCGTTTTCCTGACATCGCCTACCTGGATCCCGATGCCAGGCCGCGCAAGATTTCCGACGACCGGGGCCGGGTGGTGGTGTTGCATTTCTGGGGCTCTTGGTGTCCCCCCTGCCAGCGGGAGATGCCGGAGCTGGCGAAGCTCCAGCGCCAGCTCAAGACCCGCAAGGACATCCGCTTTGTCTTCCTGCCGGTGCGGGAACCGGTCTCCCGTGCCCGGGAGTGGCTCAAGGGCAGGGGCCTGGCCTTGCCCGTCGCCGATGGCGGTCAGGTCGCCGGGAAGGAAGGCAGCTTCAAGTTGGCCGACGGCCGCAGACTGGGCGACCGGAGCCTGGCCCGGGCCTTTCCCACCACCTACGTGCTGGACCGCCACGGCCTGGTATTGTTCGCCCAGGTGGGGCCGGTGCCGGACTGGGCTTCCCTGGCGCCGCTGTTGAAGGACGCGGCAGCGGAATCGGGACGTTGACCTGTTCCCCGTTGGTTGAGTCCTTGCCGCACCCGGTCTGGCTGACCAGGGCATTGCGGAAGTCGACTTGCCGGAACGGGGCATCCTCGAATAGGTAGACTTCTTAAAGTGCTTTCGCAGCTTGTTGGATGAAGCACTTCATCTGGTGGGAGCTTTGCGGTTTGTCCACCAGAGCTGTGGATAACCATGTGGAAAAACGGCTTCCAAGCCGAAAAAAAAGCTTAAAAAACGGGGATTTAACCCCGGGGCCTATAAAATGGGCAGAAAATTTCCTCATTAAAAACAACGGGTTGTCGCTGTTGGTGAAGGAGCATCCGCTAGCCCGGGTCAAGAGGCTTGTCAAGTCTTCAGGGTGTGTATAAGTGGCCCCTGATATTTCTGTGCGCTTCTGGCGTGGATGGAAAAAAGGGCCGCGACAACGCGGCCCCGGGGGCGGGAGGATCGGCCCGCCAATCAGGCGTAGTTGGCTTCCGCGAAGGACCAGTTCACCAGATTGTTGAGGAAAGTCTCGACGAACTTGGGACGCAGGTTGCGGTAGTCGATGTAGTAGGCGTGCTCCCACACGTCCACGCAGAGCAGAGCCTTGTCGCCGGTGGTGAGCGGGGTGCCGGCGGCGCCCATGTTGACGATGTCCACGGAGCCGTCGGCCTTTTTCACCAGCCAGGTCCAGCCGGAGCCAAAGTTGCCCACGGCACTGGTCTGGAAGGCCTTCTTGAACTCGTCCAGGGAGCCCCACTTCTTGTTGATGGCATCGGCCAGGGCGCCGGAGGGGGCGCCGCCGCCGTTGGGCTTCATGCAGTTCCAGAAGAAGGTGTGGTTCCAAACCTGGGCGGCGTTGTTGTAGATGCCGCCGGCGGGGGCGGACTTGACGATGTCTTCCAGGGACTTGTTCTCGAAGTCGGTGCCCTTGATCAGGTTGTTCAGGTTGGTGACGTAGGCCTGGTGGTGCTTGGCGTAGTGGTAGTCGAAGGTCTCGGCCGACATGTGGGGGGCCAGAGCGTCCTTGGCGTAAGGCAGGGGGGGCAGCTGATGTTCCATGTTGTTTCTCCGTTGGTAGGGGTGTCAGACAAATAGACCCGTGAATTTTAAGGGCTCCCAGAGGGGGGGGCAATGGTTGACTGAAATTCTTGGTTATTTGGATGGAAGGGTCGCAATTACAGAATTTCGCATTTCAGCGGACTTCGAAGCGTGCCCGGCCCAGTTCACCGCCCGCCTCATCCCGGAGGATGAGTTCGTGCCGGCCCCGGACCAGGGGCCAGTCCGGGTGTTCCAGGCGGGCCGCGTCCATCTGCCACCAGGCGCCCGGGGGGGCATGGCTGGCGCGCAGGACCAGGCGCTGGCGATCCGGAGGGATATCCGGGTCCAGGGCCAGGATGTCGCCGTCACCAGGTTGCAGGATGCGAGCGGGCGGGGTGGCGACGGTCCAGCCGCCAGCCGGAGGTTCGGTGCCCGCCAGGAACCACTCGCCACGGGGCGCTTCCCCGGCCGGGGCGACCACCGCTCTTGCCAGGCGTGGGAGGGGTCTGGGGGGCCGGGAGGCCAGATCGCCATGGAGACGCTCCATGATGGCGGCCCAGGCTGGCGC
>CAZYEY010000257.1:0-3488 GCA_964646585.1 uncultured Thiobacillus sp. | reverse complement strand
TTTCGGTTAGCTATCTGCGACGCGACCTGTCCCGGGCCTGACGGATCGCCGGGCTTCAGCAAGCGTAGGTTGGGCTGACGCAGGAAGCCCAACGGGTCCTGGGATGGGTGTTGGGCTTGCCAGCCCAACCTACGAGGCTGCCTCGGCGTATTGGGGAATGCGGGCCAGGGCCTCGGCTGCGGCGGTTTCGGCCCGGCGCAGCTCGTAGTCGGCCTGTAGACCCATCCAGAACTCTGCGCTGGTGCCGAAATAGCGCGCCAGGCGCAAGGCGGTATCCGCGCTGATGGCGCGGCGCTCCCGGACGATGTCGTTGATGCGCGGTGCGGGAACCCCCAAGGCCAGGGCCAGGGCATGGGCCGTGAGGTTCATGGGACGCAGGAATTCTTCCCGCAGAATTTCACCGGGATGGATGGGGCGCATGCCGTTGTTAGGGGCAGTCATGACAGTTCCTTTCTATCTGGTCAGTGGTAATCAACGATTTCCACGTCCATTGCCGAGTTGTCCACCCAACGAAAGCACACCCGCCATTGGTCGTTGATGCGAATGCTCCATTGGCCTTTCCGGTCGCCTTGCAGTGCTTCAAGCCGGTTTTGGGGCGGAACACGCAAATCCTCAATACGCGTGGCGCGATGGAGCATCTGCAATTTGCGTTCCGCCACAGATCGGAAAGCCTGCCATTGGCGATGGCAGGATGTGCCGGCAAACAGCGCTTCAGTGTGCTTGTCTTTGAAGGACTGGATCATAATGGACAGTGTATAACGTGTTGCGTTTAATGGCGATGGCATGTTCCGGCCCTGCTTTTTCATCTTGTCGGCTTGCTTGCAGAGCTTGTGTTGACTTACCTTTCCGGTAAATCTGGTAATTCAAAGGGGCCGACATGCGCAGTACCCTCACCCAGCGGGGCCAGACCGTGGTGCCTGCCGCCGTGCGCAAGCACTTCGGTTTGTCTCCCTCGGATCGGCTGGAATGGGTGATCGAGGGAGACCACCTGCGGGTGCTGCCGGTGCCGGCGGACCCCATCGCCGCTTTCCGGGGGCGTGGCAAGGGTGGGAGCACCGCGCGCCTGCTGGCTGAGCGCCGGGTAGACGAGGCGGACGAGTGAAGCGCTGGCTGCTGGACACCTCCGCCCTGCTCACCCTGAGGGATGACGAACCGGGGGCGGACGCGGTGGCCGAGGCCTTGCGCCAGGCGCGGGGAGGCAAGGCCGTTTGCCTGGGCTGCTTCATGAGCCTGATGGAAGTGCTCTACCGGGTGTGGAAGGACGAAGGCGAGGCGGCGGGGCGGCTGGCCTACGAGCAGTGCCTGGCCCTGCCCATCGAATGGGTGCATGAGTCGCCGGAATTGCTGCTGGCCGCGAGCCGGTACAAGGCCACCGCCCGGCTTTCCCTGGCGGATGCCTGGATCGCCGCCTGCGCGGAATTGGCCGATGCCACCCTGATGCACAAAGCTCCACAGTTCGACGCCCTGGACATCCCCCAGCAATCCCTGCCCTACAAGGCTGTCTGACATCATGCTCAACGCCCTGTGGATCGGCTTCTTCGCCATCGCCTTCGGCGCATCCATCCTGCAATTCCTGGGGGGCGATGGCGCCATTTTCGGCGCGGTGATGAAGGCGGCCTTCGACGCCGCCAAGACCGCCTTTGAAGTCGCGCTGGGCCTGACGGGCGTGATGTGCCTGTGGCTGGGGGTGATGAAGGTGGGCGAGCGGGCCGGTTTCCTGGACCTGCTGGGCCGCGGGCTCGCCCCCCTGTTCGCCCGTCTGTTCCCGGACGTGCCCAGGGGCCACCCGGCCCTGGGGTCCATCACCATGAACATGGCCGCCAACGTGCTGGGCCTGGACAACGCCGCCACGCCCTTGGGCCTGAAGGCCATGCGGGAGCTGCAAACCCTGAACCCCAGCCCGGATGCCGCCAGCAACGCCCAGATCCTGTTCCTGGTGCTCAATGCCTCGTCCGTGACCCTGCTGCCTGTGACCCTCTTCACTTACCGGGCCCAGATGGGGGCGCAAGATCCCACCGACGTCTTCATCCCCATCCTCATGGCCACTTATTGTTCGACGCTGGCGGGTTTCCTCTTCGTCGCCACCGCGCAGCGCATCCGCCTGGATCGCGTGGTGCTGGCCTGGCTGGGAGGGATGACGGCGGTGGTGGGCGGGCTGGCGTGGTACTTCGCCCAGTTGCCGGCGGCCGAGATGACGGCCCGCTCCTCGGCCCTGTCCAACTTCCTGCTGCTCTTGCTGGTGCTGGTGTTCCTGCTGGGGGCGGCGTGGAAGAAGGTGAACGCCTACGAGGCCTTCATCGATGGGGCCAAGGAGGGTTTCCAGGTGGCGGTGACCATCATCCCCTACCTGGTGGCCATGCTGGTGGCCATCGCCATGCTGCGGGCCAGCGGGGCGCTACCGGCCTTCGTGGAGGGCGTGCGGGGCATGGTGCTGGCCCTGGGCTTCGACGCCGCCTGGGTGGATGCCCTGCCCACCATGCTCATGAAGCCCCTGTCCGGCTCCGGGGCCCGGGCCATGATGGTGGAGACCATGCGGGCTTCCGGCGCGGATTCCTTCGCCGGCCGCTTGAGCAGCATCGTCCAGGGCAGCACGGAGACCACTTTCTACGTGCTGGCGGTGTACTTCGGCGCGGTGGGCATCAAGCGGGTGCGGCATGCGGTGGCGGGGGGGCTGATCGCCGATTTGGCGGGCTTCGCGGCGGCCGTGGCCGCGGCCTACCTGTTCTTTGGCGGGGCCTGAAGCGTATGGCCATTGCGCGGACCACGGTGGTTTGAGGAGAAAGACATGGTTGCCCGAATGCGTGGTTTCCTGGCCAAGGTGCTGGTGAAGACGCCCGCCAGGATCCTCCTTGGGCTGGTGGCCTGCTATTTCCTGTTTGCCTGGTTCGGCTTCGAACCCCTGGTGAAATGGGCCGCGCCCAAATACATCGCTGACAAGAGCCGGCACCGCCTCAGCATCGCCGAGGCGCGTTTCGATCCCCTCGCCCTGTCTGTGTCGGTGAAGGGCCTCAAGCTCGCGGAGCCGGATGGCAGGCCCCTGCTGGCCTTCGGCGAGCTGTTCGTGGATTTCGAGGCGGCCAGCCTCGTCAAGTGGGCCTACGTCTTCGAGACCATCCGTCTCACCGCCCCGGATGCCCGCCTGGAACTGCGGCCCGATGGCAGCCTCAACTGGACCGCCCTCATCGAGGCCCTGAAGAGCAAGGAGGACGAGCCGGACCAGCCCCTGCCGCGTCTGTTGATCCGCCGCGCCGTGTTGGAGCAGGGGCGGGTGGGCGTGGCCGACCGCAAGGTAGGCTTCGAAACCGTCCTCGACCCCCTGGATCTCACCCTCACCGACCTGTCCACCCTGCCTGACGACAAGGGCGCCTACACCCTGGCCGCCACCACCCGGCTGGGGGCTCGCATCCGTTGGAAGGGGGACGTGACCCTCGAGCCCATCGCCGCCACGGGCGGACTGTCCATGGACCAGTTCTCCCTGGCCAAGCTCT
>CAZYEY010000256.1:0-26819 GCA_964646585.1 uncultured Thiobacillus sp. | reverse complement strand
CCCCGAAGGGTGACGCGCAGCGTGATGTCCACCAGAGCAGTGCCGCCGGCCCCGACAGCCAGACCATCGCCCAGGGTGGGGTGGGGCGTTGACGTGGTCCAGGTGGGGGCGCCCGGGGTGACGACGTGGCACAGGGTAAAGTCGTCGCCGATCTAGGCGGTTTCGCCGATGACGACACCGGCGCCGTGGTCGATGAAGAAGCGCCGGCCCAGCTTGGCGCCGGGATGGATGTCGATGTTGGTGAACAGCCGGGCCAGCCAGGACAGGAAGCGGGCCGGGTAGCGCAGCCCCAGCCGCCACAGCCGGTGGGCGACCCGCTGCATGAGGACGGCATGGACGCCCGGATAGGTGGTGATGACCTCGAAGCGGGAGCGGGCCGCTGGATCCCGCTGGAAGACGCAGCTTACGTCCTCGCTCAGCAGGGATAGCAGGCCCGGTTCGACGGCCTTGGCAGCGGGGAGTGTGGATTCCATGGGGTCGGCCCGCCCCTCAATGCACCGCGCCGGGCGCGCCCCGGCTGATCAGACGCTGGTAGATGAACACCAGCTCGTGGTCGGCAGGGGAACGCTTGGCCTTCTCGGCGAAGGCGCGGATATCCGGGAGCAGTTTGCGGGCCTCGGCGGGACTCAGCTTCAGGCCCATGCGGGCGTAGGCGGCGATGACTCCGTGGGAGCCGGAATGCTTGCCCACCACCAGCTTGTGGTTTCGGCCCACCTCCCGGGGATCGAAGCCCTGGTAGGTGTCCGGATCCTTCAACAGGCCGTCCACGTGGATGCCCGCCTCGTGGGTGAAGACACCTTCTCCCACCACGCTCTTCTGCCAGCCCACGGGCCGGCCGGAAGCGGCGGCCACCTTTTCCGACAGGGCTGGAAAACCGGCCAGTTCCACGCCGGTATGCCATCCATGGAGCTTGGCCAGCCCCAGGGCCACCTCTTCCAGCGGGGCGTTGCCGGCCCGCTCCCCAAGGCCGTTGACCGTGGTGTTCACGTGGGTCGCGCCGGCCCGGCAGGCGGCCAGGGTGTTGGCGGTGGCCAGCCCCAGGTCGTCGTG
Source organism: uncultured Thiobacillus sp. (assembly GCA_964646585.1). Classification (GTDB taxonomy): domain Bacteria; phylum Pseudomonadota; class Gammaproteobacteria; order Burkholderiales; family Thiobacillaceae; genus PFJX01. The sequence continues at coordinate 25,769 of CAZYEY010000256.1, read as the reverse complement.
GGCGTGCATCTCGATTTCCAGGTCCACCACCGAGCGCAGGGTGGCGATGGCTTCATGGACCCCGAAGGGCTCCATGACTCCCAGGGTGTCGGCGTAGCGCAACCGGCGGGCGCCTGCTTCCTGGGCCACTTCAGCCACCCGCAGCAGGAATTCCAGGTCGGCGCGGGAGGCGTCCTCGCAGCCGACGATGACGTCCAGGCCCAGGTCCAGGGCCCGGGGCACCAGCTCGGCCACGGTCTTCAGCACCCAGGCCCGGTCCCGGTTCAGCTTCCTGGCGAGGTGGATGTCGGACACCGGGATGGAAACGTCGATGATGTCCACCTTCAGGTTGCGGCAGGCCTCGATGTCCGGCAGGCGCATGCGGCTCCAGGCCACCAGCTTCGCCTTCAGGCCCAGGGCAGCCACGGCCCGGATGCCCTCGCACTCGGCCTCGCCCATGGCGGGAATGCCCACCTCCAGCTCGGGCACGCCCAGGGCATCCAGGCGGCGGGCAATGTCCAGCTTCTCGTCCAGGGTGAAGGCCACCCCGGCGCTTTGCTCGCCGTCGCGCAGGGTGGTGTCGTCGATGGTGATGGTGCGGGTCATGGTGGCTGGTTGGGGTTGTCCTGGCCCGTTTTCGCAAGTCCCATGCCATGCCGGGATTTGCACGCAACCCTTTGTTCTGTAGAGAAATTTATGGGTATTCCGGGCTCAACCCCCTGTCCGTTGGAAGACGCAGCCCGGGGATTGTCGCGTTCGCGACAAGTCCGTTTCCGGTGGGTTCAGGACCGGGAAGCGGGGAACAGGCGGAAACAGTTGCGGCCGGCGGCCTTGGCTTCGTAGAGGGCCTGGTCGGCGTTGTGCAGGACGATGTCCATGCCCTCGCCGGGATTGGCGAGATAGCCGCCGACGCTGACCGAAATCGCCAGGTTCCCGCCATCGGCGGCTTTCAGCTTCAGGGTATCGGCGACGGCGGCGCGGATGCGCTCGCCCAGACCGGTGACCACGGCCTCGTCGCAACCCTGGATGAGAACCAGGAACTCGTCGCCCCCCCAGCGGGCGGCGCTGTCATAGACCCGGATCATGGAGCGCAGCAGGTCCGCCACCGCCCGCAGGGTTTCGTCCCCCTTGGCATGGCCGTGGCGGTCGTTGATCTCCTTGAAGTCATCCACGTCCAGCCAGAGCAGGCCGAAGCAGCTGTTCTGGCGGGCGGCGCGGCTCAGCTCGGCCTGGATGCGCTCGGTCATGCCCCGCCGGTTGAGGAGTTCGGTCAGGGGATCCATCCGGACCATGCGTTCCAGGTCTTCGGTACGTTCCCGGACCTTGCTCTCCAGGTTCAGGCGGGCCTCGCGCATGCCCTTGGCCATGCGCTGGAAGTGGCTCATGAGCCGGGCGATCTCGCCGCCGCCGGGCGCCGGAGACAATTCCGGGACTTCCCGGTCCGCTTCCACCTGGCGCATGGCGCCCTCCAGGTCGGCCAGGGGCCGCAGCACCTGGCGGCTGAGCAGCACGTTGAACAAGACCAGGGCCGCGAGCAGGGTGAATACGAATACCAGCAGGATGCCGCTGAAGCTGGAGAGGGGCAGCAGCACATCCAGGTCCATCAGGGTGATCTCGTACCAGTCGATTTCCGGCAGATAGGCCAATCCGGCCAGATAGCGCTTGCCGCCGATCTTCACGAAGCGGCTGACGACACCGCTGTCCGGGGCCTCCAGTTCCTTCATGGCGGCGTGGATGGCGGTCCGGTCCTCCGCCCGGTCGAACAGCAGTTCCAGCGTCTTGTGTTCCTGGGCGCGCTTGCTGATGCTGGAGAAATCGATGAGGCGTTGATCACGGTAGACCTGGATGGAGCCGCCGTGATCCACGAACAGCGTGGTGATGCCGGGCTGGGCGGTATCCACCACGCTCTGGATGAAAGGGGTCAGATCCAGGCCGGTTCCGGCCACTCCCAGGATGTCGCCGCCGTCGCGGATCAGCACGTCGATCCACAACTTGGTCACACCCAGATTCACATCCGGATTGACGTTGATGTGCAAATCCCGGTTCTGCCGGATGATGTCGTAGAACCAGCGATCGGCTTCCTTGTCGGGAGAGAGGGTATAGCGCAACTGGCGGCCGGCGTATTCGTTGGCGGCATTGTTGTGGTAGTAGCGGCCGGACTCGCGCAGGGCCACGAAATAGCTGCGGTCGGCGAAATTCAGCCGATAGCTCTCCATTTCGGCGATGGCCGCCCGGGTGTATTCCGGATGCTCCGGCTGCCGCGCCCATCTCCGGATCTCCTGGGAACTGGCGAACTGCCGGGAGAGGGCGATCTCCCGCAGGATGGGCTGCAGGGTGCGGGCCTTGTCGTAGAGCACCTGTTTTTCGGCATAGCGCACGGCCCATTGCTCGACGATGTTCTCGGCCAGCTCCCGGGTGGCATACCAGGCCGCCGTCGCCGAAACGACCAACAGCAGGGCGGTCAGCAGGAGAAATCGCGGCTTCAGATTCATGGCCGGGGATAATACTTCAGAGCCGGTTTCAGTCGGAGGCATGCCATGCGTTGCGGCCTGGAACGACGCCTTGAAACAGGCTCTTGGAACCTCGCCCACGACCCAGGGCACCCCGCGGGCATTCCCGGGGTTCCCGCCCATCCGGAGTCCCGCCTTGGCCTTGTTCAGAACCGTCCAGCCGCTGATCCACCCCTCCAATCGGGAACCCGCCGTCCACGCCTTCTGGATCGGCCTGGCGCTGGCCGAAGGACATCTCGCCATCGATTACGACATCACCCTGGGCGCGCCCCTCAAGCTGCCAACCGAGCCGGCCTCCGGGCGGCGCGACGGTCTCTGGCGGCACACCTGTTTCGAACTGTTCGCCGCCCCGGACGGGGGCCCTGGCTACCGGGAATTCAACTTCTCCCCCGCCGGGGCCTGGCAGGCTTACGCCTTCACGGGCTACCGGCAGGGCGGTCCCCTGGTCCCGGCCCTGGCGCCGGACATCACCACGGAAGCCACCCCGGGCCGGCTCCTCGCCCGGGTCCGCCTGCCGTTGGCCAACCTGCCCGGGGCCGAGCGCTGGAGGCTGGGCCTTTGCGCGGTGCTGGAAACCGGAGACGGAGATCTATCCTACTGGGCCCTGGGCCACCCGCCCGGCAAGCCGGACTTCCACCACCCTGATACATTCGCCCTGGACTTCGAACTGGAGCTTCCGCGCCCATGAAAACCGGCCTCGACCGTCTCCTCGCCGAACCTGCCCTGCGCGCCCCCCTGGTGGGCCAGCGCGTTGCCCTGCTGGCCCACCCTGCCTCGGTGGCGGCGGACCTGACCCATGCCCTGGACGCGCTGGCGTCCCTGCCCGACCTGCGCCTTTCCGCCGCCTTCGGCCCCCAGCACGGCCTGCGGGGGGACAAGCAGGACAACATGATGGAATCCCCGGATTTCTTCGACCCCGCCCTGGGCATCCCCGTGTTCAGCCTCTACGGCCAGGTGCGGCGGCCCACCGCCGCCATGATGGACAGCTTCGACGTGTTGCTGGTGGATTTGCAGGACCTGGGCTGCCGCATCTACACCTTCATCACCACCCTGCGATACGTGCTGGAGGAAGCCGCCCGCTACGGCAAGACCGTCCTGGTCCTGGACCGGCCCAACCCCGCCGGCCGGCCGGTGGAGGGCACGATCCTGCAAGCCGGCTGGGAAAGCTTCGTCGGCGCCGGCCCCATGCCCATGCGCCACGGCCTCACCCTGGGGGAAATGGGCCGCTGGTTCGTCCAACATTTCAAGCTCGACGTGGATTACCGGGTGATCGCCATGGCGGGCTGGAACCCGGACGCCGCCCCCGGCCACGGCTGGCCCCTGGGCGAACGGGCATGGATCAACCCCAGCCCCAACGCCCCCAACCTCTCCATGGCCCGCTCCTACGCCGGCAAGGGGATGCTGGAGGGCACCACGCTGTCGGAAGGGCGTGGCACCACCCGACCCCTGGAACTGTTTGGCGCCCCGGACCTGGAGCCGCGCCGGCTCATCGCCGAGATGCGCCGCCTGGCGCCCACCTGGCTGGCCGGCTGCCGCCTGCGGGAATGCTGGTTCGAGCCCACCTTCCACAAGCACGCGGGCCAACTCTGCGCCGGGGTGCAGATCCACGTGGATGCCGATAGCTACGACCACGCCGCCTTCCGCCCCTGGCGGCTCCAGGCCCTGGCCTTCAAGGCCCTGCGCCGGCTGCGGCCCGACTACCCCCTGTGGCGGGATTTTCCCTACGAATACGAGCATGACCGCCTGGCCATCGACCTCATCAACGGCGGCCCCGCTCTGCGCGAGTGGGTGGACGACCCCGCCGCCCAGCCCGGCGACCTGGATGCCCTGGCCCGGGCCGATGAGGCGGCCTGGGCAGAGGAACGGGCGACAGTGCTGCTTTATCCTGGCGCCAAATAGCGCCACGGTCGGTCTCTTCCCTGGAACGGATGGCCAAAGCCTGCGGCCGCGCCCCTGTGTCGAAGGAAGCCCTCACTGCCCTGGCCTCCGCCGAGAGCATCCTTTCAGGGCAGGCACGGGCAGTGACCGGGGTCGGTGTCGGTGCCTCCCTCTCCGAGCCAAAACCGGGCGGCACATGGCGATGCTAGTATCGGGAAAAACATATGCGGAGAAGACGCCGTGATTCACGCGCACCCCCCCATCCTCCTGGTGGAGGATAACCCCGTCGATGTGGACCTCACCTTGCGGGCTTTCGCGCGTCGCAAGCTGGCCAATCCCGTGCTGGTGGCCAGGGACGGGGAGGATGCGCTGGCCTGGATCCCCCGCTGGCAGGCCGGAGAACCCCAGCCGGCGGTGATCCTGCTGGACCTCAACATGCCCAAGGTGGATGGCCTCAGCGTATTGAAGGAAATCAAATCCCAGCCTGGGTTGCAGCGCATCCCGGTGGTCATTCTCACCACCTCCAGGGAGGACCGGGACATCAACACCGCCTATGACCTGGGCGCCAACTCCTACATCGTGAAGCCAGTCAATTTCGAGAATTTCATGGAAGTGGTGCAACGGATCGAACTCTACTGGTGCATTTCCAACGAACCGCCACGGTGACCGCCATGCGGGTGCTGTATGTCGAGGACTCCCACAGCGACGCTGACCTGGCGCGCCGCGCCTTAGGGAAATACGCGCCTGACATCGTTCTCGACCTCGCGGCGACCCTGGGCGAGGGGCTGGCGCGGCTGGAAAGCGCCCCGCCCTACGATCTGCTGCTGACCGATCTTTCGCTTCCCGACGGTTCCGGGCTGACCCTGCTGGCCCGGGCGCGGGAACTGGAACCCACGCCGGCGGTGGTCATCCTCACTGGTTCCGGCGACCAGGATTCGGCCATCGCCGCCCTCAAGGCGGGGGCTGACGACTATTTGGTCAAGCGCGGCGATTACCTGGATCGTCTGCCCAAGGTGCTGAAAAGCGCCCTTGCCCGCCACCACGAGTCGGCTCGGAGACTGGGCAGGGTGCTGCGGGTGCTGTACGTGGAACACAACGCCTTCGATGTGGATCTGGTGCGGCGGCATCTTGCCCAGCACGCCCCCCACATCCGCCTGGCGACGGCGGGCGATGCCAGCGAGGCGCTGGCCTGCTTGCCACAGCGGGCGGGCGATCCCTGTGATTTCGATGTCCTGCTCCTGGATTACCGTCTCCCCGGAATGGACGGACTGGAACTCGCCAAGATCCTGCGCGAGGAACGTGGCATCGACCTGCCCATCGTCCTGGCCACCGGCCACGGCAGCGAGGAGGTGGCGGCCCGGGCCCTGCACATGGGAGTGGACGATTATCTGGCCAAGCACGAGGGCTATCTCTATGAGGTGGCCGCGGTCCTGGAAAAGGTACACCGCCAGGCGGAACTGCGCCGCGAACGGGAAGCCCTGCGCGCCACCAGCCGCCGCCTCGCCCGGCTCATGGATGCCAGCCCCACCATTCTCTACAGCCTCTCCCTGGCGGGCAGCACGCCGATCGCCACCTGGGTGAGCGACAACATCACCCGCCTGCTCGGCTACACCCCGGAGGCGGCCCTCGCGCCCGGCTGGTGGCAGAGGCATCTGCATCCGGACGACCGCGCCGCAGCTCTGGCTCAATGTCAGCGGCTGCTGACCGAGGGGCGATTGCTGAGCGAATACCGGTTCCTGGACGCCGCCGGCAGAACCCGGTGGATTCGCGATGAACGAAGCCTGATCCGGGATGCCGGAGGGCAGCCGGCGGAGGTGGTGGGCGTCTGGCTGGACATCACCGCCAGCAAGCAGGAAGAGGCCGTCCGGGAAGCCCGTAACGCGGTGCTGGATCAGGTGGTGTCCAGACGGCCCCTTGGCGAAATTCTCGACGATCTGGCGCGCCGCCTGGAGAGGCTGGCGCCGGACATGCTGGTTTCCATCCTCCTGCTCGATCCGCGGGACGGCCGCCTCCACACCGGCGCCGCGCCCAGCCTGCCGGACTTCTATAACCAGGCCGTCGATGGCCTGGAGCCGGGAGATGAACGCGGTTCCTGTGGTGTGGCCGCCTGGAAAGGCGAGCCGGTCATCGTCGCCGACATCGAAAGCAACCCCTACTGGCAAGCCTACCTGGATCTCACCCGACGGGCCGGGCTCGCCGCCTGCTGGTCCCTGCCTTTCAAAGACGAGGCCGGCCGCGTGCTGGGCACCTTTGGCATCTACCACCGCGCCGTGCGCGAACCGGACCGCGCCATCCTGGCCCTCATGGAAGAATTCGCCCGTCTCACCGCCCTGGCCGTCACCAAGGTGCGCGACCACGAGGCCCTGAGCCAGGCCGCCACCGCCCTGGCCGCCACCCGCGACGGCGTCGTCATCACTGATCTCACCCCGCGTATCGTCGCCATCAACAGCGCCTACGCGCACATCACCGGCTACAGCGAAGCCGAGCTGCTGGGCAACAACCCCTCCATGCTGCATTCCGGCCGTCAGGATCGCGCGTTCTATCAGGCCCTCTGGAAGAGCATCGAGGAAACCGGCCACTGGCAGGGTGAAATCTGGAACCGGCGCAAGAACGGCGAGATCTATCCCCAGTTGCTGTCCATCAGCCTGGTGCGGGACGAATGGGGCGAGCCCCGCAATTACGTCGGCGTGTGCACCGATATGAGCCATATCAAGGCATCGGAAGCGCGCCTGGAACACCTGGCCCACTATGATCCCCTCACCGACCTGCCCAACCGCCTGCTGGTGCAGTCGCGCCTGCAAAATGCCATCGACCGTGCCGAACGCCACGGCTACCGGGTAGCCGTCCTGTATCTCGACCTGGACAATTTCAAGAACGTCAACGACAGCCTTGGCCACCCGGCCGGCGACGCACTCCTGGTGCAACTCGCCCATCGCCTCGGCGAGCGGCTGCGGGAGGAAGACACCCTGGCCCGCCTGGGTGGCGATGAATTCCTGTTGGTGCTGGAATTCGTCGCCCTGCCGGAGCACGCCGCCACGGTGGCCCATTCCCTGATCGACACCCTGCGGGAACCATTCCTGCTGGAAAACGGCCACGAAGTGTTCATCGGGCTGAGCATCGGCATCAGTCTGTACCCGGACGACGCGGGCAACGTCACCGAGCTGATCCAGCATGCCGACGCCGCCATGTACCTGGCGAAACAACAAGGCCGCAACACCTACCGTTTCCACACCGTGGCCCTGACCCAGGCCGCCACTGAACGCCTGTTCCTGGAAACCCGGCTGCGCCAGGCCCTGGAGCGGAACGAGTTCCTGCTCCACTACCAGCCCCTGATCGATGCCGCCAGCGGCCGGGCTCAGGGGGTCGAGGCCCTGGTGCGCTGGCAACCCGCTGGCGAGGAGCCGGTCGCGCCGATCCGGTTCATTCCCGTCGCCGAGGAAACCGGACTCATCGTCCCCCTGGGCGCCTGGGTGCTGCGCCGGGCCTGCGCCCAAGCCCAGGCCTGGCGCGAGGCAGGACTGGACCTGCAAACCATCGCGGTCAATCTCTCCGCCCGCCAGTTCCAGGCCCTGGACCTGGTGGAAGTGGTGCGCGACAGTCTCGCCGCCAGCGGCCTGCCGGCCCATTGCCTGGAGCTGGAGCTGACCGAGAGCATGCTGATGACACACGCGGAGCGCTCCATTGCCATGCTCACCGCCCTCAAGGATCTGGGCGTGGGTCTGGTCATCGACGACTTCGGCACCGGCTATTCCTCCCTGGCCTACCTCAAGCGTTTCCCCATCGACAAGCTGAAAATCGACCAGAGCTTCGTGCGCGGCCTGGCGGATTCCGCCGGCGACCGGGAAATCGCCGCCACCATCATCGCCATGGCCCGCAACCTGCATCTCGCCGTCCTCGCCGAGGGGGGTGGAAACCGCAGCGCAACGCGACATCCTGGCCAGCCTCGGCTGCGATGCCTATCAGGGCTATTTCTACAGCCGGCCGCTGCCGGCCGAAGAGCTACAGATCTGGCTGCGCGATCGTGACCAATGACCGCAAGATGCTTGTGCTCCGTCAGGCCGCTTCCCGGGCGAGGCGCTGGGCCGCCTTGTTGTGGGGCCTCATGCTCGCCCTTCTGCTGAGCGCCTGCGGCGCTCCGCCCGAACCCCCCACCCGGCTCGTGGTGAACCCCTGGGTGGGCTACGATCCGTTCGTGCTGGCGCGGGAACACGGCTTGCTGGATGCCCGGCAGGTGAAGGTGGTGGAGTTGATGTCCAACAGCGAAAGCCTGCGCGCCCTGCGCAACGGTCTGACCGAAGCCGCCGCCCTGACCCTGGACGAGGCCCTGCGTCTGGCCGACGAGGGCGTGCCGCTGCGCATCGTCGCCCTGTTGAGCGATTCCCATGGCGCCGACGCGGTGCTGGCGCGGGCCCAGATCCAGACCCCGGCCCAACTCAAGGGCAAGCGCATCGCCCTGGAGGAGTCGGCCCTGGGCGCCCTGGTCCTGGACCGCCTGCTGGCCGCCGGCGGACTGGCGCCAACGGACGTCGCCACCGTCCATGCCGAGGCTGCCGCGCATCCGGCGATACTGGCCAGCGGCAAGGTGGATGCGGTCATCACCTTCGAGCCGATGAAAAGCCAACTGCTGCAACAGGGCTTCCAGGTCATTTTCGACAGCCGCCAGATGCCGGGCGAGATCGTCGATGTGCTGGTGGCCCGCCCCGATCTCCCCGCACCTCGCCGCGAAGCCCTCCGCGCTGCCTGGGAGGCGGGCCGCCTGGCCATGCTCGCCGACCCCGAAGCCGCCGCCACCCTGTTGGCGCCCGGGGTGGACCTGACGCCGGCCCAGTATCTGGCCACCCTGGGTGGGCTGCGTTTCCTGACACCCGCCGACAACGCCGTCCGCCTCGATGCCGCCGTCCTGGAGCGGGATGCCAGCGCCCTGGCGCGGCATCTGCAGGCACGCGGTCTGTTGCGTCGCCCGCCCGACTGGCGGAGCCTGACCGGGGGCGGCGCCGCGCCATGACCTGGCAGCCACTGCTCGCCCTGCCGGCGCGCCTGCTCGCCCCCCTGCTGCTGGCGATCCTGGCCCTGGTTACCTCGGGCCTGATCTATCTGGAGCAGGAGCGGGAATACGGCCGCGCGGTGACGGCCCAGGAACGCCTGCGCCTGACCGAACGTCTGGCTTTGGAGCAAACCCACCTGGAAGCGCAATCCGGTCAGGCCAGCGCCCTGCAGGTGCGCCGCCAGATTTCCCGCCTGGGACTGCAGCAGGGCTTGACCCACGCCTGGCTGGTGGGAGCCGACGGACGTGTGGCGGCCGGTCTTTCCCGGCTGGAACAGGGCCTTCCCCTCGACACGCTGCTCGCCGGACAAAGCCAGGCCCTGCGCCAGGGCGTGGCGGCGCTCCTGGGCGAGCCCCGCCGTTCCATTCGAATACACCACTTGGGCACGGAGGCCGCCTTGCTCGGTCATGTCGCCATCCATCCGGACCAACACCTCATCGTGCGTGTCGATCTTGCCCAGCCCCTGGCGGCGCGGCTCCATGCCGGGCGTGGAGAAATCCTGCTGGAGGCCGGCATCCTGCTGGGTTTCGCCGCCTTGCTGGGATTGCTGCTGCACAACCTCTGGTTCCGCCGGGCCGCCCGCCTGTCCGCCACTGCCCTCAAGCTGGGCGAAGGCAATCTTTTCGCCCGGGCGAATCTGCAAGGCCGCGACGAACTGGCCCAAGTGGGCGCCGCCCTGGATGCCATGGCTGATCGCATCGGGGCGCAGCACCAGCAGCTCGCCCGGCTGGCCGACCTAATTGGCCACTCGCCCGTCGTGGCCATCGTCTGGCGCAACCAACCCGGCTGGCCGGTGGCCTATGTCAGCGACAACCTGCGCCGCTGGGGCCATGCCCCCGAGGACTTCATGAGCGGCGCCCTTCACTATGCCGACCTGATCCATCCCGACGATCAACAACGCATCGAGGCCGAAGTCGCCCATCACCTGGCCCACGGCCCCGACGAATACACCCAGGAATACCGCCTGCGCCGAGGCGACGGCGGCTGGCTCTGGCTGGAGGACCGCACCTGGCTGAGCCGTGACGGGGATGGCCAGGTGACCCTGATCCAGGGCGTGCTGCTGGACATCAGTGGGCGCAAGATCGCCGAACAAGCCCTGCGCGACAGCGAGGAGCGGCTGCGCCTGGCCCTGACGGCCGCCAACCAGGGGCTGTATGACCTGGACCTGACCACCGGCGAGGCCGAGGTGAGTCCGGAATACGCCACCATGCTGGGATACGACCCAGATATCTTCAAGGAAACCATCGCTGCCTGGCGGGATCGCATGCACCCGGACGACGCGGCCACCGCCTACCGGGTCTATGAGGACTATGTGGCTGGCCAGCTGCCCGAATACCGCGTCGAATACCGCCAACGCACCCGCGACGGCTGCTGGAAGTGGGTGCTGTCCCTGGGCCGGATCCAGGCATGGTCCGCCGATGGCCGGCCCCTGCGCATGCTCGGCACCCACACCGACATCGACGCCATCAAGGCGGCAGAAGCCACCCTGCGGGAGCTGAATGCCGACCTGGAAGCGCGGGTGGCCCATCGCACCGCCGAATTGCAGGCGCTGAACCAGTCCCTGGAGAGCTTCGTCTATTCGGTCTCCCATGACCTGAAGACGCCCCTGCGCGGCATCGAGGGCTACAGCCGGCTGCTGGAGGAGGATTACGCCGACCAGCTGGGTGAGGAAGGCCGTCTGTTCGTCGGCAACATCCGCAGCGGCGTGGCGCGAATGGGGGAATTGATCGACGACCTGCTGGCCTATTCCCGCATGGAGCGCAAGCCCCTGGCGCAAGCCAGCCTGGACCCGGCGCCCCTGCTGACGCAACTCCTGGCCGAATACCAGACCGCCATCGCCGAAAATGGCATCGCCCTCCACGTGGCCCTGCCCGGCTCGCCGGTGCTGGCCGATCCGGACGGGCTGGCCATGGTCCTGCGCAACCTCCTGGAAAACGCCATCAAATTCAGCGCCAAGGTGGCTTCGCCCCGCATCGAGATTGGTGGCCGCGCCGAGGCGGGAAGCGTCATCCTCTGGGTGCGCGACAACGGCATCGGCTTCGACATGAAATATCACGACCGGATCTTCGAGATCTTCCAACGCCTGCATCGCCTGGAAGACTACCCGGGCACCGGCATCGGCCTGGCCCTGGTGAAGAAAGCCATGCAGCGGATGGGCGGCCGGACCTGGGCGGAAAGCGCGCCAGGGGAGGGGGCCACCTTCTTCCTCAGCCTGCCCCGGCCAATGAACGACCAATCGATGGACCGAACATGAAACTCGCCACCTGGAACGTCAATTCCCTCAAGGTCCGCCTGCCCCATCTGCTGGACTGGCTGCCGGCGGCCCAGCCGGACGTGTTGTGCCTGCAGGAGACCAAGCTGGAAGATGCCAATTTCCCCCGCGCCGAGATCGAGGCAGCGGGCTGGCAGGTGGCCTTTTCCGGGCAGAAGACCTACAACGGCGTCGCCCTGTTGAGCCGGGCGCCCCTGGCCGACGTGCAGGCCGGCATCCCCGGCTCCGCGGACGAGCGGAAGCGGGTGCTGGCGGCCACGGTGGAAGGCATCCGGGTGGTGTGCGTCTACATCCCCAACGGCCAGGCCGTGGAGTCCGACAAATACCGGTACAAGCTGCGCTGGCTGGACGCCCTCATCCACTGGCTCGGGGACGAACTTACCCACCACCCGCGCCTGGCCCTGCTGGGGGACTACAACATCGCCCCGACCGATGCCGACGTGCACGACCCGGCCGCCTGGGCGGGCAGCCTCCTGGTCTCCGAACCGGAGCGGGAGCGTTTCCGGGCCCTGGAGGCCCTGGGCCTGAAGGACGCCTTCCGTCTCTTCCCCCAGGAGGAGAAGAGCTATTCCTGGTGGGACTACCGTCAGGGCGCTTTCCGCCGCAACCTGGGGCTGCGCATCGACCACATCCTGCTCTCGCCGGAGCTGGCGACGGCCTGCTCGGCCTGTGTCATCGACAAGGCGCCAAGAAAGCTGGAACGCCCCTCTGACCATGCCCCGGTCATCGCCACAGTGGACTGAAGTCCCCACCTCGCGTGGGCTTTCGCCGCTGTCGCGCCATGGAGAAAAATTTCTTGAAAACACTGGATGTAGTGTCTAATAAACAATCTTGACCGCACATCTAGTTAAAAAGAGCCGGAATCCCCAGGCTCGCATCAAGGAGACCCACCATGCAGGAAGCCCTGTTCCAGGAGCTCGCCGAACAAGCCATTTCCACCGAAGTCCTGCTCGAGAAATACGCCAAGGGCGACGAGCAAAACGTCACCGACGTGCGTCTGCGCGTGGCCCGGGCCCTGGCCATGGCGGAGCGGAAAAACGAGCGCGCCCATTGGCAGCGCATGTTCTTCCAGGCCATGGAAGAGGGCTTCATTCCCGCCGGGCGGATCAATTCCGCCGCCGGCACCGAGTTGCAGGCCACCCTCATCAACTGCTTCGTGCAACCCGTCGGCGACGCGATTTCCGGCGAATCGGAGGGCAAGCCCGGCATCTACGTGGCCCTGGAGGAGGCCGCCGAGACCATGCGCCGGGGCGGCGGCGTCGGCTACGACTTCTCCAGCATCCGGCCCAAGGGCGCCCTGGTGAAGGGCACCCAGTCCCGCGCCTCCGGCCCCGTATCCTACATGCGGGTGTTCGACCGCTCCTGCGAGACGGTGGAATCCGCTGGCGCCCGCCGGGGCGCCCAGATGGGCGTGTTGAGATGCGATCACCCGGACGTGGAGGCCTTCATCCACGCCAAGGACAGCGGCGACCTGAGGAATTTCAACATCTCCGTGGGCGTCACCGACGCCTTCATGGGCGCGGTGGAGGCCGACGAGGACGTGGAACTGGCGCACAAGGCGGAACCCGGCGCCGAGCAGAAGGCCGAGGGCGCCTATCAGCGCGGCGACGGTCTGTGGGTGTACCGCAAGCTCAAGGCGCGCGCCCTGTGGGACCAGATCATGCACTCCACCTACGACCACGCCGAGCCGGGGGTGCTGTTCCTCGACCGCATCAACCGCGACAACACCCTGTATTACTGCGAGACCATCGAGGCGACCAACCCTTGCGGCGAGCAGCCATTACCCCCCTACGGCTGCTGCTGCCTGGGCTCGGTGAACCTGACCCGCTTCGTGCGTTCCCCCTTCGAGGCGGGCGCCGAGTTCGATTTCACCGGCTTCGCCAAGGTGGTGGCGGTGGCGGTGCGGGCCCTCGACAACGTCCTCGATCTCACCGCCTGGCCGCTGGAGAAACAACGTCAGGAAGCCCAGTCCAAGCGCCGCATCGGCCTGGGCTTCACCGGCCTGGGCGACGCCCTGGTGATGATGAATCTGCGCTACGACAGCGAGGAGGCCCGCGCCTTCGCCGCGAAGGCCGCCGAGTTCATGCGCGATACGGCCTACAAGGCCTCGGTGGAACTGGCCAAGGAGCGGGACGCCTTCCCCCTGTTCAACGCCGACCTCTATCTCTCCGGCGGCAACTTCGCCTCCCGCCTGCCGGCGGAACTGAAGGCTGAGATCCGCGAGCACGGCATCCGCAACTCCCACCTGCTCTCCATCGCCCCCACCGGCACCATCTCGCTCGCCTTCGCCGACAACGCCAGCAACGGCATCGAGCCCCCCTTCTCCTGGTACTACACGCGCAAGAAGCGCATGGCCGACGGCGGCCACAAGGACTACCAGGTGGAAGACCACGCCTACCGGCTCTACCGGGAGCAGGGCGGCGACATGGAGCACCTGCCTGCGGGCTTCGTCACCGCCCTGGAAATCTCCGCCCTGGCCCACATGCAGATGGTGGCGGCGGTGGCCCCCTTCGTCGATTCCGCCATCTCCAAGACCGTCAACGTGCCGGAGACCTACCCCTTCGCCGACTTCCAGGAGCTCTACACCGCCGCCTGGAAGGCCGGCCTCAAGGGCATCACCACCTACCGGCCCAACAGCGTGCTGGGCAGCGTGCTCTCCGTGGAGCCGGAAAAGGCCGCGCCCCAGGACTTCGCCAGCGGCGACGTCAACCGTCGCATCGAGATCAAGACCCTGCCCGCGCCGGTGCTGGAAAGCCTCAAATGGCCCGGCCGCCCGCGCCTGCCCGGCGGCAACCCGGCCTGGAGCTACATGATCGAGTATCCGCAGGGCAGCTTCGCCCTGTTCGTCGGCCATATCGAAAACGAAGGCATGACATTTCCCTTCGAGGTCTGGGTCAACGGCGCCGAGCAGCCCCGGGGCATCGGCGCCCTGGCAAAAAGTCTGTCCATGGACATGCGCGCCAACGACCGGGCCTGGCTCAAACACAAGCTCGACGCCCTGGCGAGGACGCGCGGCGACGACGCCTGCGTCATCCCCTTCCCGCCCGACGGGGAGCCGCGCCGGATGCCGAGCGTGGTCTCCGCCTTCGCCCAGATCGTGCTCTGGCGCCTCGAACAATTGCACGCCCTGGACACCGACGGGCCCAGCCCGCTGCTGGACGCCCTGTTCAGCCTGAAGGAACCGAAGACCGGCACCGACGGCACCCTGTCCTGGACGGTGGACGTGCTCAACCCCGCCTCCGGCGACGATTTCGTCCTGGGTCTCAAGGAGATCACCCTGCCCGACGGGGTCACCCGCCCCTACTCGGTGTGGCTCTCCGGCGAATATCCCCGCGCCCTGGACGGCCTGTGCAAGATCCTGTCGCTGGACATGCGCGTCCTCGACCCGGCCTGGATCGGCATGAAGCTGCGCAAACTGGTGGATTACCCGGAGCCCCTGGGCGACTTCATGGCCAAGGTGCCCGGCTCGGAGAAAAGCCGGACCTGGCCCTCCACCGTCGCCTACGTGGCACGGCTCATCCTCCACCGCTACGCCATGCTGGGCCTGTTGACCGAGGACGGCCAGCCCATCGTGCAGATGGGCATGCTGCAGGAACCCGCCGCCGGCCAGGTGGCGCCCCTGCCGGCCCTGAAAGGCAAGCGCTGCAAGGAATGCGGCAACGACACGGTGATCCGCAAGGACGGCTGCGATTTCTGCACCGCCTGCGGGGCGGTGGGGGCGTGCGGCTGAGATTTCCTTCCCGACGCCTACCCTGCCTGAAGGCCGCCCGCGTCCTCGAACGGGGCCGGCTTGCTGGGCTGCCTGTCCTCGACGGGCGCGATGCTGAATGGTGCCAACTGCAGCCGCGGACGAAGCCGTGGACTGTAAGCGCTGAAACGAGCCAGCCCGTGAGCGTGTCCCATGACCGCCCGACAGCGTGCTGTTTCGCGGCGTGCGTAACAAAAAGGCCGCCTGCGGGCGGCCTCCCAGAGACAGGCGTGTCTCAGGCGCGACGGCGGGCCATCCAGCCCACCAAGCCAAGACCGGCCAGCATCAGGGCATAGGTCTCGGGTTCGGGCACCGGCTGGCTCATGCCATGGGCGTTCGTATTCGCAGAGGCCGACAGGTAGCCGGACGTGGTATTCACTCCATCGGAGAATACCGACATGCTGAAGAGTCCGCTGTAGCTCTCAGTGCCATTCCAGAAAGACGACAGTTCGCGCGACGCAGTGGTGCTGCCGCTGAGATAATCGGACCAGAAAGAGCCGTAGACAACGGCATGGGTGTAGGCAAAGTCTTCCGAATTCAACATCGTGCCGGTCACCGAGACGGTGTAGGGCAGGGTGATCACGGCGATGCCATGGCCGGTGAGGTCGAAATAGCCGCTGTTGCTGGCGCTGGCCCAGCTGTTATTCGTTTGCGACCAGATGGACTCGGCCAGCGGGTGCGTGCCCGGCATCGCGCTGGCCGTGGCCTCGAGCAGATCGGCGGCGCGGCTGGCGCTGCTCGCGGCCTTGGGCAAGCTGACCCCGGCCGTCAGCAGCGTGGACCAGTCCCCGGCCCAGTTCCCGTCCGAGCCTACTGTATAGGGCCCCCAGCTGTTGGCGTTGGAAAACGCTTCACCGGACTGGGAAGTCCAGCTCAGCGTGGGCGCGTTGAGGCCACCCGACAAATCGATGAGGGTGATGCTGAGGCCGGACCAGTCGATGCTGGCGGTGGCGCTGGCGGCGAGGGCGGCCGGGCTTTGCGCCAGCAGGCCGGCGAGCAGGGCCGGCAACAGGGTTTGCTTGAAAGTCATGTTCGATCTCCTACGTGACGCTTGCTACTACGATGAATTTCCGCGAAGTACCGACTGACATGCCGGGTACTCGCCAACAAGATTAGCAAATTCCGTGCCTAAAGTTCTATTCGGTAAGGATTTGCTGAAAAACATGGGGTTACGCCCGGATGAGGGGTCATGGGCAGAGGGATCATGGGCAAAAATGTGTAATAAACTCCGACACTGCCAGGAGGCTGGGCACGCACGAATTGATCCGCCCCGCCCCCCGAGCGCTGGCGGAGTGAGGCGGCCGCTTGGGGCTGTCCGATGCAGGGATCGTGGGGTGCCATCCCGCGATGGCCGCATGGAAGGGAAGGCTGGGCTGGATTCGCGCCGACGGGCCGTCGGCTATTGCAGAGGAGGCCCTCGATGATCGCCAACCAGGTCCGGGACATCTTCATTCCCCTCAGGGAGCTTCCTTGTCTCCCCCAGGACGCCACGGTGCGGGATGCCTTTACCCTGCTGCATCGCCAGCACGCCTCCCGGGGCTGGCGCTATCGCCACATACTGGTGTTCGACGGCGAGCGCAGGGTGGTGGGCATCCTCGGTCTGGCCGATCTGCTGCGCGCCCTGATGCCCGATTACACCCGGGCCACCTTGTCCCAGCATGTCGCCGACGGCACCGATACCCACTCCGTGGGAAGCTCCCTGTCCACGCTCTGGCAGGATTCCTTCGCCGCCTGGTGCCGGCAGATGGACGAGGTCACCGTCGCCGCCCGCATGAGCCCGGTACGACATACCGTGCGCGGGGAGGATCCCCTCACCCTGGCCGCCTACCTGATGATCGCCCACCAGGTGCACATGCTGCCGGTGCTGGAAGAGGAAGCCGTGGCCGGCGTGGCGCGCATCGCCGATGTCTTCAACCAGGCCGCGATGGAGGGCTGGGTGGCTGACTCCGCCTTTCCCCGCATCGAGTCGGCGGGCCCGCCTACGACTGGAACAAGCCCGCCATTCTGCTCGCCGGCCTGGGTGTGTTTTTGGCGGTCTATTTCATGCCGGCCTGGCCGGACGCCATGGACCCAGCCGGCAAGCGCTTCGCCCTCTCGCCCCAGGGCAAGGCCGCCATCGGCCTGTTCCTCCTGGCCTGCATCTGGTGGGTCTTCGAGGTCATTCCCATCGGCTTGGCAGCCATCGCCATCGTCCTGCCGGTGGCGCTGGTCATTGCCAACTATCTGGGCGAGGCCCCGGACGTGGTGATGTGCGCATCTCTAGTCACTTCCGGAATGCCTTTCCTGCTGCGCATCGGCGCCGTGCCCAACGCCATCGCCTATGATTCCAGGCAGTTTTCCACCAGCGAATTCTTCCGCCACGGCTTGTTGCTCAGTGTCTCCTACTGGCGGTGGTAGGCATGGCAATCACCACCTTGTGGCCGCTCCTGGGCATGCCCATCCTGGCCGAGCGCCCCTGATCCCGGCTGCGGACCTCCCGAGCCGTGGAGGCTGCCATCTCCGTCCCGCAGCACGGGGAAATCCGTCATCCCGGGCCATGAGGGCGTCCGGTTGGGCCGGGTCTGCCATGACCCCAAAACCGGGAAAGGGTCGTGGGTTCACGGAAAATTACCCGGCCATTGTTCTTGTCATCGCCAGGATTTCTTCCAACAATGCTTCCAGGGGGTGGTCAGAGAAGCCGTCGTCATCCGCGTTCCCGCCAATCGTTGCCAGCCAGGAGGAGTCATGCAGAAGTCGCTATACATCGACCCGGTCAAATGCACCGGGTGTTTGCAGTGCGAGATGGCCTGCTCGCATGAGCACACCGGCACCATCAATCCGTCCAAATCCCGCATCAAGGTGTTCAACTTCGAGCACGAGGGCCGCAAGGTGCCCTACACCTGCACTCAGTGTGCCGAAGCCTGGTGTCTGCATGCCTGTCCGGTGGATGCCATTCAGGTGGACGCCCTGACCGGGGCGAAGTACGTGCTGGAGGCCACCTGCGTAGGCTGCAAGGTGTGCACCATCGCCTGCCCCTTCGGCACCATCAACTACATGGCCGACGTGGGCAAGGTGCAGAAGTGCGACCTGTGCGGCGGCGATCCGGAATGCGCCAAGGCCTGCCCCACCGGCGCCATCACCTTCGTGGACGCCGACTGGACCGGCCTGGACCGCATGCGGGCCTGGGCCGGCCGAGCCAACGCCGCTGTGCTTTGAGGAGACGATCATGGCCTGGAACAGAAAAATCCTGCGCGTGAACCTGACTGCCGGCACCTGCGCGGCGGAGCCCCTGAACATGGCCTGGGCCCAGGAATACCTGGGCTCCCGGGGCCTGGCCAGCAAGTACCTGGTGGAAGAGATCGATCCCAAGGTGGACCCCCTCTCCCCGGAGAATAAGCTCATCATGTCCACCGGACCCCTGACCGGCACCATGGCTTCCACCGGCGGCCGCTACACGGTGGTGACCAAGGGGCCCCTCACCGGCGCCATCGCCTGCTCCAACTCGGGGGGCTTCTTCGGCGCCGAGATGAAGTTCGCCGGCTGGGACATGATCATCTTCGAGGGCAAGTCGGAAAAGCCCGCCTATCTCTATGTGGAGAACGACAAGGCCGAATTGCGCGACGCCTCCCACTTGTGGGGCACCTCCACCTGGCATACCGAGGAGACCATCAAGAAGGACCACCAGGATCCCCAGATCCGGGTCTCCTCCATCGGCCTCGCCGGCGAGAATCAGGTGCTGTTCGCCTGCGTGGTGAACGACCTGCACCGGGCCGCCGGGCGCTCCGGCGTGGGCGCGGTCATGGGCTCCAAGAACCTGAAGGCGGTGGCCATCCGGGGCACCAAGGGGCTGTCCGGGGTGAAGGACTTCCCGGAGTTCCTCAAGGTCACCGCCGAGAAGAAGAAAATCCTGGCCGAGAACGGCGTCACCGGGGCCGGCCTGCCCAAGTACGGCACCCAGGTGCTGATGAACGTGATCAACGAGATCGGCGCCCTGCCCACCCGCAACCACAAGGATGTGCAGTTCGAAGGGGCGGGCAGGATTTCCGCCGAGGCCATGCACGAAAAGCGGCCCACCGACGGCAAGACCCACCTGGTCACCAACGCCGCCTGCTTCGGCTGCACCATCGCCTGCGGCCGCATTTCCCAGATCGACCAGAACCACTTCACCGTGGTCAACAAGCCCGAATACTGGGGCGCCTCCGGCGGCCTGGAATACGAGGCCGCCTGGGCCCTGGGGGCCGCCAACGGCGTGGGCGACCTGGAAGCCCTGCAATACGCCAACCTGATCTGCAACGAGCAGGGCATGGACCCCATCTCCTTTGGCGCCACCGTCGGCGCGGTGATGGAGCTCTATGAAATGGGCGTGCTGAGCAAGGAGCAGCTAGGCGTGGAAGCCCCCTTCGGCTCTGCCGCCGCCCTGGCGACCTTCGCCGAGATGACCGCCAGGGGCGAGGGCTTCGGCAAGGAGATCGGCCAGGGCTCCAAGCGCCTGTGCGCCAAGTATGGCCACCCGGAACTGTCCATGAGCGTCAAGGGCCAGGAGTTCCCAGCCTACGATTCCCGGGGCATCCAGGGCATGGGCCTGACCTACGCCACCTCCAACCGGGGCGCCTGTCACCTGCGTTCCTACACCGTGGCCTCGGAAGTGCTGGGTATTCCGGTGAAGACCGATCCCCTGGTCACCGAGGGCAAGCCGGCCCTGGTGAAAGCCTTCCAGGACGCCACCGCCGTATTCGATGCTTCCGGCCTGTGCATCTTCACCAGCTTCGCCTGGGGCCTGGCCGACATCCAGCCCCAGATCGCCGCCGCCTGCGAGGGCGACTGGTCCCTGGACAAGCTGAACTTGGTGGGCGAGCGCATCTGGAACCTGGAGAAGCAGTTCAACCTGGCCGCCGGCTTCACCAAGGCCGATGACAGCCTGCCGCCCCGGCTCACCACCGAGCCCGCCAAGACCGGCCCCGCCAAGGGTCTGGTCAACGGCCTGGCCAAGATGCTGCCGGAGTACTACGAACTGCGCGGCTGGGACGCGGAAGGCGTGCCCAAGGCGGACACGCTGCAGCGGCTGGGGCTATAGCAGGCACGCGTCCAGGCAGGCGTCCTCTCCCCCAACCCTCCCCTGCTTGCGGGGAAGGGGTGCGCGGCAGCGCGGCAGCGGGGGAGAGGGCGTCTTTCCAGGCTTCATCTCTTACGAGAACTCCCATGAAATACCTCATCCTGGGCAACGGTCCCACCGGCGTCATCGCCGCGGAAACCCTGCGCCATGCCGATCCGGCGGGCGAGATCGTCCTGGCCGGCTGCGAGCCCGAGCCCCCCTATTCGCGCATGGCCATCCCCTATCTGCTGGAAGGCAACATCGACGAATCCGGCACTTGGCTGCGCAAGCGCGCGGATCACTACGAGAAGCTCCGCATCACCCAGCAGGTCGGCCGGGCCGTGGCGTTGGATTGCGAACAGCGCAGCGTGCTGTTCCACGACGGCAGCCGGGAAAGCTACGACCGCCTGCTGGTGGCCACCGGCTCCCATCCCGTGCGCCCGCCCATCCCGGGCATCGATCTGCCCCAGGTGCAGACCTGCTGGACCCTGGAGGACGCCCGCGCCATCGCCGCCCTGGCCAGGCCGGGCAGCCGGGTGGTGCAACTGGGCGCCGGCTTCATCGGCTGCATCATCATGGAAGCCCTCCACGCCCGGGGCGTGGACCTGACAGTGGTGGAAATGGGCGACCGCATGGTGCCGCGCATGATGACCCCCGCCGCCGGCACCATGATCCGGGAGTGGGTGGAGTCCAAGGGCATCCGGGTGCGCACCCGGGCCGGCGTGGAGCGGGTGGACCCGGGCACCGGCGCCCCCCTCGCGGTCAAGCTCACCACCGGCGAGGCCCTGCCCTGCGACCTGCTCATCGTCGCCGCCGGCGTGGTGCCCAACGTCGGCTTCCTGGAATCCACGCCGGTCCACGTGGCCAAGGGCGTGCTGGTGAACGACTACCTGGAAACCTCGGTGCCCGGCATCTACGCCGCCGGCGACGTGGCCGAGGCGCCGGACCTGTTCACCGGCGCCCACCTGGTGTCCGCCATCCAGCCCAACGCCGCCGACCAGGCCCGGGTGGCCGCCCTGAACATGGCGGGCAACAGGGTGCAGCTGCCCGGCGTGCTGGCCATCAACGTGCTGGACACCCTGGGCCTCATCTCCACGTCCTTTGGCCAGTGGTGGGGCGCCGAGGACAAGGACGGGGTGGAACTGGTGGACCGGGACCATCACCGCTACCTCAGTCTGCAATTCCAGGGCGACGTGCTCATCGGTGCCACCGCCATCGGCCTCACCCAGCACGTGGGCGTGCTGCGCGGCCTGATCCAGAACCGCACCCGCCTGGGCCGCTGGAAGGCCATCCTGCGGGAGGCGCCCCTGCGCTTCCCCGAGGCCTACGTGGCATGCAGCCAGCAGCCGGTCGCCCTGGCGCATTGACATGCGGATCACCCTCAAGCTTTTCGCCAGCCTGTCCGACTATCTGCCCGCCGGCAGCCAGGACAACCAGGTGAGCCTGGAAGCCGAGGACTCAGCCACGGTGGCGGACATCATCCATCGCCATCAACTGCCCGACCGGCTGGTGCATCTGGTGCTGGTGAACGGCGTCTATGTGGCGCCCGCCGAGCGGTCCATCCGGCACTTGAAGGCCGGGGACCAGCTGGCGGTGTGGCCGCCCATCGCCGGCGGCTGATTTGGCTGGCGAGGTGCCGGAGGACGTGGTGCGGGAGGTGTCCGCCACCCCCGCCGAGTTCGCCCATGGTTTGCACAATGCCTTTCCCGAAGCATTGAGCGGCGGGCCTCTGGCGTTCCGCGTGGAGGATGGCCCGGCGGCCATGGAGATCCAACTGGCGCCCGGCCCAGACCGGGTCATCGCCCGGTTGCGGCTGCCCACCCTCACCGCCCGCATCCGCTTTTTGCAGGGCGATGCCGAAGCCCGGGAGCGGATGCTCAGGCGCATGGATCTGGCCATGCAGCGGGGCGGCGGGTAGCCGTGGCCATTTTCTTCCCCCATGCTCGAAGGGGGGAACGCCTCAACCTTTTTTACAGGACTTCGACATGACCGAACCTTCCGGCTGCGGCGGCAACGAAGCCGCCCTTTCCGTCGCCCAGGCCCGCGACATCCTGCTCTCCTCCGTCGCCGCTGTGGCGGGCTGGGAAACCGTGCCCATCCGCGCCGCCCTGAGCCGGGTATTGATACGGGACGTCATCGCCCCCTTCGACGTGCCCGCCCACGACAATTCCGCCATGGATGGCTACGCCGCCCGGTCGGAGGACCTGGCCGGCGCCGAAAACCGTCTGGCCGTGGTCGGCACCGCCTACGCCGGCAGTGCCTTCTCCGGCGTGGTGGGGCCAGGCCAGGCGGTGCGGGTGATGACCGGCGCGGTGCTGCCCCGGGGCGCCGACTCGGTGGTGGTCCAGGAAGTGGCCCGCATGGATGGCGACCACGTCATCCTGCCCGCCGTCCAGAAACCAGGCCAGAACGTGCGCCGGGCTGGCGAGGATCTGGCGGCCGGCAAGCCGGCCCTGGCCGCGGGCAAGAAGATCGGCCCCGCGGAACTGGGCCTGATGGCCTCCCTGGGGCTGTCCGAGGTGACGGTGCGGCGCCGGCCCCGCATCGCCTTCTTCTCCACGGGTGACGAACTGGCCTCCATCGGCCAACCCCTGGCCCCGGGACAGGTCTACGACAGCAACCGCTACACCCTGTTCGGCGCGCTTACCCAGCTGGGCGTGGACATCCTGGACATGGGCGTGGTGCGGGACGACCCGACGGCCATGGAAAAGGCCTTCGCCGAGGCCGCCGCCCAGGCCGACGCCATCCTCACCACCGGCGGCGTCTCCGTGGGCGAGGCGGACTTCGTCAAGGACATCATGGCCCGCCTGGGCGAGGTGCGCTTCTGGAAAGTCCACATCAAGCCGGGCCGGCCCATGGCCTTCGGCCGCCTGGGGAATGCCTGGCTGTTCGGCCTGCCGGGCAACCCGGTGGCGGTGATGGTGAACTTCTACCAGATCGTCCTGGATGCCCTGGTGAAGCTCCAAGGCGTGGACCCCCTGCCGCTCCGGCCCGGCTTCCGGGTGCCCTGCGCGGTGTCCATCCGCAAGCAGCCGGGCCGGCGGGAATTCCCCCGGGGGGTGCTGTTCCGGGAGGACGGCGAGTGGAAAGTGAAGCTCACCGGCAACCAGGGCTCCGGCGTGCTGCGTTCCATGGCCGACGCCAACTGCTTCATCGTCCTGCCGGAGGATGGCGGCAGCGTGGCGGCGGGCGACCTGGTGGAAGTGCAGCCCTTCCAGGGAGCCCTGTGATGGACGACCGCCAACTCATCCGCTACAGCCGCCACATCCTGCTACCCCAGATCGACTTGGCCGGCCAGGAGAGACTCCTCGCCGGTCACGTGCTGCTCATCGGCGCCGGCGGCCTGGGCTCGCCCGCCTCCCTGTACCTGGCCTCGGCGGGGGTGGGGCGCCTGACGATCTGCGATGGCGACACGGTGGACCTGACCAACCTGCAACGCCAGATCGTGCACCGGGAGGCCACGGTGGGGGTGAACAAGGCGGAATCCGCCCGCCGGGCCCTGGCCGGGATCAATCCGGACTGCCGGGTGACGCCCATCGAGCACCGGGTGTACGAACAGGAGTTGCTGGACCTGGTGGCGGACGCCGATGTGGTGGTGGATGCCTGCGACAATTTCGCCACCCGCCACGCGGTGAACCGGGCCTGCGTCAGGATGAAAAAGCCCCTGGTCAGCGGCGCCGCCATCCGCTTCGCCGGCCAGCTGGCCGTGTTCGACCTGCGCCGGGACGATTCCCCCTGTTACCACTGCCTGTTCCCCGACACCCAGGCCGAGGACGAGGAGCGCTGCGCTACCATGGGCGTGTTCGCACCCCTGGCCGGCATGGTGGGCACCCTCCAGGCGGGCGAGGCCATCCGGATCCTGCTGGGCACGCCCAGCCCCCTGGCCGGCAGACTGGTCCTGTTCGACGCCGGGGCCATGGAATGGCAAACCATGAAGGTGCCCCAAGACCCCGCATGCCCGGTGTGTGGGCAGGCGAGAACGTAATAAGCCCCGAAACCGCGCGATGAGGCGGGGGCGAGGCTGCGCTTGCCGCCCTTGAAGGGGCGGCGCGCCAGGTTGCCGGCAATGGTTTGCCTCGGCCTTCGCAGGCGGGATGTTGCCGATCGGTAGGCGACAGGTTCCAGCAGGCGTTGGTGGTTGACCCAAGCTAACCCTTCCGGCCTGGCCAGCTTTACCGCCGCCTTGGTTTCCATGGGGCTCGACGACGGATCGGTTCAGCCTTGTAAAGCCCCTTGATGGTTCTGGCGCTGGCGTCAGTGCGCTGAGGCTGCCGGGCATGGCAGGACTCTCCGGGGCGTCCGGCGCGAAATCCGTATTCATGGAACGGCTGGCCCGCCAGCCGCCATAGCTTGGGCGAATAATCGATGACAAAGGCCACGCATGCCGCCACTGTTTTTGTGCATTGGCGCTCTTGAAAACACCCACGGCCGCCCCTACCATTAGCACTCGCCGGAGACGAGTGCTAATCAAATCCCTTCGCCGCCGTCTCCCATGACCCTGTAAACCACGGATTCCGTTAGGAGGAAAGCAATGAAAATCCGTCCGCTGCACGACCGCGTCATCGTCAAGCGCCTGGAAGAAGAGCGTAAGACCGCTTCCGGCATCGTCATCCCCGACACCGCCACCGAGAAGCCCGACCAGGGCCAGGTCATCGCCGTGGGGGCTGGCAAGAAGGACGACAGCGGCAAGCACATCGCCATGGACGTGAAGGTCGGCGACCGGGTGCTGTTTGGCAAGTATTCCGGCCAGACCGTCAAGGTCGAAGGCGAAGAGCTCCTCGTCATGCGCGAGGAAGACATCATGGGCGTGATCGAGAAGTAAGTTCTCGCGGCCTTTCGAACACAGAATCAGGAGATACATGACATGGCAGCTAAAGACGTACGTTTCGGTGATTCCGCCCGTCATCGCATGGTGGCCGGCGTCAACATTCTGGCCAACGCGGTCAAGGTGACCCTGGGCCCCAAGGGTCGCAACGTGGTGCTGGACCGCTCTTTTGGCGCCCCCACGGTGACCAAGGACGGCGTGTCGGTGGCCAAGGAGATCGAACTGAAGGACAAGTTCGAGAACATGGGCGCCCAGATGGTGAAGGAAGTCGCTTCCAAGACCTCCGACGTGGCCGGTGATGGCACCACCACCGCCACCGTGCTGGCCCAGAGCATTCTCAACGAGGGCATGAAGTTCGTCGCCGCCGGCATGAACCCCATGGACCTGAAGCGCGGCATCGACAAGGCCGTCGCCGCCGTCACCGAAGAGCTGAAGAAGATC
>CAZYEY010000255.1:0-5503 GCA_964646585.1 uncultured Thiobacillus sp. | reverse complement strand
GTGGAGAAGCCCGCTGTCGTGGAGAAGCCCGCTGTCGTGGAGAAGCCCGCCGAGAACCCTGCCGCCGTTCAGGCCAGGCCCACCTATCCGGCCCCCCTGGTGCTCCAGGATGGTGTGGCCCACTTCGAATTCGATCGGGCCGACCTCTCCGACAAGGCCAGGGCGGAACTGGACGCCTGGCTGGCTCAGCCCATCCCGCCCGGCAAGACCCTGCGCGTCACTGGTCATGCGGACCGGCTGGGGCCCGCCCCCTACAACCTGAAGTTGTCCAGCCGGCGCGCCCTTTCCGTGAAAAAGTACCTGGAAGGCAAGGGCGTGGCCGGCAAGCACATCCGGGTGGTGGCCAAGGGCGAGGCCGATCCGCTCAAGTACTGCCCAGGTGCAGCGAACAAGGCCACCATCGCCTGCCTGGCGCCCAACCGCCGGGTGGAGATCGACCCGGAATAGCCGGGGCAGCCCCACCGGGGAGGGGCCATGGCGCGGCGCTCCGGCAGACACTTCGCGGTTCTGGCCCTGCTCGCGTGCCTGGCCGCCGCCCCCGCCCGGGGGGCATGTCCACCGCCACCCCCGGGGGTGGTGTTTCCGCCGGAGACCCGGCTGCCGGTGGATCTGGAGCGGGAACTGGCCCGGCCCTGGCAGGCAGGTGGGGCGATCGTCGTCTTCTGCGCCCCCGACGGCGCCCCCCGCGTCGGCAGGCTGCCGACCCCGCCTGCTTCCCCGGGGGGTGAGCAGGCCAGGCGGGCCGAGCACTATGCGCTGGCCCGGCGACTGAACTTCGCCCGCAAGGGCGAGGCCCATCCCCTGGGCCTGCCCCTGGCCAGGCCCCAGATCGAGCTGCTGGAACGCTTTGCCATGAGCGACGCGGGCGCGGTCTGGCTGCGGGAAGTGGCCGACGACACCCTGCGCCTGTTCAACAAGGGCTACCTGGAATACGACAAGGCATTGTGGAAGAAATCGGTGGCCAAGGGCGTCCTGCCGTCCCTGTCGAAACTGCTCACCGGCCGGCTCACCGAGGCTGGCCAGTTCGCCGGCGATGCCCAGGTCTTCCTGTTCTCGGGCTATGCGGGACCGGGGGCCATGGCCCATCCTGGCGCCATTGGCCTGGGCGATGCCGGACTGCGCTGTCAATTCCCATCCAGCGGCGAACTGGTGGACCCCTTCGCGGTGATCTCCCACGAGTTCGGCCACACCCGCTACGGTGACCCGACCAGTTCCGGCTCCCTGCTGGGGGAGGCGCGGACGGTGGAGCGCTACGAGAACCCGGTGCGTCTGCGCAACGGCTACGAACCCCGCGCCCTCTACTTCCAGCGCACCGCCCAGGGCGGCCTGGAGGCCCGCAAGGACAGCCTGCTGGACCGGGTGCTCCGGCTGGAGCGGGAGCAGGGCATCTCCGTCTCCGACATGGCCGCCGTGGACCGCTACCACTGCGACTGTCCCGGCCCCCTGCCGGTGATCCTGGAATGCGAGGTGCGCCAGCGGCCCGGCGCCGATGGCATCTTGGAACCCGCCAGCGAGCACGACTGCAAGCTCAACTGGAAGCCGGATTCCATGCCCACGCTGCCCCTGTACCCCCTGGAATGGAAGTCCCGGGGCAAGTAAGTCCCTGCCGGACGACTCGCCGAGCTTTCCGGAAACATCCCCAGTGCCCGAACCGGACCGCGCGACGAACCGCCGGAACGGGCGCCCTCGATGAAAATTCAATCTAAAACGTGAATCGTGACAATCCGGGTAATTCATTGGATGCATCGGTCCGCCATGGCTAAGGTGTGAACCAGGTAGTCCCCGTTCACCCTACTTGAGGAGTCAGCCATGAGCGAAAAATGCCCCTTCTCCGCCGGCCAAGGTGGCCGCACCACCGCTGGAGCCCAATCCAACCGGGATTGGTGGCCCAACCAGTTGGACCTGAAGATCCTGCACCAGCATTCCCCCGAGTCCAACCCCTTGGGGGCCGACTTCGATTACGCCGAGGCATTCAAGTCCCTGGACCTGGCAGCGGTGAAGCGGGACCTGACCGCCCTCATGACCGACTCCCAGGACTGGTGGCCCGCCGACTGGGGCCATTACGGCGGTCTGTTCATCCGCATGGCCTGGCATAGCGCCGGCACCTACCGCATCGCCGACGGGCGCGGCGGCGCCGGCCACGGCAACCAGCGCTTCGCCCCGGTCAACAGTTGGCCCGACAACGGCAACCTGGACAAGGCGCGCCGCTTGCTGTGGCCCATCCAGCAGAAATACGGCAACAAGATCTCCTGGGCCGACCTCATCCTCCTGGCTGGCAACGTGGCCCTGGCGTCCATGGGATTCAAGACCTTCGGCTTCGGCGGCGGCCGGGAGGACATCTACGCGCCGGAAGAGGACGTCTACTGGGGCGGCGAGTCCGAGTGGCTGGGCGACAAGCGCTACAGCGGCGACCGGCAACTGGAGAATCCCCTGGCCGCGGTGCAGATGGGCCTCATCTACGTCAATCCGGAAGGCCCCAACGGCAACCCGGATCCAGTGGCCTCGGGCCGGGACGTGCGGGAGACCTTCCGCCGCATGGCCATGAACGACGAGGAGACCGTGGCCCTGGTGGCAGGGGGCCACACCTTCGGCAAGGCCCACGGAGCCGGCGATCCCAAGCTGGTGGGGCCGGAACCCGAGGCGGCTCCCCTGGAGGAGATGGGCCTGGGCTGGCGTAACGCCTTCGGCAGCGGCAAGGGCGTCCACACCACCACCAGCGGCATCGAGGGGGCCTGGAAACCCAATCCCACCCAATGGGACATGGGCTACTTCGACACCCTGTTCGGTTACGAGTGGGAACTGGTGAAGAGTCCCGCCGGAGCCTGGCAGTGGCTTGCCAAGGACGTGAAGCCTGAGCATCTGATCCAGGACGCCCATGACCCGAGCAAGAAGCACAGGCCCATGATGACCACGGCGGACCTGTCCCTGCGCTTCGATCCCATTTATGAGCCCATCGCCCGGCGTTTCCATAAGGATCCGCAAGCCTTCGCCGATGCCTTCGCCCGGGCCTGGTTCAAGCTCACCCACCGGGACATGGGGCCCCGGGTCCGCTATCTCGGCCCCGAAGTGCCGGCGGAAGAGCTGATCTGGCAGGATCCGGTGCCTGCCGTGGATCATCCCCTCATCGACGCGGAAGACATCGCCGGATTGAAGGCCCGCGTGCTGGCCTCGGGACTGTCGGTGTCCGAACTGGTGGCCACCGCCTGGGCCTCGGCCTCCACCTTCCGGGGCTCGGACAAGCGCGGTGGCGCCAACGGTGGGCGCATCCGCCTGGCGCCCCAGAAGGACTGGGAGGCCAACCAGCCCGCCCAGCTGGCCAGGGTGCTGGAGACCCTGGAAGGCATCCAGCGGGCTTTCAATGCCGGCCAACAGGGCGGCAAGCGGGTGTCCCTGGCCGATCTCATCGTCCTGGCCGGCTGTGCTGCCGTGGAACAGGCCGCCAAGGCGGCGGGCCACGATATCCGGGTGCCCTTCAGCCCCGGCCGTACGGATGCCAGCCAGGAACAGACCGACGTGGAATCCTTCGCCGTGCTGGAGCCCGTGGCCGATGGTTTCCGCAACTATCTCAAGGAAGACATGGCCGGCCTCCCCGCCGAGCGGCTGCTCCTGGACAAGGCCCAGCTTCTCACCCTGACGGCGCCGGAGATGACCGTCCTGGTGGGCGGCTTGCGCGCCCTGGACGCCAATGTCGGCCGCTCGGCCCATGGCGTGCTCACCCGGCGGCCTGGCGTCCTGACCAATGATTTCTTCGTCAACCTGGTGGACATGGCTACGGCCTGGACGCCCACCACCCCGGATGCCCAGGTGTTCGAGGGCCGGGACCGCAAGACCGGCGAGGTGAAATGGACCGCCACCCGGGTGGATCTGGTGTTCGGTTCCAACTCCCAGTTGCGCGCCCTGGCCGAGGTCTATGCCCAGAATGACGGGGAAGAACGTTTCGTGGCGGATTTCGTCGCCGCCTGGAACAAGGTGATGAACCTGGACCGCTTCGATCTGAAGTGAACGCCATGCCCGCCTGCCGGGGTTTTGGGGAGGCGGGCATGGGGGTCCGGGCATGCCCGGGCCCCCTGGTGTCTCCTGATGAAACAGGCCCTGACCAGGGCCTGTTTCCCATGGGCCGGAGGGATCGCCCGCGTTGAGCGCATGCGCATGACGAACCCGGGGGCATTTCCAGCTAGCCCCTGGAGAATCCCGTCAGCGGCCTGCCGGTAGAATGGCGCCGGTATCGAATCTTCGTCGGAGCGCAACATGAACAACTCTTCCCATCCCCCCTCCTTCTGGATCGGCAACGCCCTTCTGGGCCTGTCCCTGGTGCTGCTCATCTTCCTCGGCAGCCTGTGGGAGGTCCTGGGGGCGGGGGCCATGGTGCTGTGGATGATCCTGGCCGGCGTGGGGATGTATTTCGTCATGAAGGACAAGGGCCCCGGCAACAACATGCCGGATTGACCATGAGCGCCGCGCCGCAAGTCCTGACCCCCATCGAGGCCCGCATCCTGGGCGTGCTCATCGAGAAGTCCAAGACCACCCCGGATGTCTATCCCCTCACCGTCAACGGCCTCGTCGCCGGATGCAACCAGAAGACCTCCCGGGATCCGGTGATGAACCTGACGGAGGGCCAAGTCCAGGCCAGCCTGGAGGAACTGCGGGGCCGCCTGCTGGTGATCGAGAGCTACGGCGCCTCCGGCCGGGTGCTGCGCTACGCCCACAATTTCGCCAAGGTCTACGGCGTGGCCTCGGCGGCCGTGGATCTGCTGGCGGTGCTCATGCTGCGCGGCCCCCAGACCGCCAGCGAGCTGCGGGCCAATTGCGAGCGCCTGCGCCATTTCGCCGACGCCTCGGCGGTGGAAGCCTATCTGGAGGAACTGGCCAGCCGGGAGGCCGGGCCCCTGGCGCGCAAGCTCCCCAGGCAGCCCGGGGCGCGGGAGTCGCGCTGGGCCCACCTGCTCTGCGGCGAGCCGGCCAGCCCCTCCAACGTCGGCGCTGCCGACGAAGTCTCCGAACTGGCCGACCTGAAGGCCCGGGTGGAACGCCTGGAGCGGGAATTGGCCGAACTGCGCACCCTGCTGGGCCAGCCGGCCCCATGATTCCGCTCTGGCGCGGCTTCCTGGCCCTGGTCCTGGCTTTGGGGCTGGGGGCCTGCGCCACCTTGCGCAGCGACGTGCCCCGGGTGCCTTCCCAGGCCCTGGCGCCGGATCCGGGCAATGCCCTGGGCCGGCTGGCGGCTGGAGTGGTGGCGCCGGGGGGGGGCTCCAGCTTCCGCCTGCTGGAATCGGGCCGCGTCGCCCTGGCCGCCCGCCTCGCCCTGGCCGAGCAGGCCCCGAAGACCCTGGTCCTGCAGTACTACCTGTTCCATGCCGACACCTCCGGCCGTCGGCTGGGCGCTGCCCTCCTACGGGCGGCCGACCGGGGCGTGCGGGTGCTGTCTCTGCTACCCATCTGCCCCTGCCTCCCAGCAGCCCTTTGTCGATCACGCGTGTGTCCTCACCCTCTAAAGCAAAAAAAA
>CAZYEY010000254.1:0-7223 GCA_964646585.1 uncultured Thiobacillus sp. | reverse complement strand
GACAGCTGAGGTAAGAAAAGCCCATAAAAATGGTGCTGATCACCAGCTGGGTGTTCGGCGTCAGAATGATGGACGAACCTTGGCAAACCCGTCCCCTCACCACCCGCCCCCCGCCCGCTTGCGGGCGAGGGGAGCCGGCGCCCCCATGCCCCCGATCCGCCAGGAAGACTTCATCCAGTCCATCGCCGACGCCTTCCAGTTCATCTCCATCTATCACCCCCTGGATTTCGTGCGGGCCATGAAAGCCGCCTATGACGCCGAGGAATCTCCAGCCGCCCGGGACGCCATGGCCCAGATCCTCATCAACTCCCGTCTTTGCGCCGAGGGACACCGGCCCATCTGCCAGGACACCGGCATGGCGGTGGTCTTCCTGAAGATCGGCATGGACGTGAAGTGGGAAGGCCGGATGTCCATCCACGACATGGTCAACGAGGGCGTGCGCCGGGCCTACACCCATCCGGACAACCCCCTGCGCGCCTCGGTCTTGAGCGACCCCGCCGGCGCGCGCAAGAACACCAAGGACAACACCCCGGCGGTCATTTACCTGGACCTGGTGCCCGGTGACACCGTGGACGTGAAGCTGGCGGCCAAGGGCGGCGGCTCGGAGAACAAGGCCCAATTCACCGTGCTCAACCCCTCGGATTCCATCGTCGACTGGGTGCTCTCCGTGTTGCCCGAGATGGGGGCCGGCTGGTGCCCGCCGGGCATCCTGGGACTGGGCATCGGCGGCACCCCGGAAAAAGCCCTGCTCATGGCCAAGGAGGCCCTGCTGGACCCCATCGACATCCAGGCGCTGAAAGCCCGGGGTCCGCGGAGCAAGGTCGAGGAACTGCGCCTGGAACTCTTGGAGAAGGTGAACGCCCTGGGGATCGGCGCCCAGGGCCTGGGGGGCCTCACCACCGTGCTGGATGTGAAGATCAAGGACTACCCCACCCACGCCGCCAGCCTGCCGGTGGGTCTCATCCCCAACTGCGCGGCCACCCGCCACATCCACTTCACCCTGGATGGCTCCGGCCCGGCGGTGTTCACGCCACCGGCCCTTTCGGAATGGCCAGAGATCGCCATGCAAGGTCCGGCCACCGCACGCCGGGTGAATCTGGACACCCTCACCAGGGCGGACACCGCCACCTGGAAAGCGGGCGAGCAGCTGCTGCTCACCGGCAAGCTGCTCACCGGCCGGGACGCGGCGCACAAGAAGCTGGCGGATCTGGTCTCGAGCGGCCAGCCCCTGCCCGTGGATTTCAGGAACCGCTTCATCTACTACGTGGGCCCGGTGGACCCCATCGCCGGAGAAGCCGTGGGCCCCGCCGGCCCCACCACCGCCACGCGCATGGACAAGTTCACCGACCTGATGCTGGGCGGGCAGGTGGGCCTCATCGGCATGGTGGGCAAGTCGGAGCGGGGGCCGGAGGCCATCGCCTCCATCCAGGCCCACGGCGGCGTCTACTGCATCGCCGTGGGGGGCGCGGCCTACCTGGTGGCCAAGGCCATCAAGGCGGCCCGGGTGCTGGCCTTCCCGGAACTGGGCATGGAAGCCATCTACGAATTCGACGTGGAGAACATGCCAGTGACCGTGGCAGTGGATAGCACGGGGAATTCCGTCCACGACACCGGACCCCGGGAATGGCGCATGAGGATCGGCAAGATCCCCCTGGCTATCCACTGAGGGGGGAACCCCTCCTCCCCACCGTCCACGGCCGGCTTTGCCCAGCTGGCCGGCGGCGGCGAGACAGGCTCGCAGACTCCCCGCCCATGTCCCCGCCTGCGGGGAAAGAGGAGACCTCTCCCTCCCCGAGCACGGGGAGGGCCGGGGTGGGGAGGTTGCCCCGTCGATCGGACCTACTTCTTCACGACACTCAGCCTGGACATGTAGTCGCTCACCGCAGCCACGTCGGCGTCGCTGTAGTCCTTGAGCACCCTGACCATGTCCGGGTTGGTATTGCGCCGGCCCTGGTCACGGGTGTCCTTGGTCTCCCGAACCAAATAGTCGAAGTGCTGGTTAGCCACCACCGGATAGAACTTCCTGGCGTCGCCCTCGCCGTTCTTGCCATGGCAGGAGGCGCAATCCTTGTCGTACAGCTCCCTGCCCCGAGCCAGATTCTTGCCGTCGCCCTTGCCGTTGTTGACGGGGGGCGGCAGGCTCTTCAGGTAGGCGGCGATGTCCGCCAGCTCCTCGGCACTGACGATCCAGTCGCCCACGAAGGGAAACATCTTGGGGTTGTCCCGGCGACCGGCGCGGATGTCCATCATCTGCTTCAGGATGACGCTGGCATGCTGGCCGGCCAATTGGGGATACAGGGCGTCGGCCTGGCCGCTGCCGTCGGGCAGGTGGCACCCCTTGCAGATCTTGTAGGCCACCTTACCGCGCTTGGCGCTGGCCTTGTAGTCCAAGGCGCGGTTGAGGTCCGGGTCCGGGGTGTTCCAGGCATAGCCGGCACTTTCGATCCCCTTGGCGCGGGGCTGCTTCGGAGTTTCGGCTTGAACGCCCGACGAGGCCAGGACGCCGGCCAGGGCGAGGGAGATCAGGGTGCGGTTCATTTCTCGGTTCCTTGAAGGCTTAGGGCATGCTGGCCATGAATTCGGCGATGGCGCGGGTTTCCTGCTCGGTCATGCGCTCGGCGATGGTCTGCATGACCTTGGTGCCGTTGGTGCGCTTGCCGGCGGCGTAGAGCTTGAATTGCTCCAGGGTGTATTCCACGTTCTGGCCCGCCACCCGGGGGAACTTGCCTTCGCCGGCGCCGTTTTCCTCGTGGCAGCTGTCGCAGGCCGGGATGCCGCTCTTGGCGTTGCCTTTCAGGTACAGGGTCTTGCCCACGGGCAGCAGGGCCGGCTCCGTCACCGTGCCCGGCGCGGGCTTCTGGGAGGCGTAGAAGGCCGCCAGATTGGCCAGGTCCTCGTCATTCAGGCCGGCCACGATGGGCGCCATCACCTCGCTGACCCGTTTTCCGGACTTGTAGTCCTTCAATTCGCGCAGCAGATAAACCGCCTGCTGGCCGGCCAGCTTGGGGAAGGCAGGCACCAGACTGTTGCCGTCCTCCCCATGGCAGGAGGCACAGAGGTTGCCGGCCAGGCTGATGGCCTTGGCGGCATCGCCCGCCAGGGCGGCGGTAGTTGTGGCGCAAAGGGCCAATGCGGCGAGGGGCGCGAGATAGCGCGGTTTCATGTGGGTATCCTCTGGGAGCACAAGGCTGCAAGCATACCCATACACCATCGCGAGGGTGAGCCCACGGCAGGCTTCCAATTCCACAAATTGACCCAGGTCAAGAATTTCAGGGACGAATAAAGCCGAGCAGCATGGCCGCCCTCTCGGGCAAAATAAGGCGAATCCCGGTTGGAGGTCGGAAATGGACTTGCTGTGGTGGCATTGGGTGGCCCTGGGCCTGCTGCTGATCGCGACGGAGCTGTTGCTGCCGGCTTTCTATCTGGTGTGGTTTGGCCTGGGCGCCCTGCTGACCGGTCTGGTGGTGGCCCTGGCGCCCCTGGGCCTGACCGGCCAGTTGGTTCTGTGGAGCATCGCCTCCGCCGCCATGGTCGCCGCCTGGATGAAATTCTTCCGCAACCCGGACCGCACCCGAGCCGGCCAGGCCAAGGAGGGCGCCCTGGGCATGGTGGGGCTGGTGACCCGGGCCGTGGAGGATCTGGGCCAGGGGGAAATCCTCTTCCAACGTCCGGTGCTGGGATCCGACCGCTGGCCCGCGGTGGCGGACCGGGCCGTGCCTGCGGGCGCCAAGGCACGGGTGGTGGACGTCCTGGGCCAGACCCTCAAGATCGAACAACTCTAGGAGATTCTCATGGGTGGTGAAATCGTTTCCATCGCGCTGATACTTTTCCTGTTCCTGACCCTGTGGAAGGGGGTGCGCATCGTGCCCCAGGGCGAGGAATGGGTCGTGGAGCGGCTGGGCAAGTATCTGAAGACCCTCATGCCGGGCCTGCACATCCTGGTGCCCTACATCGACAACGTCTCCTACAAGGTCACCACCAAGGATCTGATCCTGGACATCCCCGAACAGGAGGTCATCACCCGGGACAATGCGGTGCTCATCACCAACGCCATCGCCTTCGTGAAGGTCACCGACACCCAGAGCGCGGTGTACGGCGTGACCAACTTCCAGATGGCGGTGATGAACCTGGTGCAGACCAGCCTGCGGGCCATCATCGGCGACATGGACCTGGACCAGGCCCTGTCCAGCCGGGACCAGATCAAGGCCCGCCTCAAGGAATCCATCGCCGACGACGTGGCGGACTGGGGGCTCACCCTCAAATCCGTGGAGATCCAGGACATCAAGCCCTCCCCCACCATGCAAAAATCCATGGAGATGCAGGCTGCCGCCGAGCGGGAACGCAAGGCCACCGTCACCCGGGCCGAAGGCGACAAGCAGGCCGCCATCCTGGAGGCGGAAGCCCGTCTGGAATCCGCCAAGCGCGACGCCGAGGCCCAGGTGCGCCTGGCCACCGCCAGCGCCGAGGCCATCCGCCTCATCGCCGGTTCTCTGCCGGACAAGGAATTGCCTGCACTCTATCTGCTGGGCGAGAAATACGTCGGCGCCTTGAGGGACCTCGCCTCCAGCGAGGGCAGCCGTACGGTGCTGCTGCCTGGCGACCTCATGAAATCCCTCGAAGGTTTGCTCGGGAACCGACGCTGAGGGGACTCGCCCGCAAGCCTGCCCAGGCTTCCCGGGATCCCCTTGTCTCGGATAGCCTCCGCACGCACGGACTGTTAAAGTGATATCTAAAGATTTCACCCCAACCACCGATATTCGTTGCATTGCTGAGCGCAGCACAGCCCAAGAGGTACGGAATTGAAAAAATCGCTGCTCCTCCTGACTCTATCGGCTTTCCTGGCCGCACCCCTGGTCAGCGGGCCGGAAGCCCGAGCCGCCAGCCCAGGCGAGCCTGGCGCCCACAAGACCGCGAAGGCCAAGAAGAAGCCCATGGCGCCCAAGGCACAAGCGGATAAAACCCGGGCATCCAAGACCCAGACGGGCAAGGCAAAAAAAGCCGCCGTGAAACAGGGCAAGAAATCGAGCCAGGCCGGCAGGCAGGCGCGGGCTTCCTACCGCCCGGACACGCCGCTGCGGGTCATGAAGGTCCATTATGACGATGCCCTCCAGGGCGGCGATCTGGCCCTGAAATCCGCCGCAGCCCTGGTGGTGGACCAGAAGAGCGGCGAAGCCCTGTATGCCAAGAATGTGGATGTGGCCACCCCCATTGCCTCCATCACCAAGCTCATGACCGCCATGGTCACGTTGGACGCGGGCCTGTCCCTGGACGAGGAAATCACCATCACCAGCGATGACATGGATCGGATCAAGGGCACCGGCTCCCGCTTGGCCCTGGGCACCCGCCTGACCCGTGGCGAACTCTTGCACCTCGCCCTCATCGCCTCGGAAAACCGGGCAGCAGCGGCCCTGTCCCGCGCCTATCCCGGTGGCCGCGACGCCTTCATCGCGGCGATGAACCGCAAGGCGCGGGAAATCGGCATGAAACAAACCCACTTCGTGGATGGCACCGGCCTCGACAGCCGCAACCGGGCCACCGCCGCCGATCTGGTGAAAATGGTGGATGCGGCCTACCACTACCCCCTGATCCGGAACATCAGCTCGAGCGGCAGTTACGATGTTTCCGTGCCCGGCCAGAAGGTGGTCCGGGTCAGGGAAAACGGCAAGGTGTACCGGGTCACCCGCGAAGTTCAACGCAATCTGGCCTTCAACAACACCAACGCCCTGACCCGCAGCGAAGACTGGAACATCGGCGTTTCCAAGACCGGCTACATCAACGAGGCCGGCCGTTGCCTGGTCATGCAGGCCAGCATCGCGGAACGCAAGGTCATCATCGTGCTGCTGGATTCCTGGGGAAAATTCAGCCGCATCGGCGACGCCCAACGCATCAAGAAATGGCTGGAGAAGGACAGCCAGGTCGCCAGCCGGGGGCATCGGGACTCCGCCTAATCCCCTTTCTGTTCCCCTCAACCTGATGAAAAAAGCGGCAATTGCCGCTTTTTTCATGTCTGCGGCCCGGGAAACCCAGTCCTGTAGCCATTTCAGACATCGAGATATCCAAAAAATTTGATACCCATCAAGGAAGCCGCACCTGGCTCATTCCTACCATCGGCACCCTGAGGCGGACGTGGGTTTTCCGCGCCCGTTGTGTCCCCAAGGAGGAGATGATGCGTAGCAGCGTTTTGATTGCCCTGGCCGCCCTGGGGTTGGCCGCCCAGCCTGCGATGGCCGGACCCACCGAAGATCTTGCCCGTACCTGCAATGCCTGCCATGGCGTCAATGGCGTGTCGGTGGGTCCATCCATGCCCAGCATTGCCGGCCTGCCCGAAGCCCATCTGAAGAACGTCCTGTTGCAATGGAAGAGCGACGAGCGCTACTCCGCCACCATGGGCCGGCACTTCAAGGGCTACACCGATGAAGAACTGACCAGGCTCGCCGCCTACTACGCCAAGCTGCCCTACGTCCCCGTCGTGCAGAAGGCGGACGACAAGGTCATCGCCCAGGGCAAGGCCGCCACCGACCGCTGCGAGACCTGTCACGGCGCCACCGGCGGCTCGCCCGACGATGCCGAGACGCCCAAGCTCAACGGCCAGTGGGCGCAATACATGGAGCTGGAACTCCTCAAATACCGCAATGACTCGGTCAAGATGCCCCACAAGAAGATGCGCGGCAACGCGAAGAAGCTGGCCGACGAGGATGTGGCCGCCGCCGCCAAGTACTACGCCGCCCAGCCCAAGTAAGGAGAGATCATGAGCTTCAATCGTCGCGAATTTCTCAAGACCCTGACCACCAGCACGGTCATCGTCCCCCTCTCCGCCTGCGCCGCGCCCTCCGGTGGCAAGGGTGGCGGCGGCAAGGCCCGCATCGTGGTGGTGGGCGGCGGCTTTGGCGGCGCCACCGCCGCCAAATACCTCAAGATGCTCGACGCCAGCCTGGACGTCACCCTGGTCGAGCGCAACAAGACCTTCGTCTCCTGCCCCCTGTCCAACGAAGTCATCGGCGGCCATGGCAAGTACGAAAATCTGCTGGCTGGTTATGACGGCCTCAAGCAGCGGGGCGTCAACGTCGTCTTCGACGATGCCGTCGCCGTCGATCCCGCCGGCAAGTTGGTCAAGCTCAAGAGCGGCACCAGCCTCAAATACGACTATCTGGTGCTCTCTCCCGGCATCGACTTCAACTATGCCGGCATCCAGGGCTACAGCGAGGAACTGGCCAACACCACCC
>CAZYEY010000253.1:0-2803 GCA_964646585.1 uncultured Thiobacillus sp. | reverse complement strand
AGGGTGAACAGGGCGAGGAGTAGGGCGGCGGCACGGTTCATGGATGTGCTTTCAGAAGGTGTCCAGCAGTTGCAGGGAGACATCGGCCATCAGGCGCATTTCTTCTTCGCCGATGACGTAGGGGGGCATGAAGTAGACGGTGGATCCGATGGGACGGATGAACAGTCCCAGCCCCAGGGCCCGGCGGTGGAATTCGCCGCTGAATCCCGTCGGCGCGTCGGCCACGTCGAAGGCCCAGATCATGCCGGCGTGGCGGAAATGCCGGGCCCGGGGATGGGCGGCGACGGGGGCGAGAAACTCGGAGAAGCGCGCGGCTTTCTGCCGGTTGGCGGCGAGCACCCGATCTTCCTCGAAGATATCCAGCACCGCCAGGGCGGCGCGGCAGGCCAGGGCGTTGCCGGTGTAGGAATGGGAATGGAGGAAGCCCCGGGCGGTGGCGTCGTCGTAAAAGGCTTGGTAGACCGCGTCGGTGGTGAGCACGCAGGAGAGGGGAAGGTAGCCACCGGTGATGCCCTTGGAGAGGCAGAGGAAGTCCGGGGTGATGCCGGCCTGCTCGCAGGCGAACAGGGTGCCGGTGCGGCCGAAGCCCACGGCGATCTCGTCGGCGATGAGATGAACCCGGTAGCGGTCGCACATCTCCCGCACGCAGGAGAGATAGATGGGGTGGTACATGGCCATGCCGGCGGCGCCCTGGACCAGGGGCTCCAGGATGACGGCGGCGGTGGTGTCGGCGCATTCGGCGAGGAAATCCTCCAGGCTGGCGGCGGCGCGCAGGGCGTGGGCTTCCGCGGATTCGCCCGCCTCGGCGCGGCGCCAGTCGGGGCTCATGACCTGGCGGGTGGGACGCAGCAGGGGGGCGTAGGTGTCCTTGAACAAGGCCACATCGGTGACCGAGAGGGCGCCCAGGGTCTCGCCGTGATAGGCGTTCTCCAGGCTGACGAATCCTGTCTTGGCGGGCTGGCCCAGGTTGCGCCAGTAGTGGAAGCTCATCTTGAGGGCGATCTCGGTGGCGCTGGCGCCGTCGGAGCCATAGAAGGCATGGGAGAGGCCGGTGAGCCGGGCCAGCCGCTCGGAGAGTTCCACCACCGGGGCGTGGGTGCAACCGGCCAGGATGACGTGCTCGATGCGCCCGAGCTGGTCCATGAGGGCGGCGTTGATGCGCGGGTTGCAGTGGCCGAACAGGTTGACCCACCAGGAGGAGATGGCGTCCAGATAGCGCCTGCCCTCGAAGTCGATGAGCCAGGGCCCCTCGCCTCGTGCGATGGGCAAGGGTGGCACCCGCTCCAGATGCTTCATCTGGGTGCAGGGATGCCAGAGGGCGGCCTGGGTGCGGGTCAGCCAATCGCTGTTGCCGGAGGAGTCGGTGGCCAAGATGGTTTACCTCTCTCCTGCCCGTGGGCGAGGAGCCTGTCCACGGGCGTTACTGGAAGAAGCCCTTGGACAGCAGCTCCATGGTGAGCAGCCGGTAGTCGTGGGCGCCGGGAGAGTCGGCGGAGTAGGCGAAGATGTCCATGCCGTGGGCCGGGCTCTCGGACAGGGCCGGGTCGTCCTGGATGCGGGTCTCGCACAGGTTGTCGCCGTAGCGGCTCTTCAGGCTGGCCTGGGCCTCCCGGCACAGGGACTTGCTCTCGTCGAAGCGGGTCATGACCACCTTGCGCTCGATACGGCGCTTGAGGGGGCCTTCGAGCACGTTCAGGGCCATGTCCAGGCGATTGAGACCCTGGATGGAGAGGAAATCGGCGGTGACGGGAATCAGCACCCGATCGGCGGCGAACAGGGCGTTGAGGGAGAGCACACCCAGGGCCGGGGCGCAGTCCACCAGGATGGGGGAGTCATCCCAGGCCAGGCTGGCGTCCAGGCCGCGCTTGAGGGTGGCGGCCACGCCGGCGGCGGAGCCCAGCAGGGCATCGATCTTGGCCAGATCGGCGTGGCCCGGCAGCAGGCGGATGCCGTTGTTCAGGCGACGGGTGAGCCGATCCAGGGGAATCTGGTCCTTGAAGAAGGCGGCCAGGGTGGCGTTGGCCGGCGGGTGCCGCACGCCCAGGGCCAGACTGACATGGGCCTGGGGATCCAGGTCCAGGACGATGGGCTTGCGCTCCAGCAGGGCCAGGGAGGCGGCTACGTTGAGGGTGGTGGTGGT
This sequence comes from uncultured Thiobacillus sp., assembly GCA_964646585.1. GTDB lineage: Bacteria > Pseudomonadota > Gammaproteobacteria > Burkholderiales > Thiobacillaceae > PFJX01. The sequence continues at coordinate 663 of CAZYEY010000253.1, read as the reverse complement.
CTTGCCGACACCGCCCTTCTGGTTGAAAACCGCGATGACTGCCATCTGGATCGCCTTTCTCGGGTTATTCCACGGTGACGGATTTCGCCAGGTTGCGGGGCTGGTCCACGTCCGTGCCCTTCAGGACCGCTACGTGGTAGGCCAGCAGTTGCAGCGGCACACTGTAGACGATGGGTGCCGTGCTCGGATAGATGTCCGCCAGGGTGAGATTCTGGTAGTGGTCCAATTCGATCTTCACCTTGTGGTCGGAAAACAGGAACAGCTCCCCCCCCCGGGCTCGCACTTCCTGGAGGTTGGAGAGCACCTTGTCCAGGAGGGGGTCGTCCGGCAGGGCGCAGACCACAGGCATGTCGGCATCCACCAGGGCCAGGGGGCCGTGCTTCAGCTCCCCGGCGGGATAGGCCTCAGCGTGGATGTAGGAGATCTCCTTGAGCTTCAGCGCGCCCTCCAGCGCGATGGGATACATCGCCCCACGGCCGAGGAACAGGGTGTGTTGCTTGTGCACGAGCTTCTCCGAGAGGGCCAGGATGCGATCCTCCTTGGCCAGCGCGTCGGCGATCTTGCCGGGGATGCGCGAGAGGCCCTGCACGATGCGCGCCTCCTGGTTATCGGTCAGGCGCCCCTGCGCCTTGCCGACCGACACCAGCAGCAGCGCCAGCGCGA
>CAZYEY010000252.1:0-15768 GCA_964646585.1 uncultured Thiobacillus sp. | reverse complement strand
GGGCGGCAGCCAGGGGGAGATGGGCCACGTCGCTGAACACTCCCTGGAAGCCGGCGGATCGCAGCCACAATGCTTCCCGATCGACCCGGCCCGCCCAATCCCGGTGGAAGTCCCGATAGGCGGCGGCGCTGGCGGAGACATGGACCCTGATCGCATCCGCCATGACGAGCCCCACGTCGGCAGCCTCGCCCCGATGGTGGAAAGGCAGGCGCAGACGCCTCTCCAGGGTGGCTCTGGGCAGCCCGCTCCACACGGTCAGATCCAGGTCGGGACGAATTGCCTTCAAGGCGTTCAGCACCGGCCCTGCCTGGGCCAGATGCCCCAGGCCGTGGTGACTGATGGCTGCGAGCAGCTTCACGGGTTGGCCAGAATTTCCTTGAGCAGGGCCAGGGAGGCGGGGCGCTTGCGGCTCAGGGAATGGATATCCAAGGCATCCACCAGGGCGAGCAGGTGGGGCAAATCCCGTAGGCAGGGGGGAAGCATGTAACGGACCACATCGTTGGGCAGGAGCATGCCCCGGGCCTCGGCACGGGCGGACAGGGCCTCCGCCTTGTCCGCGTCGGTCAAGGGGGCGAGCCGGAAGACCAGGCCCTGGGCCAGGCGTGTCGCCAGGTCCGGGCGCAGGCCGAGCCGGGAAGGCGGCGACGTGCCGCAGGCAAGCACCTTGCCGCCACCCTCCCGGGCGGCATTGATGAGGTTGAACAGGCGAATCTGGTCTTCCCCGTCCAGGCCATCCACGTCATCCACGGCCATGGCCAAGACCGGCGGTTCCGGCAGGGGGCGACCCGTTGCGGCGTGGGTTGCCGAGGCCCAGGCGGATAGCAAATGGCTCTTGCCCGTACCCCTCTCGCCCCAGAGGAAAACCACGGGCTCCGCCAGCCGACCGGCGGCGTGTTCGCGCAGAACGGCCAGCGCTTCGGCATTGGGGCCGGGGAGGAAATGGTCGAAATCGGGGGGAGCGTCGGGACGGATGTCCAGGATCAATTGGCGCATGTCTCCATTTTACCAGCCACCAGGCCGTGCCCCGACCCGGCTGCCGGCTTGACAGTGGGGACCGTCACCACTACAAGGAAGCCCATCACCTCCCAGGCCCCGCTGGCCCACCATGCATTCCCCGGTATCCGCCATTCCTGTCCCTTCCCCCCATCCCGTGACCGATGTGCCTCCCGTGATCGAGGAGGAACTCGCCCCCGGCGAGCGCGAGGATCTGATCGCCCGCGCCAAGGCCCTTCTCAAGGAGCAGGACGCGGTGCTGGTGGCCCACTACTACACCTCCGCCGAATTGCAGAAGCTGGCGGAGGAGACCGGTGGTTGCGTCTCCGACTCCCTGGAGATGGCCCGTTTCGGCCATGCCGCCAAGGCCGGGACCCTGGTGGTGGCCGGCGTGCGCTTCATGGGCGAAACCGCCAAGATCCTGAATCCGGAAAAGCGGGTGCTCATGCCCGACCTCCACGCCGAGTGCTCCCTGGACTTGTCCTGCCCCGCCGAAGAATTCACCCGTTTCTGCGATGCCCACCCGGATCGGGTGGTGGTGGTCTACGCCAACACCTCGGCGGCGGTGAAGGCGCGGGCTGACTGGATGGTGACCTCCAGCATCGCGGTGAAGGTGGCCGCCCACCTTCATGCTCAAGGCAAGAAGCTGATCTGGGCGCCCGACCGCTACCTGGGCGACTATGTGCGGAAGGCCACCGGGGCCGACATGCTGCTTTGGCAGGGCAGTTGCGTGGTCCATGAGAAATTCAAGGCGGAGGGCATCCGCGAACTCAAGGCCGCTCACCCGGAAGCCGCCGTCCTGGTGCATCCGGAATCACCGGCCAGCGTCATCGACCTGGCCGATGTGGTGGGTTCCACCACCCAGTTGATCAAGGCCGCTGCGGAACTGCCGAACCCCGTGCTCATCGTCGCCACCGACAACGGCATCTTCCATAAGATGCGTCTGGCGGCGCCGGGGAAAGCCTTCCTCGAGGCCCCCACGGGCGGGCGCGGCGCCACCTGCGTGTCCTGCGCCCATTGTCCCTGGATGGCGATGAACGGACTGCGCAATCTATGCCGGGTGCTGGAAACGGGGGAGAATGAAATCCACGTGTCGGAGGACATCCGGTCCAGGGCCGTGGTTTCCATCAACCGCATGCTCGAATTCGCGGGCCGGGCAGGTGTCAGCATCGCCGGCCGAAGCGGAGACTGACGGTTATTTCACGCCTTCCCCAGCCGAAGTGAGTTTGTTCACAGCCCCGGCGATGGGGCTGTGCTCATATCCGCGCGAGCGCTTCGTGCCAACATCAACGAGGAGAACAGCGTCATGAGCTTCATCCAGGAATTCAAGCAGTTTGCCATGCGTGGCAACGTCATCGACCTGGCGGTTGGCGTGGTCATCGGCGGCGCCTTCGGCAAGATCGTGGACTCCCTGGTCAAGGATGTGATCATGCCGCCCATCGGCGCCCTGTTGGGCGGTGTGGACTTCAAGCATCTCTATCTCAACCTGGGCGGCACGACTTACGAAACCATGGAGGCCGCCGAGAAGGCTGGCGCCCCCCTCATCAAGTACGGTGCCTTCATCAACAGCATGGTGGACTTCACCATCATCGCCTTCGCCATCTTCGTCGCGGTGAAAGCCATCAACAGGCTCCAGCGCAAGCAGGCGGAAGCCCCAGCCGCGCCGCCGCCAACGCCGGAAGACATCGTCCTGCTGCGGGAAATCCGGGACGCCTTGAAGAAGTGAACCCGAACCGCCGCCACTTCCTCCTGGGCGCCGCCCTGCTCGCCCTGAGTCCCTGGGCTTCTGCTGGCGCCCTGGACGCCATCACGGGCAAGGAGGCCGTCCAGGCGCTGCGGGAAAGCCTGGAAACCGGCGCCCGTGCAGCAATCGCCCGGCTGGGCAAGGAAAACGGCTACTTCGCCAATCCCAAGGTCAGGATCGGCCTGCCCAAGAATTTCGCCAAGGCCGACCGCATCTTGCGCGGCCTGGGCCAGGGCAAGAAAGTGGACGATCTCATCCTGGCGATGAACCGTGCCGCCGAGGCTGCCGCGCCCCAGGCCCGGGAACTGGTGGTGGACGCGGTGAAGAAGATGACCGTGGAGGACGCCAAGGCCATCCTTGCCGGCGGCGATGACGCCGCCACCACCTACTTCCGCAAGGCCACCGAAGCCCAACTGGCGGAGAAACTGCTGCCTGTGGTGAGAAGCGTCACCGACAAGAGCGACCTGGCGCGCTCCTATAACGCCCTGTCCGGCAAGCTGATGAAACTGGGCGGCATCCAGAGCGAGTTGTCCACCGTGGAGAACTACGTCACCGAGAAAGCGCTGGATGGCATCTATGTGCTCATTGCCGACGAAGAACGCGCCCTCCGGGCCAATCCCGCCCAATACGCCGGCAGCCTGTTGGGCAAGGTTTTCGGATTGCTGAAGTAGAACCCGACACCCCACCCACACCCATGATGAGGAGAACAATCATGCGTACCCCCCGCAACGTCCTGAGCGCCCTGGGCGCCGCCCTGATCGCCGCCGGGACCATGCAGGCCCAAGCCGCCGAACCCTATTACAACCCGGCCAACGCCGCCAGCAGCAGCGGCAAGACCACTGGCTACGAGCTCTACAAGACCATTGGCTGCCCTGGCAAGGGCATCCTGGAAGCTCCTTGCAAGGAGCCGGTGGAAACCGCCAAGGCCGCTCCCGCGCCCAAGGTCATGGACAGCGACGGCGATGGCGTGCCCGACGACAAGGACCGCTGTCCCGGCACCGTCAAGGGCGCCAAGGTGGATGCCAACGGCTGCGAGCTGGACAGCGACAAGGATGGCGTCGTGGATCGCCTGGACAAGTGTCCAGGCACCCCGGCCGGCCGCAAGGTGAATGCCGAGGGCTGCGAGCTGGACAGCGACGGCGACGGCGTCGTGGACGCCCTGGACAAGTGCCCGGGCACCCCGGCAGGCGCCAAGGTGGATGCCAACGGCTGCGAGCTGGACAGCGACGGCGACGGTGTCGTCGATCGCCTGGACCAGTGCCCGGGCACCCCCGCCGGCCGCAAGGTGAACGCCAAAGGCTGCGACCTGGACTCCGACGGTGACGGCGTCATCGACGTCATGGACCAGTGCCCCAACACCCCCGCCGGCGACCGGGTGGACAGCAAGGGCTGCTCGCTGCCGAGGGTCATCCACCTCAAGGGTGTGAACTTCGACAATGACAAAGACATCCTTCGCCCCGATGCCATCGCCATTCTGGATGAGGCCACTGCGACCCTGAAGCGCTACCCGGGCATGAAGGTGGAAGTGGCCGGCCACACCGACAACCGCGCCAGCGACGCCCACAACCTGGACTTGTCCCAGCGCCGCGCCAAGGCCGTGATGGACTACTTCGTCGGCAAGGGCGTGGAGGCTGGTCGCCTGAGCGCCAAGGGCTACGGCGAGACCGAGCCCATCGCCGATAACAGCAAGGCAGAGGGTCGCGCCCAGAACCGCCGTGTGGAACTGCGCGTCCTCAACTGACCCGGGCAACCGGCGAAGCCCCCGGTTTCCACCGGGGGCTTTTCATTTGGGCCGCGTCCAGGCGGACCGATCTCAGTGCACGGTCCAGTTCACCAGTCCGGTGTAGGCGGTGACCAGCACCACCACGCCAAAGACGATGCGGTAGATGACGAACACCGTGAAATCATGGGTGGCGACGAAGCGGATGAACACCCGCACCGCCAGGGCGGCGGAGAGGAAGGCTGCGATGAAGCCCACCACGAACATGGGCACATCCTGCCAGGAGAACAAAGACCAGTTCTTGTACAGATCGTAGAGGGTGGCGATGCCCAGGGTGGGCACCGCCAGGAAGAAGGAAAACTCCGCCGCCGCCTTGCGCGACAGGCCCATCAGCAAGCCGCCGATGATGGTGGCGCCACTGCGGGAGGTTCCCGGGATCAGGGCGAAACACTGGGCGAGCCCCAGCTTGATGGCATCCGGCCAGCGCAGGTCGTCCACCTCCTGGACACGGATGAGGTGCTTGCGCTTCTCCGCCCACCAGATCACCAGGCCGCCGATGATGAAGGCCAGGGCCACCGGCACCGGGGCGAACAGATGGGCCTTGATCAGCTTGCCGAACAACAGCCCCAGCACCGCGATGGGCACGAAGGCCAGGAACAGGTTGATCACGAAGCGCCGGGCCACTGGATCCCCGGGCAGCCCCCTGGCCACGCTGGCGAACTTGGCCCGGTAATCCCACACCACCGCCAGGATGGCTCCAGTCTGAATGGCCACCTCGAAGACCTTGCCTTTTTCGTCGTTGAAGTCGAGGAGATCGCCGGCCAGGATCAGGTGGCCAGTGCTGGAAATGGGCAGAAATTCGGTCAGGCCCTCGACGATGCCGAGAATGAGGGCTTTGAACAGGATGACGAGGTCCACGGGGTCGGGCTTTCTGGAAACAGGGCGGCCGGATTCTACCAGCCGCGGATGACCCTTCCAGGTCGGCATGGGAAGGGTTACCCAACCCCACGAGGATGTCGGGATAGGCTTTCCTGCCGTCTCGCGCCTATGATCCTGGCGTACATGCCTGACTCACACCCTGGAGCAACTCATGAGCGATGCCCTGAACTACCTGGTCGCCGTGCGCGGCGACGCCCTCGGCCACTACTTCAAGTTCCTCAAGGACGCCGGCAAGCACCTGGACCCCAAGACCCGGAACCTGATTTCGGTCATCACCAAGGTCCACGCCCAGACGGAGCCCGGCTTCAAGCAATACCTGATGCGCGCCCTGCGCGAAGGCTGCTCGCCCATGGAGGTCATCGACGCCCTCCTCATGGCCTTCCCCGCCCTGGGGCTGGCCAAGATCGTCTGGGCTACCGAGATCCTGCTGGACATGGACATGCCCGAGTTCTCGCCGGATCTCATCAACAGCCTGCCCCAGTGGCGGGACGTGATGGCCGTGGCGGACATCGCCAATGGCGAAGTGAAGCGGGTGGAATGTGGCGCCCGCACCGTGTTCGTCTACCGGGAAGGGGAGGGCTTCAAGGTCTACGACTCCCATTGCCCCCACCAGGTCACCAACATCCCCCACCTGGCCTTGGAGAGGAAAACCCTGACCTGCCCGAAGCATCACTGGAAGTTCGACATCACCACCGGTGCCTGCATCGCGGTGGGCAAACACCCGCTCAAGGCCTTCGAGACCAAGGTGGAGAACGGCCGCCTGCTGGCATTGTGGTGACCGGCGGAAAGGTCGCCCCGGCGTGAGCCAGCCCCTGTTCGACCGCCTTCTGGCTCGCGCCCCGCGTATTCCCGCCACCGGGCTGCTCATCGGGGCGAATCTGCTGGTGTTCGCCGCCATGCTCTGGCATGGCGCCGGCCTCTGGCATTCCGACAACACCATCCAGCTGGCCTGGGGCGCCAACTTCGGGCCGGCTACCCAGGATGGCCAATGGTGGCGCCTGGGCACCGCCTTGTTCCTGCACTTCGGTGTCCTCCACCTGGGCATGAACATGCTTTCCCTGTGGGATGGCGGGCGTCTGGTGGAGCGTATGTATGGTGTGGGCCGCTTCCTGACCATCTATTTCACCAGCGGCCTTGCCGGTAATCTGTTGTCCCTCATCGTCCATGGGGACGGCGCGGTGTCCGGCGGCGCCTCCGGCGCCATCTTCGGCATCTACGGCGCCCTCATGAGCTATCTTTGGCTGGAACGCCACGGTCTGCATCCCGCCGAGTTCCGCCGCCTGTTCTGGAGCGCCGCCGTGTTCTCCGTCATCACCATCTTCCTGGGCTTTCAGGTCACCGGCATCGATAACGGCGCCCATATCGGCGGTTGGCTCGGAGGCATCCTCTCCGGCCTGACGCTGGCCCGCCCCGAACATCCCGCGCCGCCGGCCCGCCGCCTGGGGCAGCGGGTGGCCGCCGTCGCCCTTGTCCTCGGCGTGGCCGCGCTGGCGGCTTTCATCCCCGCGCCGCGCTACCGCTGGAGCGAGGAATTGCGTGCCCGGGAGGAAATCAACGCCTTCATCGCCGACGAGATGCGCATCGGGGCCCGCTGGGGCCGCATCCTCTTGCAGGCCCGGGAGGGCGGGGCCAGTTTCGACGACCTGGCTGGCCAGATCGAAAGCCAGATCGCTGGTTCCTACGAGGACAGCTTCGAGAAACTCGCCCGCCTGCACCTGGACCCGGCCGCCCCTTCGGCGCCGACCCTGGCGGCCCTGAGGGAATACGTGGAAATCCGCCGGGACGCTGCCCGGGAACTGGCGGAGGGTTTGCGCGAGAACGATCCCGCCCGCATCCGGGAATCCCTGGAAAAGGCGAGCCGGGCCGCCCCCATGACCTCATCTCCCCGATCCGCCGGAAACGCCGCGAAAAATCCCGATTAAATTCGGTTTGACGAATATATCAATGCATAAATACAATATCGAAAAGCTGATTCAATATATTTATTCGAATGTATGTTCGACGTGCAGAGCTTCTTCGATGCCCTCTCCGACCCCATCCGCCGGCGCATCCTCTCCCTCCTGCTGCGCCATGACGAGCGCTGCGTCTGCGACCTGAACGCGGTCCTGGACGCGCCCCAGCCCAAGGTTTCGCGCCATTTGGCGGTGTTGCGGGAAGCCGGCCTGGTGCTCACCCGCCGGGAGGGGGTGTGGATGCACTACCGCCTGCATCCCGAGCTCCCCGCCTGGGCCCTGCGGGTGCTCTGGCATATGAAGGAAGGCATGCCCGCCGAGGCCGCCGTCGCCGACCAGGAATGCAAGACCTGCGCCGCCTGAATCCCCTCCTTCTCATGAAAACGTCGCCATGAAAACCGTCCTGATCCTATGCACCGGCAACTCCTGCCGTTCCCAGATGGCCGAAGTGCTGGTCAACCACCACCTGGCCGGCCGGGTCCGCGCCCTCTCTGCCGGCACCCGGCCCCAGCCCAAGGTGGCCGACGGCGCCATTGCTGCCCTGAAGGAAGCGGGCCTCGATACCGAGGGCCTCTACCCCAAGGACGTGGATGCGGTCCTGAATCAGGACATCGACCTGGTGGTAACCGTCTGCGACAACGCCAGGGAGACCTGTCCGGTTTTCCCCCGCCCGGTGAAAGCCATCCACCTGCCTTTCCACGACCCCCACGGCGAGCCCCTGGAAAGCTTCCTTGCCGTCCGTGACGACATTCGCGCCCGGTTGGTGCCGGCAGTGAAAGCAGCCCTGGAACTCTGAAAGTCCGCCGTGTCCGCCCAATGTGAAGCCACTGCCAAACGGGCCGCCGGCGCGCCCATGGGCGTGTTCGAGCGCTGGCTCTCTCTGTGGGTGGCCCTGTGCATCGCCGCCGGCGTGGCGCTGGGCCAGTTTTTCCCCGCGCCGTTCCAGGCCCTGGGGCGCATGGAGGTGGCCCGGGTCAACCTCCCCGTGGGCCTGCTCATCTGGGTGATGATCATCCCCATGCTGATGAAGATCGACTTCGCCGCCCTGCATCAGGTGAAGTCCCACTGGAAAGGCATCGGCGTCACCCTGTTCGTGAACTGGGCGGTGAAACCCTTCTCCATGGCCCTGCTGGCCTGGATCTTCATCCGCCAGGTGTTCGCGCCCCATCTGCCGGCGGAGCAGCTGGACAGCTACGTGGCGGGCCTCATCCTGCTCGCCGCCGCCCCCTGCACCGCCATGGTGTTCGTGTGGAGCCGGCTCACCAACGGCGATCCCTACTTCACCCTGAGCCAGGTGGCCCTCAACGACACCATCATGATCTTCGCCTTTGCCCCCATCGTGGGCCTGCTGCTGGGGTTGTCGGCCATCGTCGTGCCCTGGGACACCCTGTTCACTTCCGTGGTGCTGTACATCGTCATCCCGGTGATCCTGGCCCAGCTCTGGCGCAAGCAGTTGCTGAAGCAGGGTCAGGCGAAGTTCGACGCCACCCTGGCCACCCTGGGCCACGCCTCCATCCTGGCCCTGCTGGCCACCCTGGTGCTGCTGTTCGCCTTCCAGGGGGAGGCCATCCTGGAGCAGCCCGTGATCATCGCCCTCCTGGCGGTGCCCATCCTGATCCAGGTGTTCTTCAACTCGGCCCTGGCCTACTGGCTCAATCGCAAGGTGGGCGAGCCACACAACGTGGCCTGCCCCTCGGCCCTCATCGGCGCCTCCAACTTCTTCGAACTGGCGGTGGCGGCGGCCATCTCCCTGTTCGGCTTCCAGTCCGGCGCCGCCCTGGCCACGGTGGTGGGGGTGCTCATCGAGGTGCCGGTGATGCTGCTGGTAGTGAAGATCGTCAACCGCAGCAAGAGCTGGTATGAATCGGCCATGGCCGGTTGACAGACACGCAAACATGATTCGTCCCCCCATGTCCGGAGCCTTTCCGATGACCCGATTCCTCCTCCTCCCCCTGTTGTTCCTGCTCACCCTGGCCGCCCCGGCGCGGGCCGATTACCAGCCCAGGGCCGAGGCCGTGGCGGAGAACACCTACGCCCTCGTCGGCCCACTGGGCCAGCGTTCTCCCGCCAACGACGGCCTGAATGCCAACTACGGCTTCATCGTCACCGCCTCGGGGGTCATCCTGGTGGATTCCGGGGCCAGCCGCCTGGGAGCGGAGAAGATCGCCCAAGCCATCCGGGCGGTCACCGACAAACCCGTGCGCTGGGTCGTCAACACCGGCAGCCAGGACCACCGCTGGTTGGGCAATGATTTTTTCGCATCCCGGGGCGCACAAATCATCGCCCTGAAGCGCACGGCGGCCACCCAGGCCGAGTTTGCCGAGCAACACCTGTCCACACTGCAACATTTCCTGGGTGATCGCCTGGCGGGAACACGACCCCTGCCCGCCACCACCCGACTGGAGGGCAACGAAGCCTCCCTGGAATTGGGCGGCGAAACCCTGGTGCTGCGCTACACCGACACCCATTTCCCAGGTGACGCCTGGGTCTGGCTGCCCAGGCGCAACGTCCTGTTTACCGGGGACCTCGTGTACGTGGACCGCATCCTGGGGGTGCTGCCCTGGTCCAGCGTGAGAAATGGCCAGAAGGCCTTCCATGCCCTGGAGGCGTTGAACCCGAAATACATCGTTCCCGGCCATGGCGGCGTCTGCGACCTGGCCAAGGCAAGGCGGGACACAGGCGACTACGAGGCTTTCCTCGCCAATGTCATCGGCAAAGCCGCCCAGGACATGGAACCCCTGGACGCTACACTGAACAAATACGCCGACTTGCCCCAGTTCAAACACCTGGAGAACTACGGCGACCTGCACCGGGCCAACATGAACCGGGCCTTCGTGGAGTTCGAGGCGCCCTGATGTCCGCTGCCGCTCCACGCCCTGCCCTCGCCGCCTGGGGCCTGCTCGCCCTGGCCGGTGCCGCCTGGGCCGTCGCCTACGCCCACCTGACCGCCATCGCCGACGCGGGCCTGGCCCTGGTGGGCTTGGCGCGCGGCGCGCCTCTGGGCGAAGCCGTGCACTTCTTCCTCTACGACACGCCCAAGGTGTTGCTCCTGCTGGTGGGCGTGGTGTTCATCATGGGCGTGGTCCATACCTTCATCTCGCCGGAGCGCACCCGGGCCTGGCTGGCCAACAAGCCTCTGGGCCTGGGCAACGTGATGGCCGCCTGCCTGGGCATCGTCACCCCCTTTTGTTCCTGCTCCGCCGTGCCGCTGTTCATCGGCTTTCTCTCCGCCGGCGTGCCCCTGGGGGTCACCTTCTCGTTCCTGATCTCCGCGCCCATGGTCAACGAGGTGGCGCTGGCCCTGCTCTTTGGCCTGTTCGGCTGGAAAGTGGCCGCCCTCTACCTGGTGCTGGGGCTGGCGGTGGCCATCGCCGCCGGCCTGGTCATCGGCCGGCTGGGCCTGGAACACCACCTGGAAGACTGGGTGCGGGCCATCCGCGTCGGCGCGCCGCCCGCCCAGGGCGATGGGCCGCCCACCTGGGCGGAACGCCTGGAGGCCGGCGTGGATCACGTCAAGGAGATCGTCGGCCGGGTCTGGCCCTGGCTTCTGGCCGGCATCGCCGTGGGTGCCGGCATCCATGGCTATGTGCCCCAGGACTTCATGGCCGGCATCATGGGCAAGGAACAAGGCTGGGGCGTGCCCGTCGCCGTGGCCCTGGGGGTACCCATGTACAGCAACGCCGCAGGCATCCTGCCCATCATCGAGGCCCTGCTGGGCAAGGGTGCCGCCCTGGGCACGGCCCTGGCCTTCATGATGAGCGTCATCGCCCTCTCCCTGCCGGAGATGATCATCCTGCGCAAGGTCCTGAAACCCCGGCTCATCGCCGTGTTTGCCGGGGTGGTGGCCAGCGGCATCATGCTGGTGGGCTTCGTCTTCAACGCCGTACTTTGAGGTAACCGCAATGGCCGAACTGCACCCTTCCATCGTCGCCTTGGTGGCCCTGGCCGCCAACATCGCTTCCAATCACCCCAAACAGGGCCTGTGCCAGGTGGACAAGCTGAAGCAATACGGGGTGGCAAAGGAACAGATCGATGCGGTCATCGAGATCGCCAGGCACATTCGGGATGAGGCATCCCAGGCACTGGACGCCAAGTTCGACGAGTCCTACGCGGAAGGCTTCCAGCCGGCCAGGCCCAAGCTCAAGGCCGACCCCTTCGCCAACATCGCCGTGGTGGAGGGCGGCGCCTGCTGCACCCCCACCCAGTCCGGGCAGTCGTGCTGCTGAGGACCCCATGATCCCCCAGGACCATATCCGTCACTGGGCGCTGGGGCGCGGCGTGGCGAATCTCATCGCCTCGACCGGCGTCGATTCCATCAAACCCTTGGAGCACCCATGAAAAACGTGAAAGTCCTCGGCACCGGCTGCCGCAACTGCGAAGTCACCGCCAAGCTCATCGAGGAAGTGGCCGCCGCCAAAGGCGCCACCATCCAGTTGGAAAAGGTCACCGACATGGCCGCCATCTTGGGCTATGGCGTCATGAGCACGCCCGGCGTGGTCATCGACGGCCAGGTGGTCCACGCCGGCGGGGTGCCGGACCGCAGGAAGATCGAGGGCTGGCTGTAACCATCTGCTGGGCACGGATGCCGGGCTCCGGAGGATTGCGCAGTTTGGAAATCAATGACTCCGGCGCTTTCAGCGCATCCAAACCTTTTGTGGATGACATGAATGTTGTTAAATCCCGTGCGCCACTCGAGATCGATGTTGGTTCCGGGTGTCTGAAAACCTGAGAGGAGATTGCACATGAAGAACCAAGAGATGGGCCGCAGGCTTATTGCCCTGTCCGCCCTGCTGGCCTTGCCGGGCTTGGCGCACGCCCAGCAGATGGTGACGGCGGACGAATACCGCGCCGCCCTGCAGGACAAGTTTGCCAACCCGGGCACCATGATCGCAGACCGGGGCGAAACCCTGTTCAAGACCCCGCGCGGGCCCAAGAACGTCAGCCTGGAGAAATGCGACTTCGGTCTGGGGCCGGGCGTTCTGAAGGGCGCCTATGCCCAGCTACCCCGCTACTTCAAGGACTCGGACAAGGTCGAGGATCTGGAATCCCGCCTGGTCACCTGCATGGTGAAACTGCAAGGTTTCACGACCGAAGAAGTCACCAAGAAGGTGTTCGGCGACCAGAACAAGAACGAGAGCAACACGGACATCGAGGCCATCGCCATGTACGTGGCACTCCAGTCCGACGGCATGCCGATCGACCCACCGCTGAAGCACGCCAAGGAGAAGGAAGCCCTGGCCCTGGGCGAGGCCCTGTTCTTCACCCGCCACGGCCCCCTGGATTTTTCCTGCAAGACCTGCCATGGCGACGACGGCAAACGGATCCGCCTCCAGGAATTGGGCAACTACGCCAGCAACAAGGCCAACGCCCAGGCGACCATGAAGACCTGGCCTACCTACCGGGTTTCCCACGGCATGGTGCGCACCCTGCAAAGCCGCATGTGGGACTGCAACTGGCAGATGCGTCTGCCCGACCTGGCCTACGGCTCGCCCGGCAGCGTCGCTCTGATTTCCTACCTGAGTCACCAGGCGAAGGGCGTCGCCCTCGATCTGCCCGGCATGAAGCGCTGATAAGGAGAGACCATGAAATTCAAGACTAGCCTCCTGCTGGCCGCCATTGCGTTGGCCGCGACCCAGGGCGCCAGCGCCGACAAGCCGGTGGTGGACGCCAAATTGAAGGCAAAGGTGGACAAGCTCATCGCCGACAGCTTCCCGGCCGGCGAAAACCAGGATCTGTCCCGCCTCAAGCAGGACGAGACCATTCAGGCCTGCAACCAGTATCGCGACAACGTGCCCGAGAAAGTCGCGGCGGCGATCCTCGACCGGGAAACCAAAAACATCCAGTACCCGGCCGACGGCAAGCTGATGGGCGACTGGAAGCTGGGCCAGAAGTATTACGGCATGGGTTTCGCCTACCGCATCGGCACGGTGGAACCGGATGATCCCAAGAAGGACCGGGGCGGCAACTGCTACGCCTGCCATGCCGCCGATCCCAAGGAGGTGGCCTTCGGAACCATCGGTCCCAGCCTCACCGGCTATGGCAAGCTGCGCGGCACCAGCGAGGAGATCATCAAGTACACCTACCAGAAGATCTACAACGCCCAAGCCTTCAACGCCTGCTCGCAAATGCCGCGCCTGGGACACAACGGCATCCTGACACCGGAGAAGATCGCCCACATCACGGCCTTTCTGATCTCGCCGGAATCCCCGGTGAACAAGTAACGCGGTCTCGCCGCCGAGCCGGTTTTCTTCCAGCCGGCTACATGGCTACCTGCCTGCCGCCCCCAGGGGCGGCTTTTTTTCGCCCCTGGACCGGGGCGCGGCGCTTCTGGCCGGTATTCCCGCCATGATCTTCTGCCGGCAATCCCGGAGCGGGATCATGGGCGGATCCGATCGTGGGCCTATGGGGGTGGCCATGAGGGTGTTGCTGCATTCGACCAGGGCGTGGCCACCCCCCGGCCCGATCAGACCGAATAGGGGGAATCGATCCAGCCTTCCAACAGCCGGGCCTCGGACTCCGGCAGGTAGTGATAGTCCTCCGCCATGTCCTGCATGACGCGCTGGGCGATGTCCCGGGGCACCAGGGCGCCGGCCACCAGGTGGAAATACCAGGCAGCGGGGTAGCCGGCGGCGCGGTCGAAGGCGTGGAGCTGGTCGGACAGTTCCACGCCCCGGGCCTCGGGCTTCCAGGGGAAGGGCTTGAGCTTGGCCGCGAGCAGGGACACCGGCGTCGCGGCGAGGACACTGTTGCGATAGCGGTCCTGGTGCTCGCGCAGGGCCAATATCCAGTAATCGCTGAAATGACCCCGGGAGGAAGCGCTGCTGGCCGCCCATTCCGCCAGGAAACGGGTCGTGGGGGCGGTCTCCCCCACGTTGGCGGGCAGCCGGGCCGCCGCCAGGCGGATGTCGGTGAGGCGCCGGAACAGGTAACGGGCGGGGCCCACCGGCTGGGCGTCCAGCAAGGCCGGATCGAGGGGATCGGTGAGTTCCTCCAGGTCGGTGGGAAGGGCATCCGGGCTCACCAGATGGCGATCCAGCACCTCCCGCAGTTCCTCCACCTCCAGTTGCAGGAAATCCGCCGGCCCCGGGCCGTAGGGGGCGACGAGGTAATGGGTGCAGCCCGAGTGGCGGGTGGCGTAGAGGCCGTCCTGGCCATGGCGCTCCAGGAACTCGTCCATGTCCCCGCCGCAGGCTTCCAGTTCCGCTTCCGCCCAGGCTTCCAGGTCGTCGGTGACGCGGTCGCCGTTGGGCCGGATGACCCCACCGGGTCGGTACCAGCCACCCCGGGTGAGGGCGAAGCGGAAGCTCCGACCGGGCAGGACCCGGGCCACGGCCTCGTGCAGGGTGCTGTGGTGGGGGCGGGGCTGGGCGGCCTCGATCCCGGCCCGCAGATTGCTCAGGGTGGCTTCGTCGATGGGGCAGCCGTTCATGGCGCTTCCTTTGCTTGCTGAAAATCCTCGAGCCGTGCCCGGGCCCGCGCCCGCACGTCCTGGTCGGGATCGTCCGCCAGCGCGCCCAGGGCTTCCGGTGGAGCGCGGCCGGCGGCCTCGAGCCGCACCCGCCACTCCGGATCGTCCAGGAGGCGGGCGGCATCCCCGGGCAGCATGCGCGCGGCGGCGATGGCGCGGACCTCCGGGTCCGGGTCCGCAGCCATTCGCCCCAAGGCGAAGGCGGGCAGACGGCGGGCCACCTCCTTGCGGACTTCCCGTTCCGGATCATTGACGAGGCGGGTGAGGCGGCCATGGGGCAGGCGTTCCGCCACCCGCTGCCGCACCATGTAGTCGGCGTCGCGGATGAGGCCCTCCAACCTGTCCGGGGGCAGCCGGGCAGCGACGGTGATGCGAACCTCCCGATCCGGATCCCGCGCCAGAGCCATCAAATCCGCCTCCGGCAAGCGCAGGGCCACGGCCCGGCGCACCACCTCGTCCCGATCCTTGGCCAGGGCGACCACGGCCTCGGCGGGGGCGTAGCGCACGGCGATGGCGCGGCGTTCCCAGAAAGGATCCGTAAGGCAGGCGGCGGCGTGCTCGGGGTTGCGACGCAGAAAACGGTCGATCTGACGGCCGCTCTCCACCATCAGACAGGCATCCCCCGGGACGCAGCGTCCCGCCGCCAGGAGGGTTTCCCGGTGGGGGCAGGTGGCGCAGTCCGCCCGGGGGGATTCCATGAGATGGAAACCGGAACGTCGGCCCGAGTCAGTCATGGTGCCGTCGTTCCCTTGTGCGCGATCGCATACTTTTCTCCATGGGCGGCCGATGGACGCGCGTGGTCCCAGGCCCCCTGTCATCGACTCCCGGTCGATGTGCAAGCCCCATGCCAGCCGATCGGACCAGGCCAATGTCCCGGCCCTGGCGTTTTATGCGCGCCTGGGTTTCCAGCCCTCGGCCATGAGGGTGCTGCGCAGGACGCTGCGCTGAAGTC
>CAZYEY010000251.1:0-3624 GCA_964646585.1 uncultured Thiobacillus sp. | reverse complement strand
GGCACCACCACCGCCACCGTGCTGGCCCAGAGCATTCTCAACGAGGGCATGAAGTTCGTCGCCGCCGGCATGAACCCCATGGACCTGAAGCGCGGCATCGACAAGGCCGTCGCCGCCGTCACCGAAGAGCTGAA
The DNA here is from genome assembly GCA_964646585.1 of uncultured Thiobacillus sp. Taxonomy (GTDB): domain Bacteria; phylum Pseudomonadota; class Gammaproteobacteria; order Burkholderiales; family Thiobacillaceae; genus PFJX01. The sequence continues at coordinate 3,490 of CAZYEY010000251.1, read as the reverse complement.
GAAGATCCCCAAGCCCTGCACCACCAGCAAGGAAATCGCCCAGGTGGGCGCCATCTCCGCCAACTCCGATGCTTCCATCGGCCAGATCATCGCCGATGCCATGGACAAGGTGGGCAAGGAAGGCGTCATCACCGTGGAGGACGGCTCCGGCCTGGAGAACGAACTCGACGTGGTGGAGGGCATGCAGTTCGACCGCGGCTATCTGTCGCCCTACTTCATCAACAATGCCGACAAGCAGATGGCGGTCCTGGAGGATCCCTACATCCTGCTGTTCGACAAGAAGATCTCCAACATCCGCGATCTCCTGCCCGTGCTGGCGCAGGTGGCCAAGGCCGGCAAGCCGCTGTTGCTCATCGCCGAGGACGTGGAGGGCGAGGCCCTCGCCACCCTGGTGGTGAACAACATCCGCGGCATCCTGAAGACCTGCGCGGTCAAGGCTCCCGGCTTCGGCGACCGGCGCAAGGCGATGCTGGAGGATATGGCCATCCTCACCGGCGGCACCGTCATCGCCGAGGAAGTGGGCCTCACCCTTGAGAAAGCCACCCTGCAGGATCTGGGCCGCGCCAAGCGCGTCGAGGTGGGCAAGGAGAACTCCACCATCATCGACGGCGCCGGCTCCGCCGAGGCGATCAAGAACCGCATCACCCAGATCAACAAGCAGATCGAGGAAGTCACCTCCGACTACGACAAGGAGAAGCTGCAGGAACGCAAGGCCAAACTGGCTGGCGGCGTTGCCGTCATCAAGGTTGGCGCGGCGACCGAAGTCGAGATGAAGGAGAAGAAGGCCCGCGTCGAGGACGCCCTGCACGCCACCCGTGCTGCCGTCGAAGAAGGCATCGTGGCCGGCGGCGGTGTCGCCCTGCTGCGCGCCCGCGCTGCCCTGGGCACCATCAAGGGTGACAACCACGATCAGGACGCTGGCATCAAGATCGTCCTGCGCGCCCTGGAGCAACCCCTGCGCGAGATCGTGGCCAACACCGGCGATGAGCCTTCCGTGGTGGTCAACAAGGTGGTCGAGGGCAAGGGCAATTTCGGCTACAACGCCCAGACCGGCGAATACGGCGACATGATGGAAATGGGCGTGCTGGACCCCACCAAGGTGACCCGCACCGCGCTTCAGAATGCCGCTTCCGTCTCCGGCCTCATGCTCACCACCGATTGCATGGTGGCCGAGTTGCCCGAAGACAAGAAGGGCGGCGCCCCCGACATGGGCGGTGGCATGGGCGGCATGGGTGGCATGGGCGGCATGGACTTCTGATCCCGGTCTTCCACAAGCCTCGAAAAACCCCGCTTCGGCGGGGTTTTTCTTTCAGCCGCCCGCTCCACTCAAGTACCAGGGCGGATTGGGGAAGGCTGCCGCTATAATCCCGCCGATCAAGAGGTTATGCCCATGTCCGTGCCTTTCTCCCCCAAAGCCCATCTCACCGATCTGTTCCGCCAGGCCCTGGCCCAGTTTCCCCAGGCTGTCGGCCTGCCCTTGGAGCTGGAACGCCCCAAGCAGAGCAGCCACGGCGATTTCGCCTGCAACGCCGCCATGCCGCTGGCCAAGACGCTGAAACGCAATCCCCGGGAGGTGGCGCAGTTGGTGCTGGCCTCCCTGCCCGCCTCCGAATGGGTGGACCGGGCCGAAATCGCAGGCCCCGGCTTCATCAACGTTTTCCTCAAGGCCGCTGCCTGGCAGCGGGTCGCCAAGGACGTGCTGGCCGCCGGCGCCGCCTATGGCAAGGGCCCGGCGCGCAAGGAACGGGTCCAGGTGGAATTCGTTTCCGCCAACCCCACCGGCCCCCTGCACGTGGGCCATGGTCGGGGCGCGGCCTTCGGCGCCAGTCTGGCCAACGTGCTGGCCCACGCCGGCTATGACGTGCATCGGGAGTACTACGTCAATGACGCCGGCCGCCAGATGGACATCCTGGCCCTGTCCACATGGCTGCGCTACCTGGCCCTATGCGGCGAGTTCGTGCCCTTCCCGGGCAACGCCTATCAGGGGGGCTACGTGGGTACCATGGCCGACAGCATCTACGCCCTGCACGGCGAGCGTTACAAGCGTCCCGCAGCGGAGGTGAGTGACGGCGTTCCCGATGCGGCCGCCGATCCTGAAGGCCACCTGGACGGTCTCATCGCCAACGCCAAGCGCCTGCTGGGGCCGGACTATGCCTATGTCCATGGCCACGCCCTGGAGGAGCAGTTGGGTGATGGCCGCAACGATCTCACGGAGTTCGGCGTCAGCTTCGACTGCTGGTTCTCCGAGAAGACCCTCCATGAATCCGGCCTCATCGACAAGGCCGTGGAGCAGTTGCGCAAGCACGGCCACCTTTACGAACAGGACGGCGCCCTGTGGTTCCGCTCCACCCACTTCGGCGATGAGAAAGACCGGGTGGTGAAGCGGGACAACGGTATCTACACCTACTTCGCCGCCGATATCGCCTACCACCTGAACAAGTTCGAGCGGGGCTTCGACCGGGTCATCGACGTCTGGGGGGCCGACCACCACGGCTACATCCCCCGGGTGAAGGGCGCCCTGGCTGCCGCCGGCATGGACCCGGAGCGGCTCACCGTGGCCTTGGTCCAGTTCGCGGTGCTCTACCGCAACGGCCAGAAGGCATCCATGTCCACCCGAGCGGGCGAATACGTGACCCTGCGCGACCTCCGCGCCGAGGTTGGCAACGACGCCGCCCGCTTCTTCTATGTGCTGCGCAAGTCGGACCAGCATCTGGACTTCGATCTGGATCTGGCCAAGAGCCAGAGCAACGATAATCCGGTCTATTACATCCAGTATGCCCACGCCCGGGTATGCAGCGTGCTCCATGCCTGGGGCGGCGCCGAGTCCGACCTGCCCCAGGCGGATGTCCGCCGTCTGGAGCATCCCCAGGAACTGGTCCTGTTGCGGCGGCTGGCCGAATTCCCGGATGCAGTGGCCAACGCCGCCCGGGATCTGGCCCCCCACCTGATCGCCTATTACCTCAAGGACTTGGCAGCCGACCTGCATGGTCTCTACGTGGCCTGCCAGTTCCTGGTGGAGGACGACGAGCTCAAGCGTGCTCGCCTGGCCCTCATCGCCGCTACCCGCCAAGCGATCAAGACCGGTCTGGCATTGCTGGGCGTATCGGCGCCGGAAAAGATGTAAGCCGCGCTCCATGGCCAGAAAGGAACCCCGCTCCGCCCGGCGAGAACCGGAAGCGCCTCCCCGCAAGGGCAGGGGGGGTGGCATGGCCGCCGGCCTGGTCATCGGCCTGGTGGGCGGCTTGGTCATCGCCGCCGCTCTGGCCTGGTATTTCAACCTGGGATCCCGGGGCTTCAAGACGGTAGAAGACACGGCCAGGCCGAAGCCTGCCGTGGCGGAGCACAAAATTGCCCCCGCCGAACCCCCACCCGTCGCCAAGAAGGCAGAAACCCCGGCGCCTGCCCCAGTACCTGAGAAGGCAGCGGAGAAGAAGATCAAGATCCCCGCCGCCGACACGCCGGCGCCCCCAGGCAAGCCCCGGGTGGATGA
>CAZYEY010000250.1:0-6748 GCA_964646585.1 uncultured Thiobacillus sp. | reverse complement strand
CTGGCCTGGGATTCCGTGCGCGCAGACAGGTCGGCATTGCCGCTGGCAATCTCACGGGCCGCCGTGTTGATGGCGTCAGTGGCCTCCCGGATCTGGGTGACGATCTCGGTGAGCCTCTCCACCGTGGCGTTGGTGTCGTCCTTGAGCCGCCCGAACAGACCTTGGTAGTCGGCGTCGATATGTTGCGTGAGGTCGCCTTGGGCAAGGGCGCGCAGGACGCGGGCCACGTCATGCATGCCACGTTCCGTGGTCTCCACCAGCCTGTTGATGCCCTCGGCCAGTTGCAGGAAAAAGCCGTCCTTGCCGGTGACGTCGAGGCGCTGGCTGAAGTCACCGGCAGCGGCGGCGCCAACCAGATCGGCGATTTCCTTTTCCGTTGCCGCCTCGTCGGTGCGGTCGCGCCATTCACCGACGGACCCCAGGCGTTCGCCTGCGTCGTTGAAGATGGGATTGGTGGTCAGGGCATACAGGCGTTCGCCAATGACGATCTCGGAACGGGCGGTCTCCCTCAGATTCGCCAGACGCTCGAGGGCCGCCTGGGGATCGGGATAGAACACGCCGATGGAGGAGCCAACGAAGTTGTCGGCGGAGAAACCGGGAATGGTCTTCCTGATGGCCTGCTCGGTACGGCGCAGGGTGGCCAGCATGGCCTTGTTGGCATAAAACACACGGCCATGCTTGTCAGCGATGCGCACATTGGTGGAAACGCTGTCCAGGGCCTGGCGGATGCGCAGGTTCTCATCGGCGACACGTTTGGCTTCCTGGACATCGAAACCCAGCCTGGTTTGCATCGACTCCAGTCCTTCGAGCACCCGCCCCACCTCGTCATGGCGCTCGATGACGATGCTCTGGTCGTAACGGCCTTCGGCGATCTGCTGGAAGTAGCCGATGGTGCGATCCAGGGGCCGCACGATGTCCCGAACCAGCAGCCAGGCGAACCAGAGGGCGATGAGTATGCCCAGGCCCATGCCGGTCAGCCCGGTGATGAGCAAGGTGCGGTAGCGTGCATCGGCCGCTGCATGATCCGCCTTGGCCTGGTCTTGCAGGACCGCGCGCAGGGCCTCCATCTTGTCGCGGGCCTCGGCGTAGAGCGGATTGACCTTGGCTAGCAGGGTCTGGGTGGCCGCCTTGTAATTGGCCTCCTGGACCGCCTGCATGGCGGGCTGGACGCCCTCCTGAAGGAACCGTTCCCGCGCCGCGGAAAAAGCCGAGGCAGCCCTGGTCGCCTCCGGCGGCAGAGGAATTGCCCTGAACTCCTCCCACAGGGCAGCGATCTTGTCGCGATTGGCGGCCACGGTATCGATGTGCTTGGTGACGGGGTGGTCGTGCTGGGTGGCGAAGGGGTTGGCCGGGTCGTGTTGCACGGTCAGCGCCACCTGGGTCTGGGTCTCGCTCATCAGGCGCACCACCTGGCCAACGATGCGGATGGGCTCCAGGCGGGCGCGATACAGGGCTTCCATGTCCTTGTTGGTGACCGCCACGCCGCCCATGCCGATGGCCGTGCCCACCAGGATCATGGCCACCACCATGCCCATGATGCCGGTCAGGCGCTGCTTGATGGTCAGGCGGCCGAGGAAGGCCTTGATGCCACCGGGATGCAGGGACTTGGCCTTGCCTTCATTGAGCGCCCGGTAGAGGGTTTCCGCCCGGCTGATCTGGTCGCGCCCGGCCCGACGCCGCACCGAGAGGTAGCCGGTGATCTGGCCGTTCTGCCGGATGGGGGTGACATGGGCCTCGATCCAGTAGTGGTCGCCGTTCTTGCAGCGGTTCTTCACCAGCCCCACCCAGGGTCGCCCGGCCTGGATGGTTTCCCACAGATCCTTGAAGGCGGCTGCCGGCATGTCCGGGTGGCGCACGATGTTCTGGGGCGCGCCCACCAATTCGTCGCGGCTGAAGCCACTGATGGCGACGAAGGCGTCGTTGACGTGGGTGATGATGCCCCGGGTATCCGTGGTGGAAACAATGGTTTCCCCGTCCTGAATCGGGTGCTCGATGCCGGTCACAGGCATGTTGACTCGCATGGTGCTTTCCTCGGCTGGCCCACCGTCCAAGACTGGCGACCTGGCCTGTCAGGAGACAGGTATGGGTGGTGTCCGGGTTTATCGGCAGGTGACCAGGCTTCTTTAGCCGGAGCAAGGGGGCGCAGTACGCGCGAAGGATGCCTGGGAGGCTGGGAAAAGTTGCCTCAACCGGTGAGCCGGCTCAGGGCTTCCCGGTATTTTTCCGCAGTGCGGGCGACCACCTCGGGGGGCAGCTCCGGTCCGGGGGGCTGCTTGTTCCAGCCCGAGGCGGACAGCCAGTCCCGCACGTACTGCTTGTCGAAGCTGGGCGGGTTGCTGCCCACCCGGTATTGGTCCAGGGGCCAGAAGCGGGAGGAGTCGGGGGTGAGCACCTCGTCGATGAGAGTGAGGGCGCCGGCCTCGTCCAGACCGAACTAGAACTTGGTGTCGGCAATGATGATGCCTTTGCTCAGGGCATAGTCGGCCGCTGCCTTATAGAGGGCCAGGGCGGCATCCCGCACCCGGGCGGCCAGGTCCTGGCCCAGCAGGGCCTGGACCTGGGCGAAATCGATGTTCTGGTCGTGTTCCCCCACGGCGGCCTTGGTGGAGGGGGTGAAAATGGGTTCGGGCAGACGATCGGCCAGTTGCATGCGGTCCGGCAGATGGATGCCGCAGATCATGCCGGTGCGCTTGTAGTCTTCCCAGCCGGAGCCCACCAGGTACCCCCGCACGATGGCCTCCACCGGCAGGGCCTTGAGGCGCTTGACCACGATGGCGCGGCCGGCCACCTGATCGCGCTCCTCCGGGGCCACCACATCCTCCGGCGCATCGCCGGTCAGCTGGTTGGGCAGGATGGATGCCAGCTTTCGGAACCAGAAGTCCGCCACGGCGGTGAGCACTTTGCCCTTGCCCGGGATGGGCGTGGGCATGACCACATCGAAGGCGGACAGCCGGTCGGTGGTGACGATGAGCATGCGCTTCTCGTCGATGGCGTAGATGTCGCGCACTTTGCCCCGGTGGATGAGGGGCAGGGACTGGATGCGTGATTCGTAAAGGGCTTCGGGCATGGTGGGTCCAAGAATGAAAAGGGCGGTTTGGGATGTCCCAAACCGCCCTGGGATTTTACCGCGTCGGTTCAGTTGACCTTGGGGTCCAGCTCACCCTTGTCGTAGCGTTTCTGCATTTCTTCCAGGCTGTACACCTTGCCGATCTTGCTGGCCTGGCCGGCGGCGCCGAAGGCTTCATAACGGGCCTTGCAGATGCCGGACATGGCCTTGGTGGCTTCCTTGAGGAACTTGCGGGGGTCGAAGTTCTTCTTGTCCTCAGCCAGGAACTTGCGGATGGCGCCGGTGGAGGCCATGCGCAGGTCGGTGTCGATGTTCACCTTGCGCACGCCGTTCTTGATGCCTTCCACGATTTCCTCCACGGGCACGCCGTAGGTCTGGCCCATGTCGCCGCCATAGCTGTTGATGATGGCGAGCCAGTCCTCCGGCACGGAGGAGGAGCCGTGCATGACCAAGTGCACGCTGGGAATGCGTGCATGGATTTCCTTCACCCGGTCGATGCGCAGCACCTTGCCGGTAGGCTTCTGGGTGAACTTGTAGGCGCCGTGGCTGGTGCCGATGGCGATGGCCAGGGCGTCCACGTGGGTCTTCTTGACGAAGTCGGCAGCCTCGTTGGGGTCGGTCAGCAGGGCGGAGTGGTCCAGGGTGCCCTCGGCGCCGTGGCCGTCTTCCTCGCCGGCCTTGCCGGTTTCCAGAGAGCCCAGGCAGCCCAGCTCGCCTTCCACGGACACGCCGCAGGCATGGGCCAGCTCAACCACATGACGGGTGGTGTTGACGTTGTACTCGTAGGTGGAGGGGGTCTTGCCGTCGGTCATCAGGGAACCGTCCATCATCACGGAGCTGAAGCCGGACTGGATGGAGCGGAAGCAGATGCTGGGGGAGGCGCCGTGGTCCTGGTGCATGCACACGGGGATGTGCGGGTAGGACTCGATGGCGGCCAGGATCAGGTGACGCAGGAAGGGCTCGCCGGCATAGGAGCGGGCGCCGGCGGAACCCTGCAGGATCACCGGGCTGTTGGTGGCGTCGGCGGCCTGCATGATGGCCTGGACCTGTTCCATGTTGTTGACGTTGAAGGCGGGCAGGCCGTAGCCGTGCTCGGCGGCATGGTCCAGCAGTTGACGCAGGGAAATCAGAGCCATCTGGAGTTCTCCTTTCGAGTAATGGTGATCAAGCTTTCTTGCGTTCGCCTACGCGAACGATCTTCAAGGTGTTGGTGCCGCCAGGCTTGCCGATAGGCTCGCCGATGGTGAGCAGGATGAGGTCGCCGTTGCGCACCGCCCCGCGCCGCCGCAGTTCGTCCTCCGCCTCGGCGAGCAACTGGTCCCGATCGTTGCTGGAAGGCTTGAAGTTGACAGGATACACGCCACGGAAGAGCGTGACCTTGCGGCGGGTTTCCACCTCCGGCGTCAAGGCGTAGATGGGCACATGGGTGCTGATCCGGGACATCCACAGGGCAGTGGAGCCGGACTGGGTCATGGCGGCGATGGCCTTGACGTTGAGGTGGCTGGCGGTGAAGGCGGCGGACATGGCGATGGCCTCATCCACCCGCAGGAACCCGTGGTCCAGCATGCGGGTGCCGAAATGCTGGTCCAGTTCCTTTTCGGCTTCCAGACATACCCGGTTCATAGCGGAGATGGCCTCCACCGGATACTTGCCGGCGGCGGTCTCGGCGGACAACATCACCGCGTCGGTGCCGTCCAGCACGGCATTGGCCACGTCGGAGACCTCGGCCCGGGTGGGGATGGGGTTCTCGATCATGGATTCCATCATCTGGGTGGCGGTGATCACCACCTTGTTCTTTTCCCGGGCCATGCGGGTCATGCGCTTCTGCAGGGCGGGCACGGCGGCATCCCCCACTTCCACGCCCAAGTCGCCCCGGGCCACCATGATGGCGTCGGAGGCGTTGAGGATCTCGTCCAGGGCGTCGATGGCCTCGGCCCGCTCGATCTTGGCCACGATCCAGGCCTTGCCACCGGCAGCGCGGAGGATTTCCCGGGCCTGCTGGATATCGGCGGCGGAGCGGGGGAAGGACACGGCCAGGTAGTCCGCCTTGATGGCGGCGGCGGTCTTGATGTCCTCGATGTCCTTTTCCGTCAGGGCCGCGGCGGACAGGCCGCCCCCCTTGCGGTTGATGCCCTTGTTGTTGGAGAGCACGCCGCCCTGGACCACCTTGCAATGGACCTCGTTGCCCAGAACCTCCTCGACCCACATCTCGATGCGGCCATCATCCAGCAGCAGGGTGGCGCCCCGGGCCACGTCCTTGACCAGATCCTTGTAGTCAAGACCAACTCGCTCCTGGTCGCCCAGTTCGCAGGCGGCATCGAAGATGAATTTGTCGCCGGTCTTGAGATTGATCTTGCCGTCCTTGAATCGGCCGATCCGGATTTTTGGACCCTGCAGGTCCACCAGCACGCCTACGGCGCGGCCCCGGGTCTTGGCCAGGGAGCGGACCAGTTCGCAACGTTGTTGATGTTCCTCGGCGGATCCGTGGGAGAAGTTGAGGCGGACCACGTCCACCCCGCCCTCGATCATTTTGTCCAGCACTTTTGGATCGGAGCAGGCGGGACCGAGGGTGGCGACGATTTTGGTTCTACGCAGCATGTTGTGTCCGTGAGGCGTTGAGCGTCAGGCGTGATCCGGGGCGACGACGCACAGTCTGCGCCTCACCCCTCACGGAATCAGTTGGCCGCCCGCTTTTCCAGGATGTCCACGGCGGGCAGGACCTTGCCCTCCAGATACTCCAGGAAGGCGCCGCCGGCGGTGGAGATGTAGGACACTTTGTCGTAGATGTCGTACTTCTGGATGGCGGCGATGGTGTCGCCGCCGCCGGCGAGCGTAAACGCCTGGGTCTCGGCGATGGCTTTCGCGATGGCCTTGGTGCCTTCGCCGAACTGGTCGAATTCGAACACGCCCACGGGGCCGTTCCAAACCACGGTGCCCGCCTTCATGATGATGTCCACCAGTTCCTGGGCGGACCTGGGGCCGATGTCGAAGATCATGTCGTCGTCGGCCACCTGATCGGCAGCCTTGCCCACGGCAGGTTCATTGGCGTCGAACTGCTTGCCCACCACCACGTCCACGGCGATGGGGATGGTGGCGCCGCGCTTCTTCATCTTCTCGATGAGGGCCTGGGCGGTGGGGATCAGGTCGGTTTCGCACAGGGACTTGCCCACGTTCTTGCCGGTGGCCGCCAGGAAGGTGTTGGCGATGCCGCCGCCCACTACGAGCTGATCGCACTTCTCGGACAGGGCCTCCAGCACGGTGAGCTTGGTGGAGACCTTGGAGCCGCCGACGATGGCCACCATGGGCCGAGCCGGGTTGGCCAGGGCCTTGGCCAGGGCGTCCAGTTCCTCGGTCACCAGCATGCCGGCGCAGGCGGTGGGGGCGAATTGGGCGACGCCATAGGTGGAGGCTTCGGCGCGGTGGGCGGTGCCGAAGGCGTCCATGACGAAGACGTCGCACAGGGCGGCGTACTTCCTGGCGGTCTCTTCCACATTCTTTTTCTCGCCCTTGTTGACGCGGCAGTTTTCCAGCAGGACCACTTCGCCTTCGGCCACGTCGAAGCCGCCGTCCACCCAGTCCTTGATCAGGCGCACGGGCTTACCGAGCTTCTGGGACATGACCTCGGCCACCGGGGCCAGGGAGACTTCGGGTGTCCACTCGCCTTCGGTGGGGCGGCCCAGG
>CAZYEY010000249.1:0-16843 GCA_964646585.1 uncultured Thiobacillus sp. | reverse complement strand
CCGCGCCTGGCGCCGCATGCCCTGGTATGCCGCCGCCGCCGCCGGGCACGCCGACGGCCTGGTGCGGGGTGGAATGGGGCTGGCAGGTTACGCCCAGGGCTGGGATGCCCAGGCCGGCATCCGGTCCGGACGCCCTCGTCGTGACGGAGGCCGGCGCCGGGATGCCGCCGACGGCTCATAGCCGGTCGTCTTCGACCCGGAAGGCCGGGTCGCCATCACCCGGGAGGGCTCAGGCGTACACCGGCGCAAACGCCTTGTCCGGCTCTTCCGCCGGGCCGTTCTCGCCCCAGTAGGGCGACAGCTTGCGCAGCTGGGCAACGATCTCCGGCACCACCTGGATGACCCGGTCCACCTCCGCTTCGGTGGTGTAGCGGGACAGGGAGAAGCGGATGGTGCCGTGGGCGGCGGTGTAGGGGATGCCCATGGCGCGCATGACGTGGCTGGGCTCCAGACTGCCGGAGGTGCAGGCGGAACCAGAGCTGGCGGCGATGCCGAACTTGTTGAGCAGCAGCAGGATGGCCTCGCCCTCGATGAACTCGAAGGCAATGTTGCTGGTGTTGGGCAGGCGGTTGGTCACGTCGCCTGTGGCGAAGGCGCGGGGCACCTTGGCCAGTATCCCCGCTTCCAGCTTGTCGCGCAGGCGCTTCACTTCGGTGTTTTCGTAATGCATGTGCTGCATCGCCTGCTCACAGGCCAGGCCCAGGCCGACGATGGAAGCGGCGTTCTCGGTACCGGCCCGGCGGCCCCTTTCCTGATGGCCGCCCCGCAGCAGGGGCCGGAAACGCACGCCCCGGCGCAGGTAGAGCACGCCCACGCCCTTGGGGGCGTGCAGCTTATGGCCGGACAGGGAAAGCATGTCGATATTGGTGGCCTTGAGATCGATGGGTACCTTGCCCACGGCCTGGACCGCGTCGGTGTGGAACAGGACCCCCGCCTCGGTGGCCAGGTCGGCCATTTCCTCCACGGGGAACAGGGTGCCGGTCTCGTTGTTGGCCCACATGACGGAGACCACGGCCACCTGGTCGGTGAGCAGCCGCTTGTATTCCTCCAGGTCCAGGCGGCCCTTGTTGTCCACCTTGAGCCTGTGGACGGTGTAGCCCTCCTTCTCCAGGTGGTCGCACAGGTTCAGCACCGCCGGGTGCTCGATGCTGGTGGTGATGATTTCCTTGCGCTCGGGGCTCGCCTTGCAGGCGGAGAGGATGGCGGTGGAATCGGCTTCGGTGCCGCAGGAGGTGAAGATGATCTCCGACTCGTGCTCGGCGCCCAAGAGTTCCTGGACCTGCATGCGGGCCTTCTTCAGGGCCAGGCCCACCTTGTTGCCGAAGCTGTGCATGGAAGAGGGGTTGCCGAACTGCTCGGTGAAGAAGGGCAGCATGGCGGCCACCACGGCGTCGTCGACCCGGGTGGTGGCGTTGTTGTCGAGGTAGATGCCGTCCATGGTCCGGTCCTCAGACGTGGCTCGCGGCCCGGGCATAGGAGCCGGCCCGGCTGGGCACCACTTTCACGAACTCGCCCAGGTCTTCCATCAGCCGTTGCTGAATGCCTTGCAGGGTCATGGCCTCCATCTGACAACCGGCGCAGGCGCCGATCATGTTCACGTAGATGGTCTTGCCGTCCACGTCCACCAGTTCGATGTCGCCGTGGTCCCTCTGCAGTTGGGGACGGATGGAGTCCAGGATCATCTCGATGCGCTTGATGCGCTGAAGGTTGGTCATCTTGGAACCTGCATCCACCTTCTTGGCCTTCACCGGCACCGGATTGAAGGTCTCGCCCCGTTCCGCCAGCACCTTCACCAGGATCTCTTCGATGCCTTCGTGGCAGGAGGAACAGCCGCCGCCGGCCTTGGTGTAGTGGGTCACCTCCTCCACTGAGGAGAGGCCGTTGGCGCGAATGGTCTCCTCGATGAGCACGGCGTCGATGGCGAAGCACTTGCAGATGAGGGCGCCTTCCTCGTGATCATCCTTCCATTCCACGCCACGGTAGTTGGCCACGGCGGCCTGGAGGGCCTCCCGGCCCATGACCGAGCAGTGCATCTTCTCCGGGGGCAGGCCATCCAGGTAGTCGGCGATGTCCTGGTTGCTGACCTTGAGGGCGTCATCCAGCTTCTTGCCCTTGATGATCTCGGTGAGCGCCGAGCTGGAGGCGATGGCGGAACCGCAGCCGAAGGTTTGGAAGCGGGCATCCAGGATGGTTTCCGTTTCCGGGTCCACCTTGAGCATCAGGCGCAGGGCGTCGCCGCAGTTGATGGAGCCCACGTCGCCCACGGCATTGGCGCCTTCCAGCACGCCGGAGTTGCGGGGGCTGAAGAAGTGTTCCTTGACCTTTTCGGAATAGTCCCACATGGCATCGATTCCTTATGCGGAGAACGACGAGCCGCAGGCGCAGCTGCTGGTCGCGTTGGGGTTCTCGAACTTGAATCCGGAGCCGTTCAGGCTGTCCACGAAGTCCACCGTCACCCCGGTGAGCAAAGGGGCGGAGAAGGGATCCACCAGCAGGGTCACGCCTGCGCATTCCACCACCACGTCGTCCTCGGCCTGGGTCTCCTCCAGGCGCATGTTGTACTGGAAGCCGGAACACCCGCCGCCGGAGATGGCGATGCGCAGCCCGGCCACGGGGGTGGCGGAGCCCTTGATGAAGTTGGAGATGGCGGATTGGGCTTTGGGGGTCAGGGTGATCATGGCGGGCTCCTGAAATGAGGTTGTGCAGGCTTTTTCGCAAGCCTCATGCCAATCCCGGACAGGCTCCTAACCCAATGTTTTTATTGGCTTGTCCCCGCCCAGGAAGCCCAACCCCCCTGTCTTGAAGGCCACGCCTCCGGGACTTTGTCAGGTTTGATACATCGCCGTGGGGGGCCGGAGCCGGCCAGGGCCAGAAAAATCAGCCACTTGCCGGCCAGCCTGCCCTGGCCCGGTCCTTGCTGGCGTCATGGTCATTCTTTTCCAACTCCTTCGAAGGATCCCATCATGCCCCGTATCGGCCTCTTCTTCGGCAGCAACACCGGCAACACCCGCAAGATCGCCAAGGCGATCAAGAAGCGCTTTCCCGACGATGCATTGATGGCCGAGGCCCTCAACGTCAACAAGGCCACGCCGGAACTGCTGGCGGGCTACGACTACCTGATCCTGGGCACCCCCACCCTGGGGGAAGGCGACCTTCCGGGCCTGGACGCGGATTGCCAGAATCCCAGCTGGGCCGAGTTCCTGCCGCAACTGGCGAACATGGATTTCAGCGGCAAGACCGTGGCCCTCTTCGGCCTGGGCGACCAGGAGAAGTACCCGGACAATTTCTGCGACGCCCTGGGAACGCTCCACGACTTCGTCCTCGCGCGCGGTGCCCGGGTAGTGGGCGCCTGGCCCACCGACGGCTACGACTTCGTGGCTTCCAAAGCCGAACGGGATGGAGAGTTCGTGGGTCTGGTGCTGGATCAGGACAACCAGAAGCAGCTCACCGACGACCGCCTGGAAACCTGGCTGCGCCTCATCGCCGGGGAAATGGGCCTGGACCTGTAAGCCCCCCTGTCTCCGGCGGGCGACACCTGGGCAAGGTGGATGCCCTCCCCGGAGAGATAGTGTTTGCCATCGTTCCGGATCGGGAGGATAGTGCCGACGCGATTTTCAAGTTGCGTTGCTGCTGTCCGGTTCAAATTCCGCGCCACCGCGGACTTCTCCTCCATTCATCACCCCGCCTGCTTGACCTTCGCCCACATGGGGCAATCCCTTTTTTTGTTTTTTGGAAAGATCAAGACATGGCAACAGGCATCGTCAAGTGGTTCAACGACTCCAAGGGTTTCGGATTCATCACCCCCGACGCGGGCGGCGGTGATCTCTTCGCCCATTTCTCCGCCATCCAGGGCCAGGGCTTCAAAACCCTCAAGGAAGGCCAGCGGGTCGGCTTCGAGGTGACCTCCGGTCCCAAAGGCCTCCAGGCCAGCAACATCCGCGCCGCCGACTGAGCGCGATCCCGGCCCGTTGGGCCGGACTTCCCTTCCCAGGCGATCCACCCGCCCAAGCCGCGGGCGGGTCGCCCTTCAACTTTCTCCCGGAGGCACCGTCATGGCCAAGGAAGAACTGCTCGAAATGCAGGGCGTCGTCACGGAAGTGCTGCCCGACGCCCGCTACCTCGTCACCCTGGAAAACGGCCACTCCCTGGTGGCCTACAGCGCCGGGAAGATGCGCAAGCACCATATCCGCATTCTCACCGGCGACAGGGTTTCCCTGGAACTGTCCCCCTACGACCTCAGCAAGGGGCGCATCACCTTCCGCCACATCGAAACCCGGGGCCCGGCCGCCGCGCCCCGGCCCATGAACCGGCCGAGGAAACATTGACCGCCGCGCGCGGCTGCGCAGTCATGCGGGGGAGGAACAACCGGGGCGTCTTCAAACACGCCATGGCCGGTCGCGGCTTCAGTCGCGCCCCCCGGATATCCCCTTGGATGACGGCACACCCGAGCGGGGACGGCTGCGCCACTTCCAACGCCATCCCGCTGGCTTGATACGGATCACTCATAGGCAGGCCGGGTGAACAGACGCGGATCGTCCACGGGCACCCCCACCGAAAAGTGGTAGAGCACCTGAAAGCCCTCGTCCGTCAGGCCCAGGATGTCGTGGACCGCGTCGTCGAAGAAGCAGCCGATGCCGGTGCCGCGCCAGCCCTGGGCCTCGGCTTCCAGGTAGAGCTGCTGGCCCAGCATGCCTGCCTCCCAATGCAGGTGACGATAGGCAGCGGGGTTGTCGGCAATGGGGCCGGCGAATTCCGCCAGGAACATGAAAGCCACGCCGCAGTCGGCGGCGATGTCCTGGTGGCAGGACACGGTGCGGGCGGCATTGCCGCAGCGGGCGCCCACCAGGCGGCGCAGGGGCAGGTCGGCGAATTCGCGGACCGCTTCCCAGGCCAGGTCGGCGCGCATGGCCTGGCGCAGTCCTTCGCCGCCGGCTTTGGAACGGGGCAGTGCGTAGACGCCAGATGCCAGGTCTGCCACGCGATGGACCATGAGAACCGGGTGGACCCGGGGCGGCAGAGGCCAGAGGTTCCAGGCCGGGGCATGGCCGGGGAGCAGGCGCTCCAGGAGGCGACGAAACGTGGCCAGGGGCATGACCGAGCGACCATCGAAAGCCTGGGCGCTGCGACGCTGGAGGATGACGCGGGTGGCGGCAACCCTTCCCTCCCCGGGAGAGGGTGGCCCGGAGGGCCGGGAGAGGGAGACCGGGGGGTTCAATGCTGGGCCGGTTCCCTCTCCCCTGGCCCTGTCCACGGACGGCTTTGCACAGCCGTCCGGCTTCGGTGGCGCCGAGCAATGCTCGACGGATTCCCACCTTCGTCCCCCGTTGGGGGAGGGGAACAGGTTTCCCCTCGTCGCCTGGGCCACTTCCTCGATCACCGGCCATTGGTACATGGGCTTGGGGTCCAGGAGGCCGGGGCGGCCGTGCCATTCGGCCCAGGCAGGCGGCGGCAAGCCCACATGGTCTGGATGCAGGGCCAGGACGGCCTCCGGATCCTCGCCTTCGACGCCGGCGAAGTCCCCAATCCGGTCCAGGCCCAGGCAGGCGGCGACGGCATCCGAATCCAGGGGCAGGAGGCGGGGCTTCCAGCCCAGCAGGGCGGCGGCGGTGGCCACGGCGGCGAGCAGATGGCCCATGTCCAGCTGGCAGTAACGGAAGGCCCGTTCCCCGTATTTCCAGGCCTCCCGCCAATGGATGGAGGAAAAGCCCAGCCAGAGGCCCGGCGATCCCGCTTCGCCGCCGGCAGCCCGCAGTTCCAGGCTGTGGTCCCGGGGCTGGTAGTGGTACAGGCCGCCGGTCAGACCCGCTACGCCCCGGGCGATGACCCAGGTTTCGCTGGGGTGCAGATTGCCGGAGGAAGGGTTGGCGCGCAGGGCCCAGCGGCTGCCGGCGTATTCCTTCCAGGCGGTGATGGCGGCCGAGAGCTGGAGCAGGTTGCCCAGGCTTTCCAACTGCAGGGGGGCGGGCTCACGATCCCCATCCAGCTCGTCCCAGGGGATGGGGATGTGCCCGGCCGCGCGGGGCAGCGGCACCTTCTCCGTGCCCGACCAGACCCGGAAGGGGTCGGGCTGGGCGTCCCAGTCCAGGCTGCCGGGGCCGGCCGCGTAGCGGTCCAGGCGGTGCTTGGTACGCTGGTGATAGGCGCGGACGCAGGCCCACGCCGGGTCCGGGCTCATGCCGGCGCCATCTCGCCGGTGAGCTCCTCGGGCAGGCAGCCGATGGGCTCGCCCAGGTTGCCGTCAGGGCCGGTCTCGAAGCGCACCAGGTAGATTGCCTCGTCCGGCAGCGCCTCGGCATGGCCCACGTTGACCACCACGCCCCGGGTACCGGCGGCGGCCAGCAAGGCCCCCACCTCGACGCCGGGAATGCCACTCTCGCCGGTTTCCTCCATCGGCTCGTTGAAGAGATCCACGGCGGCGTAGACCAAGTCACCCATTCCATAGCGGTCCATATCCATTCCTTTCTCTGAGCGCCTATTTCAGTCGGAGACATGCCATGTCTCCGACTGAAATAGGCGCTAACCCAGGATCACGGTATAGGCCCGGCGCAGCAATTCCAGTTCCACGGGCGTGCAGTTCCGGGCCTCGGTGATGGCGATGAAGCGGCCGCCCAGGGCTTCGACCGCCTCAAACGGCGGGTCCACGTAATCCAGCAGGGCCAGTTGCACGGTGACGGGGCCGCCAGGGGTCTGCACCGTGGCATGGAACTCCCCTTCCGCCTTCAGGCTGCCGCTGTCCAGTCCGAGCCGCTGTTCGGCGGCCCGCAGGCCGGTGGCGGGATGATAGGGCACCACCGGGTCCCCCTGGCCTTCCTCCTCCACCACCGACAGGACCGGCAGGGGATCGAAGGCCGCCACGCCGTGGGGCAGGCGCAGGAAGCGCACCCGGGCGCTGGTCTTCTGCTTGTGGGCCAGGATGAGGCGGAGATCGGCGGGAAAGGCGGCCTCGGCCATGGACCTACACCGCCGCCAGTACCCGGGGTTCCGCCTTCATGACCCCGTCCCTGCCCCAGGCGGTGACCGCCTCGATGAACAGGCCGGGCCGGCGCGGATGGCGCACGCACAGGTCGAACTCGGCGTAATAGCTGCCATCGCTGTTGAACACCAGCCTGCCGACCCGATCGCCATAGTCGTTGCGCCACAGACCCTCGTAGCCTGGCTGGCCATTGGCCGGGTCCACCACGCTGGAAAGGACGGCGTTGTCCAGGCGGATGTCCGGCACCTTGTCGGCGGCCACGTACTTGGTGGCCTCGGCCCGCAGCATGTCCACCAGATGGCGGGCGGCGGCCTCGACTTCCGGCGGCAGGATGCTGGCCATCACCACACGTCCGCGGGCACCTTCAGACGCTCCACGGGAGTGCCGCCCAGCAGGTGCTCGTCGAAGATGGTGGCCACGTCCTCCTTCTTCACACCGCCGTACATGATGCCTTCCGGGTAGACCAGGACGCTGGGCCCCATGCCACAGGGGCCCAGGCAGCCGGTGGTGGTGATGGCCACCTTGTCGAAACACTGGCGTTGCTGGAACTGGAAGAGAAATTCATCCAGGGTCTCCCGACAGCCGCGCTCGGCGCAGGAGCCGCGCGGGTGGCCTGGGGGGCGGGCCTGGCCGCAGATGAAAACGTGTTTGAGGGGGCGTGGCATGGTGCGAATTCCTAAGGTTGGGTGATGGCCCGGGCTCCGTGCCCTCTCCCGCGCTGCCGTGGGCTCCACCCCCCGTGGACGGGAGAGGAGTTGGAGGAGAGAGGCTCGGCCCGGTCCATCGAATCGGGTCAGACCGCCACCGGCATGGCCTGGTGGGTGTGGCATTGCTTGGGACACACCCGGCCGCAGGCGCCGCAGCCGATGCAGTCCAGCACGTTCTTGAGGGACATGACGCTCATCTGGTCCTCGTCCAGATCCTCGTCCAACTCGTCCTCTTCCCGGTCCACCAGTTCGAACACGTCCCGGGGACAAACCTTGTAGCAGCGGCCGCAGCCGATGCAGGTCTTCTGGTTGAGGTCGGTGACGAAGGTGGGGGTCCAGGCGGTTCCCCCCCGGGTCAGCGCGGTATAGGCATCCATCAGGCGCCTCCTTCAGATTGATGGTGGGGCGATCCGCAACGTGCCGGCACCGGGCGGCATTCCCGGCCGGCTGCTTCCCCGCTGCGCGGGGTACCCAGCTCCCTGCTCATACCGCCATCTCCTTCTGGGCGGCTTGCAGGCGGGCGTTGGCCTCCGCCCAGGCCTTGCAGGCGTCATAGGTGGATTGGGCGATGCCCGGAATCTCCAGGTAACCGGCGGGCAGCTTGTCCTCCACCAGGTCGTGAAGCTGGGAGGCCCACTCGCTGGCCAAGCGCTTGAGTTTCTTGACCTCGCGGTCCAGGTCCTTCAGTTCATCCTCGGTCATGATCATCTCCTTACAGCCCCGCCACTTCGGGGTACTTACCGACGATTTCCAGGGCCACGGCCAGGAATTTGTCCGCCTCGTCCTTCATCTTGGACAGGCTGTCGAAACTGAAGCGGTGCACGTCGCGCACGGTGCGGTCCAGCACCACCAGCTTGCCCACGGTGATCAGCGCCCGGCCGAAGCCTTCATGGGTGATGTTCACCATGGGCACGGCCATATGGCCGCATTCCTTCTCGATCATCACGGCGATGGCGTTGTAGAAGCATTTCACCCGGGCCAGGGTCTCCTCGTCCGGGTCGCCGATGACAGGTATCTCCCGGCGCTGCTCCTTGGTCTTCACGAAGGGGGCGAGGATGCGCTCCACAGGCCAGCCGTCGTAGGTGCCGTAGCTGTCGATGGCGCGCATCTGCTTGACCATCTCCCGAATGAAATCGGTGGTCAGCAGGGGATCAAGTTCGGCGGTCGCCGTCATGGGGGTTCTCCTTGGGTCGATGGGATGGGTGAAAAGGTGGGCGGGAACGTGGCCGGTCGCCGGCCAGGCGGGCCAGGATGAGGCCCAGGACCACACCGGCCAGGGCACCCAGGGCGCCGGCCGCATCCGTGTGGCCATGGCGATCGCCCAGCACGGCACCCAACACGGCCAGGCCGGCGGGCAGCAGGTAGGCCAGCAGGCCGGCGGTGAGCAGCTCGGATTCCTCCACCGCCAGGGTCACTTCCTGGCCGGGTCGCATGTCGCCCCCCCAGGCCACGGCCACCGGCTTGCGGCGGTTGGAGAAAAAGCGGCCGATGCCGGAGATGCCGCAGGTGGATTTGGACTGGCAGGCGGAACAGCCGCCGGATTCGGTGGCCTCCACCCAGACCAGGCCATCCCTGGCCGAGACGACGCGCACCCGGGTTTCGATCATGGCCGCACCCCGCTGGGAGCTTGCCCGGCCAGGATGCCCAGGATGGCGGCCAGCCACCCGCGGCCCGATGCGGAGAACGGGGCGGGGGCCGCCCTCAGCAGGGCGTCCCGGCGCGATTCCCGGACACGGGCGGACATCATTCCGACCACCCCTCGTCTTCCATGGCGGCGAAACGGTCGCCGGCCGGGGCCTGCTTCTTCAGGAACTTGGCCATCCAGGCCGGGGGCGCGCCCAGCATGGCCTGGTTGAGGCCGCACAGCAGTTCGTCGATGACCGCGCCTTCCTCCACTTTCATGGGCTGGATGCCTGCGGCCAGCAACTGCTTGATGGCGGAGGCGCCCACCGCGTTGCAGTACACAGCGGCGCAACCGGAGAGCAGGCCGATCTTGCTGGCCAGCTTGCCTTCGTGGCCGTCCATGGCGGTGTCGCTGTCGGTGAACTCGGCCACCTCGACGAGTCTGGCGTCGTCCTCGGACAACTCGTAGATGCAGAAGGCCTCGGCGGCGCCGAAATGCTGGTCCACCTGCTTGCGGTCGCTGCTGGCGAAGGCGACTTTGAGGCGCATGGCGGGTGGCTCAGTGGACGTGACCAGGCGCAGGTGACGCATGACCTGTCTCCCCGCGAACGGCATAGATGGACTGGTAGGGCGCCGGCTCATGGTGGCCGTGTTCCACCATCAGATTGGCCAGGTCGAACAGGGCCTGGCGGGTGCCCCGGTAGCCGATCCACAGGCGCTGGTAGCCACCGATGAGGTCGTACTGGGGAAAGCCCGCCCGCAGCAGGGGCACGCCCAGGCGCCGGGCGGTCTCGGCGGCGTGGGAATTGCAGATGACCAGGTCCACGCCGCGCTCCCGGGCGGTCTTCTCCAGGTCTTCCAGGTCACCCAGCTTCACCTGGGCGGAGGGCACGGACTCCAGCACGGGGGATTTGCTGGGGGCCACGGCGGCGGTAACTTCGCAGCCCACGCCGTGGACCAGGTTGGCCAGGCCGTAGAGCAGGTCCGGATCGGCAGCGATGGCGACCCGGGCAAAACCCAGCATGAAATGGGTGTCCACCATGGCGTCCTGGAGCTGGGCCCGCTGCCGCTCGAGCTTCGAGGGCACCGGCTGGCCGCTGATTTCCGCCAGGGCGGCGATGAAGCTGTCCATCGCCTCCAGGCCCATGAGGCTGTCGAAGCGATGGTCGGGCACCCCGGTCCGTTCTTTCAGCAGGTCGGCGGCATCCGCAAGGGAACGGCCGATGACCAGGGTCGCGGCTGCCTCGTTGAGGGTAAGGATTTCCGATACCGGCGTGCCGCCTACGCTCACCGGACTGAATTCCTGGTCGGTGAGGTGGCCATCCAGGGAATCGGCGATGTCCGGCAGGACCACGGGGCGCAGGCCGAACATCTCGACGAGTTCCTTCAAGTGCTCCAGGTCTCCCGGGGTCAGCAGGGAACCGGCCAGCACGTTGACCTGCTTCTTGCGCCTGCCCACCTTGCCGGTGTCCTCGGGCACCAGCGTCTCGATGATGGCCTTCACCGCCAGGGCGAAGCCCGACTCCAGGCTGCCCACGTAATCCGGGGTCACCACCGGCACCACGGGGATGTCGGCGAATTCGGGGTGTTCTTCCTTGAAGCGCCTGGCCAGGCGCTTGATGTCCACGCCCTGGGTTTCCGACAGGCCCGTGGTGGGCAGGCCGATCAGAGCCGGCCTGGATTTTTCGGATATGGTCTTCAGGCCTTCCACCACGCTGTCGTCGGCGCCCATGACCGTGCTGGACTGGTCCATGGCCGTGGTCTGCAAGGGGATGGGCTCCCGGAAGTGGCGCACGAAGAACACCTTGCCGAAGGCGGTGCAGCCCTGGGAGCCGTGCATCATGGGAATGGAACGGTGGATGCCCAGGAAAGCCAGGGAAGCCCCCACCGGCTGGCTCACCTTGAGGGGGTTCACCGACAGGGCCTTGTTACGCTTGATGATCTCGGCCATGTCAGTCCTCCTTCCCGAAGAAGGACGCTGGATGCATGAAAGGCGAAGCTTGAAGGCGCATGGCGATATGTGCTGGATCAGGGTTGTCTGATTCCCTGCAAACCCCATGCCACTCCCAATGGGCTGTTTTTGAAAGGTTTTTTCCCGTAGCCTCTGTCTTGAAGATGACAAGGCCCCTGGCCCGTGAAGGATGTGCGACATCGCCTCCGGGTTTTCCGCGAGCCAGACCCAAGCTTGGGAGAGGACCACGGGAATGGCGCGTAACCCCTGACGAACATTGAGTTTTATCCATGCGAAAGGCACGGGGGGCCGCTAGAATGGCTGTATCCAGTCCACGATCCGGGAGCCGACCGGGCCGCCACCATGAGCACCGTGAACCTGCTGAGCCCCTCCGGTCCGTTCGCCTATGTCGGCGCTCGGACCGGCCAGTTGGAAAACCTGGCCAAGAACGCGGTCAACAACGGGCTTTCCCTGTTCACCAGCAAGAACTACGCAGGCGCCGTCAAGGAGTTCCAGCGCGCCATCGCCCTGGCCCCCAACTCGGATCTGGTTCCCGACGCCTACAACGCCATGGGCCAGGCCTACATCCAACTGGGGGACAACGACAAGGCCATCCAGGCTTACCAGCAGGCCATCCAGCGCAACCCCGCCCGTTCCGACATCCGCATCAGCCTGGGCAACGTGCATTACTTCCAGAAGGATTACGCCAAGGCGGTGGAACAGTACGAAGCAGCCGTGCGCACGGACCCCAGCGCCGCCAACCGTTTTTCCCTGGGCCAGGGCTACATGGCGGCGGGCAACTACTCGGAGGCGGAATACCAGTTCTCCCGGGTGCGCGACATGGCCCCCAGGGAACCCAGCGGCCATTACGGCCTGGGCCAGCTTTACGCGAAACAGGGACGCCAGGACAAGGCCATCCGGGAATTCCAGGCCGCCATCGACATCAAGTGGAATTTCTGGGACGCCTATGTGGAGCAGGGCTACGCCTACATGGATGCGGGCGATGTCGAATCCGCCGCGAAACTGGCCGACCGGCTGGCCGATCATGACAAGACCCGTGCCGCCACCCTGACCAGCTATATCGCCCAGAGGAAGGCGCCCACCATGTCCCTGGCCCTGAGCGGCAGCAGCTTCGTCCCCACTCTGGGCCCCAACACGCCGGTTTCCTTCCTCGGCCTGTATGCCCCCGACACAAGCCGTACGCTGGCCATGGCCTTCCAGTTCGACAAGGCCATGGACCGGGCCTCCGTGGAAAACATCACCAACTGGACCATCACCCGCTCCCCCAACACCGGCCTGGGCGATGGCTACAACTACGGCCTACCGGTGGCGGACACGGAAGTCACCCTGTCCCGCCACCCCCTGGCCGTCCATTACGATGCCAAGAACCAAACCGCCACGGTCTATTTTTCCGTCAGCCAGAACGCGGACCTTACCGCCACCATCGACCCCTCCCACATCCGCTTCAGCTTCTCCGGCAAGGACAGCCAGGGCATCCCCATCGATCCGAAGACGGACAGCTACACGGGGTTTTCCGGCTTCGCCTGAACAGGCCCTCGCCTGACGTCAAACCGCCAGGCACCGCCCACCCAGCTCTCAGGTCGCGACCAGGCCCGGCGCCTTGGCCCAGGGCGCCGGCTTGCGCACCGCCTCCCAGACCGGGCTCTCCATGGTCAGCGCCAGTTGCCGGGCCAGTTCCAGCATACCGACGTAGCCCTCGTAGCCGAATTCCCGTTCCTGGTTGATGTCCAGGAAGGGGATGCGGGCCTTCAGGGCCGTGTACATGTTGCGGCCGCCGGCAATGAGGATGTCGGCCTGGTATTCCTTGACGATGCCCAGCAGGGCCTTGGGGCTGCCATCGGTGATCATCTTGGTGTTCTCGCCCATGAGCTCGCGGATGCGGGCCTTGTCTTCTTCCGTGGACTTGTTGGTGCCGGTGGCCACCACCGTCAGCCCCAGGTCTTGCAGGGCGGAGACGATGGACCAGGATTTCACGCCGCCCGTGTAGAGCAGCACCCGCTTGCCCCGCAGGCGCTGGCGCCAGGGCTCCAGGGCCGCGTCGATCCGGGCCTCCTCCCGGGCGATCAGGGTCTCCACCCGGGCGGTGAGATCCGGATCGCCGATGAGACGGGCGAAGTCCCGGAAAGCGTTGGAGGTATCCGTCACCCCATAGAAGCTGCCCTCGAAGAAGGGCACGCCGTAGCTGGTCTGCATCTTGCGCGCCACGTTGAGCAGGGCCTTGGCGCACACCACCATGTTCACCTCGGCCCGGTGCATGGTCTGCACCTCGTGGAAACGGGCGTCGCCGGACAGGGTGCAAAGGATGCGCAGGCCCAGTTCGTCGAACAGGGGCAGCACGTTCCAGAACTCTCCGGCGATGTTGTATTCGCCGATGAGGTTGACATCGTGGACCCGCACGCCGGGCCGTTGCGCGGCTTCCGGCACCGGGTCCGGCTCCCGGGTGCCGATGACATGCTTGAACATGGCCTCACCGGCGATGCGGTTGCCCAGGTTCTTGGTGCCGTAAAAGCCGGCGCAGTCCACCGGCACGCAGGGCGTGCCCCAGCGCTCCGTCGCCGCCTTGCAGACGGCCTCGAAATCATCGCCCACCAGGGCAGGCACGCAGGTGTTGTAGACGAACACGGCGGCGGGAGAATAGCTGTCGATGGCTTGTTTGATGGCGTGGAACAGGCGTTTTTCCCCCCGGCCCATGATCACGTCCTGCTCGGTGAGGTCCGTGGTCATGCCGATCTTGTAGAGGGTGGGACCGCTGGACCGGGTGCCCCGGTTGTCCCAGCTGGAGCCGGCGCAGGCGATGGGGCCGTGAACGATGTGTGCCACGTCGGCGATGGGCAGCAGGGCGATCTGGGCGCCATCGAAGGAACAGCCACCAGCCGTGGCCCCCGGCTTGGGCTTGGAACAGCCGGACTTGGACTTGGTGTTGTGGCTACAGGCCGGTTCGTTCAGAAGTTCGGCGACTTGCTTGGCTTGCATGGCGAGGGGTCCCAAAGGATCTTTGTCCTTCACCCAGCAACCCCCGTGCCATACGCTAAGCCAATGTTTCTTTTAGGCCTGAACAGCGATTTGTCGCGAACCCCACACAACCCGGGGCGGTTCTGGGGGCAGGTCCGACAACATCCCGGCCCTCTCCACGTCATCCAAGGCGCGGCTTTGTTGCGTAACATCCCGCCATGCGGCGCTTCGAGGCGCTGACAGACGCGGCATCCATCAATACCTGGCTGAACCCATGACCGACCACCCACCTCACCTGGCGAAATACGCCGCCCATTCGGCCCGGACCCGGGGCCGGCGCCATCCGGAAACTCCGGCCGCGCCCCGTTCCGAGTTTCAGCGGGACCGGGACCGCATCGTCCACTCCACCGCCTTCCGCCGCTTGGAATACAAGACCCAGGTCTTCATCAACCACGAGGGCGACCTGTTCCGCACCCGGCTGACCCACAGCCTGGAGGTGGCCCAGATCGGCCGCACCTGCGCGCGCATGCTGGGCCTGGACGAGGACCTGACGGAAACCCTGGCCCTGGCCCACGACCTGGGCCACACCCCCTTCGGCCACGTGGGCCAGGACGTGCTCA
The DNA here is from genome assembly GCA_964646585.1 of uncultured Thiobacillus sp. Lineage (GTDB taxonomy): Bacteria > Pseudomonadota > Gammaproteobacteria > Burkholderiales > Thiobacillaceae > PFJX01. The sequence goes on along the minus strand of CAZYEY010000249.1, from coordinate 1,996 downwards.
ACGAATGCATGGCCGGGCACGGCGGCTTCGAGCACAACCTGCAATCCCTGCGGGTGGTGGATAAGCTGGAACAGAAATATGCCGAATTCGAGGGTCTCAACCTCACCTTCGAATCCCGGGAGGGCATCCTCAAGCATTGTTCCAGGAAGAACGCGGAGAGCCTCGGCGACGTGGGTCGGCGCTTCCTCGACGGTGGGCAGCCCAGCCTGGAAGCCCAGATCACCAACCTGGCGGACGAGATCGCCTACAACAACCACGACGTGGACGACGGCCTGCGATCGGGACTCATCACCCTGGAACAACTGGAGGAGGTGGAAATCTTCGCCCGCCACCTGGATACGGTTCGCGGCCTCTACCCGGACCTGAACGACCGCCGCCTGATCCACGAGACCGTGCGGCGCATGATCAACACCCTGGTGGTGGACCTCATCGAGGAAACCCGCCGCAACATCGCCACCCACAAACCGGAAAGCCTGGATGACGTGCGCGCCTGCCCGCCTCTGGCAGCCTTCAGCCCAAAGGTCCGGGAGGAGGCCCTGGAACTCAAACGCTTCCTGCTCCAGAACCTCTACCGTCACTATCGGGTGGCGCGCATGAGCGGCAAGGCGCGGCGGCTGATCCGGGCGCTGTTCGAGGCCTTCACCTCGGAACCCCGCCTGCTCCCTCCCGAGCACCAGGAACGGGCCGGCCAGGATCCCTACCGGGCGGTGTGCGACTATATCGCCGGCATGACCGACCGCTTCGCCATCCGCGAACACCGGCGCATCTTCGACATCGAAGAACTGGCCTGAGACGCCAGCCCATCGCAGAGGAGGAAAAACGATGACGTTCATGGAGACTCGCTCGATGTTCAGGGGCCTGTTCGGCTTCGGGTGCCTGCTGTTGGCCTTCGCCGGACCGGCCGCTGGCGCGGCGCCCATGTTCCGCCCCTGCGAAGAAGTGGCGCTCCACGCCAGATCCGAGGCAATGCGCCAGGCCCTCTGGCAGGGGGAAGGCTGCACGGGCGAGGAATGCCGTGACTACTACCGCGTCGGCGTATGCCTGCCGCTGGGCCGGCAGGCTCTGATCTACGAAGACCAGGAGACCGGCACCAGCTTTCAGGGCCTGTACTACCTGCGCCTGGACCAGCCCGGAATGGAGCCCGAGCGGCTCACCACCGGGGTGTGGAAAATCACCGAATTCCGCACGGCTGACGGCCAGCGTTTCGCCCTGATCGAGGACAGTTGGGCCTTGCATGGCCGTTTTTCCCGCTCGCTCCATCTTTTCGAGCGGACCCCTGGACGGGGCAGGGGCTTCCGGCTGACCACACTGGTCAACCGCTACGACAACGAGGGCTGCGCGGGCTTCCAGCCGCCGGGTGGCTGCGGCCCGGCCCACTACGAATTGGTTCTGAGCGATGGGGTGAGGGAGCTGGCGCCGATCACCTCCTCCACCCCCCTGCCGGATTTCCAGGGCTTTCGCCTGCTGCCCTACCCCAAGCGGGTGTCCACGATCGAACTGGATCTGGGCATGGGCGAGGCCGGCGAGGGCCAAGCATTGCGCTGGCACTGGCTGGGACAGGCCCGGCGTTTTCAGGGGCGCGGCATCGATGCGATCCAGGAGAAACTGGCAGGGCGAGCGTCGCCACTGCGTCCCGAACCCTGACCGTGAGCGGCGCTGTAAAAGCCGTCAGACCCGACGGTAGACCTCGGCGCCTGTCTTGACAAACTCCACCGCCTTCTCCTCCATGCCCTTCTCCAGGGCTTCGGTGTCGGCCATGCCGTGGCTGGCGGCGTAGTCCCGCACGCCCTGGGTGATCTTCCTGGAGCAGAAGTGGGGCCCGCACATGGAGCAGAAGTGGGCGACCTTGGCGGACTCCTTGGGCAGGGTCTCGTCGTCGAATTCCCGGGCCTTGTCCGGGTCCAGCCCCAGCTTGACCTGGGCGTCCCCGCGGGGCCCGACGCGGGCCCTGGACAGGGGGTTGTCCCGGCCGTTGGCCGGGGCTGTGCCCTTGGCG
>CAZYEY010000248.1:0-5200 GCA_964646585.1 uncultured Thiobacillus sp. | reverse complement strand
GTGCAAAAGGAGATCGCCGAGATCGATGCGCGGCGGGAACGGATGGGGGCCGTGGAGACCGCGCCCGCCAGCCCTGCCCAGGACCCCGCCCCATGAACGGCTCTCCCTTCGCCCTCCTCGCCCACAACTCGGTGTCGGCGGTCATGCTCAAGGTGGTGGCTGCACTGATCCCGGGGATCATCGCCCACGCCTGGTTCTTCGGCCCGGGCATCTGGGTCAGCCTGCTGCTGTGCATCCTGTTCGCCGTGGGCCTGGAGGCCCTCATGCTGCTCATGCGGGGCCTGCCCATCCAGCCTTTCCTGAGCGACGGCTCGGTGGTGGTGACCGCCGTCCTGCTGGCGCTCTCCCTGCCCACCCTGGCGCCCTGGTGGCTGTACGCGGTGGGCAGCATCGTCGCCGTGGCGGTGGCCAAGCACCTCTATGGCGGCCTGGGCCAGAACCCCTTCAACCCGGCCATGGTGGCCTACGCCGCCCTGATCGTCAGCTTCCCCGTCTACATGACCCAGTGGCCGGCGCCCGTGGGCCTGGCCATCCACGACATCACCCTGCTGGAGTCCTTCGATCTGGTGTTCGCCGGCCAGGGTTCCATCAGCCCGGATGCCTTCACCTCCGCCACCGTGCTGGACACCTGGAAGACCCAGTCCCGGCTGGGCAAGCCCGTGGAGGACATCCTGGCCCAGCCCGCGTTCGGCTGGGGAGGCGGCCGGGGCCAGGAATTCGTGGCCCTCATGTACCTGCTGGGGGGCCTGCTCATGTGGTCCCACAAACTGATCACCTGGCACATCCCCGTGGCCTTCCTGGGCGCCCTGGCGCTGACCGCCGGGGGCCTCCACCTCATGGACCCGGGCCGCCATGCCACTCCTCTCTTCCATCTGCTGTCCGGCGGGGCCATGCTGGGCGCCTTCTTCATCGCCACCGACCCGGTGAGCGCCGCTTCCACGCCCCGGGGCAAGCTCATCTACGCGGGCCTGGCGGGCTTCCTCACCGCCATCATCCGCGCCTTCGGCAGCTATCCGGATGGCGTCGCCTTCGGCGTCCTGCTGGCCAACATCTGCGTGCCCTTCATCGACGCCTACACCCAGCCCCGGGTGTTCGGGGCGAACAAGGGGAGACGTCCGTGAACGACGTGCTGCGGGAGTCCCTCTCCACCGGCCTGGCCCTGCTGCTGTTCGCGGTGGCGGGGGCCGGTCTGCTGTCCGGCACCTTCGGCCTCACCCAGCCCAGCATCCAGCGCAGCGAGGAGGCGGACAAGCTGCGCCTGGTGGCCCAGACCCTGCCTGCCGGCAGCTACGACAACGACCTCATCCGCGACGCCCGGCCCCTGCCCGCCGACGCCCTGCTGGGCCTGAAGCGTCCCGGCCTGGCCTATCCGGCCCGGCGGGGGGGAGAGACCGTCGCCGTGGTGCTGGAGGCCGTGGCCCCGGACGGCTACAGCGGCGAGATCCGTCTGCTGGTGGGGATCCTGGCCGACGGCCGCGTCGCCGGGGTGCGGGTGGTGGCCCACAAGGAGACCCCCGGCCTGGGGGACTACATCGACATCCTGCGCAGCGACTGGATCCGCCAATTCGACGGCCGCAGCCTGGCCGACCCGGCTCCCGGGCACTGGAAGGTGAAGAAGGATGGCGGCCGCTTCGAATACCGGGCCGGCGCCACCATCACCCCCCGGGCGGTGGTGAAGGCCATCCGCAAGGCGCTGGAGTATTTCGCCATCCACCGGGGCGAACTGCTCGCTCCAGCGTCCAACCCATCCCATGCCAGCAAGGAGGCCAGACCATGAGCGCCACCGATCTCGCCGAAACACCCGCCGCGCCGGCAGCCGACCCGCTGGCGTCGCCTCCCGCCGCAGCCATGTCCCGGGAAATCCGCGACATCGTGGTCAATGCCCTCTGGAGGCAGAACCCCGGCCTGGTCCAACTCCTGGGCCTGTGCCCCACCCTGGCCATCAGCGGCAGCGTGGTCAACGGCCTCTCCCTGGGCCTGGCCACCGCGCTCGTGATGGCCCTGGCCAGCAGCGCCGTGGCAGCCTTGCGCAATTTCATCCCCCACGCCATCCGCATTCCCGTGTTCATCCTCATCATCGCCACCCTGGTGACCATGGTGGATCTGCTCATGCATGCCTACATGCTGGGCCTCTATCAGGTGCTGGGCATCTTCATCCCCCTCATCGTGGTGAACTGCATCGTGCTCGCCCGGGTGGAGTCCTTCGCCTCCAAGCGGGGCATCGTCCACTCCTTTCTGGACGGGCTCATGATGGGCATCGGCCTCACCTTCGTGCTGATGGCTCTGGGGGGAATGCGGGAGGCCCTGGGCAAAGGCACCCTGTTCTCCGGCATTGACCTGGCCCTGGGCCCCATGGCCAGGGACTGGGTCATTCCCCTGGCCCACGACTACGGCGGCTTCCTCCTCGCCATCCTGCCCCCCGGCGCCTTCATCGGCCTGGGGCTCCTCATCGCCCTGCGCAACCGCATCCAGATGGGGCGCGATCCGGCATGAACGCCAGCAAGCGCCGGGAACTCTACGAGCGCCTGAAGGCCGCGAACCCGGCGCCCACCACCGAGCTCCACTACAAGACCCCCTTCGAGCTGCTGGTGGCGGTGGTGCTCTCCGCCCAGGCCACGGACAAGAGCGTGAATCTGGCCACCGCCACCCTGTTCCCCGTGGCGAACACGCCGGAGAAGCTGCTTTCCCTGGGAGAGGAGGGGCTCACGGCCCACATTCGCCGCATCGGCCTGTTCAAGACCAAGGCGAAGAACCTGCTGGCCACCTGCCAGATCCTGCTGGACAGGCACGGCGGCGAGGTGCCCCGGGATCGGGAGGCTCTGGAGGCCCTGCCCGGAGTGGGGCGCAAGACCGCCAACGTGGTCCTCAACACCGCCTTCGGCGAGCCCACCATCGCCGTGGACACCCACATCTTCCGGGTGGCCAACCGCACCGGCCTGGCCCCGGGCAGGACCGTGCTGGAAGTGGAAAGGAAGCTGTTGCGCCACACGCCGCCGGCATACCGCCGGGACGCGCACCACTGGCTCATCCTCCACGGCCGTTATGTCTGCAAGGCGCGCAAGCCTGGCTGTGGCATCTGCGTCATCCGCAACCTGTGCGACTTCAAGGAGAAATCGGCTTGAAGGCGGCAAGCGGGCTCGCCCAGGGCCGCGTCGCCGGCCCCGCCCTGGCCGGTCAGGCGGTGGGCGCGGCCATGGCACGGGCCGGGCTGGAACATCCCCAGGCCGTCCTGCTCTACCTTTCCGCCGACTTCGCCCCGGACCCCCAGCCCGCTCTCACCACCGCCGCCCGGGTTGCGGGGTGCACCCAGGTGGCAGGCTGCACCGCGGCAGGGGTCTTCACCGAGGAGGACTGGGTACTGGATGCCCCGGCGGCGGCTGCCCTGGTGCTGGGCGAGGGCGTGGGCCTGCGTCCTGCCCAACGCATGGAAACGGATGGATACGAATTGACCCTGGCCGCCCCCAATGCCCTGGATCTGTATTGGCTCTCCGGAGGCGGCCGGCGCTTCGGCGGCATTTCCGGCGACGCCACCGGGCGCGGCCCCTATTCGGTGTGGCACGGTGGCCGGGTCCAGTCCGCCGGCCGTTGCGAGGTGGAGCTGACGGGCGCCACGCTGAAGGTAGGCATTTCCCAGGGTATCCGTCCCCTGTCCCGGCCCCTGCCCATCGAGCAGGTCCAGGGCCACGACGTGCGCCGGTTGGGCGGCCAGGATGCCCTGGCCAGCCTGGCCCGGGAGCTTCCCCTGAGCCAGCGGGTGCCGGAGCGCATCCCCACCCACCAGCTCATGGCCGGTGTGCCCTACGGGGATCCGGAGCACGCTCTGGAGGAAGGCCGCTTTCACCTGCTGCCCGTGGTGGCCGCGAACCCCACAGACAAATCGGTTACCGTGGCCGGCCAACTGGCCCCGGGCATGGATCTGTTCTGGGCCATGCGCCTGCCCCAGGCCGCCGAGCGGGACATGGAGGCAATGCTCTCGCGTCTGACGGACGACCGCCTGGATGCCCCCGCCTTCGGGCTGATGTTCCCCTGCATGGGCCGGGGCCCCTATTTCTACGGCGGCGAGGATCGGGACATCCAGGTGCTGAAGCGGCGCTTTGCCGACATGCCCTTTGCCGGTTTTTACGGTAACGGCGAGATCGCCCACCTGGACGGGGGCAATCGCCTGCTCCAATACAGCGTGGTGCTGGCCCTGGGGTACGACCATGTTTAACCCCAGCCGCGACCAGGTACGCCAGTTCTTCTTCGACGCCTGGGCCAAGTTCCGGACGGGCCAGCCCCTGACGGACTTGGAGGCCATGGCGGCGAGGCATATCGGCCACCATCCGGAATACCAGGCCGTGCTGGAAAATCCCGACCACTACCGGGACCGGAATTGGCCACCGGAACTGGGCGAGACCAATCCGTTCCTGCACCTGTCGATGCACCTGTCCATCGCCGAGCAGCTCTCCATCGATCAACCGACCGGCGTGAAGGCCCGCTATCTTGCCCTGGCTGAAAAGCTGGGGGACGAGCACGCGGCCCAGCACGCGGTCATGGACTGCCTCGCGGAAATGGTCTGGCGGGCGCAGCGTGACAACCTGCCGCCGGATGGGGTGGCCTACCTGCTCTGCATCGAGAAGAAATGTCTTTCCTGAAACGCGACCGCTTCGGCGAATTCCTGGCCTGCAACCTCTGGCTCTATCAGTTCCTGCCCTTTCTGAAGTGGCAGCACCGGGTGAGCCGGGCCGCGCTCAAGGACGATGGCATCGCCGGCATCACCGGGGCGCTGATCGTCCTGCCCCAGGCGGTGGCCTTCGCCACCATCGCCGGCCTGCCCCCGGAATATGGCATCTACGCGGCCATGGTGCCCACCATCATCGCCGCCCTGTTCGGCTCCTCCTGGCACCTGGTCTCGGGCCCCACCACCGCCATCTCCATCGTGGTATTCGCCTCCGTGTCGCCCTATGCCGAGCCGGGCTCGCCGGAATACATCGGCATGGTGCTGACGCTGACCTTCCTGACCGGCCTGTTCCAGCTCGTCATGGGCCTGGCCAAGATGGGAGCCCTGGTCAACTTCATCTCCCACACCGTAGTCATCGGCTTCACCGCCGGCGCAGCTCTGCTGATTGCCGCCAGCCAGGTGAAGAATTTCTTCGGCCTGAACATCGATCGGGGCGCCCCGGCCTACGAAGTGGTGGGGCAGCTGCTCATCCATCTGGGC
>CAZYEY010000247.1:0-11625 GCA_964646585.1 uncultured Thiobacillus sp. | reverse complement strand
ACCGCATCGACGTCGCCGGGAACATTCACCTGCGCCCCGGCGATGCCGGCTTCGTCGGCCTTGGTGATCTCGCCTTCGGCCCGGTAGAACTTGATGCCGTTGCGGTCGAAGGGGATGTGGCTGCCGGTAACCATGATGGCGGGCATGCCCCGCTCCTGGGCGAAGTAGGCCAGGGCCGGCGTGGGCAGCACGCCGCAGAAGACGGGTTCCAGGCCGGCGTCGCGGATGGCGGCGGCGCAGGCGGCAACGATGCCGGGGCTGCTGGGGCGCAGGTCCATGCCCAGGGCGACTCCGCCGCCGGGCCGGGCGCCGACCACCTGGAGGAAGGCGGCGGCGTAGGCATAGCAGACCGGGGCGGTCATGTCGGCGGCCAGCCCCCTGGCGCCGCTGGTGCCAAACTTCACGCCGCTGGTGTCCATGAGGGTCTGGATGCTTTGCCGGGTGGTGGATGTCATGGGAAGGAGGTCGAATCAGGAGGGGATGGCATGGCCGATCATCAGCCTGGCGAAAGCCGATAGATCATCTAACCGCTCGGCAATGATGTGGCGGACGATGTCCAGGTCGATTTCCCGGTAATTGTGGACGGCGATGTTCCGGAATCCCACCATGCCTTCCAGACGCTTGCCCAGATCGGCAGGGAGGACCTGGCCGGAAACAAGCAGCGAGAACGCCTGGCGACTCTCCATGGGAATGCCCAGGCGCTTGATCCGGACCAGGTGCATGGCGCCATCGATGGCGGCTTCGCATGCCCTTTGCAGGTTGAGCATCAGCGCATCCTGGCGGGTGAAGTTGGTTTCCAGCTCGGCCTCGTGGCCGTCGTATTCCTGGTGGATGCGCAGCAGGCAGCGTTCGATGATCGCGGCCTTGGCCAAGAGCACGTCATCCATGAACGCGGCCTCGTTGGCGCACGTCCTCCAGGATGCCCCGGCGCTCTTCGTTGAGACGGGCGTAATCGGAAAACACGCGGGATTCATACGCCTCGACGTCGGATAGATCCGCCGCGTAGAGCCGGGCGCCCGAGGCGACGATCTGGAGCTTGAGGGTGACGGGTATCCCAGCCATGTCCACCAAATCCACATCCCGGCCTAGGAGGTGCATCAGCTCCGCAGCCAGAGCGGCCCGGGCTTCGAAGGACAAGGGCTTGTCCGCCAGGATCGCGATATCCACGTCGCTGTCGTCCCGCTCGAATGGCCCTCCCGCGCTACCGTAGCGGTAGACGGCCCGGGCCGCTGGCAGATGCGCCCGCACGGCGGCGACGACGGCGCCGTCCATGGCCATGTGGGATGGGGTGACCTGCGGGGGAATCTGAGACATGGCGGGATTGTATCGGGCAGCTGGACGAAAGGGCCGGGCTAGCGCAGGAAGCCTTCATGCTCCAGTTTGAGCACCACCATCTGCACGGCCTCTTCCACGCTGCATTGGGCGGTGTCGATGGCCAGTTCGGGTTTCTCCGGCGCCTCGTAGGGGTCGGAGATGCCGGTGAATTCCGGGATCAGGCCAGCCCGGGCCTTGGCGTACAGCCCCTTGCGGTCCCGACTTTCACAGACGGACAAGGAGGTGGCCACGTGGATTTCGATGAAGCCGCCCCAGGGTTCGATCATGTCGCGCACCGCCCGGCGTGTGCTGGCGTAGGGAGCGATGGGGGCGCAGATGGCGATGCCGCCGTGCTTGGTGATCTCGCTGGCCACGTAGCCGATCCGACGGATGTTGATGTCCCGGTGGGCCTTGGAGAAGCCCAGTTCCGAGGAGAGGTGGCGGCGGACGATGTCGCCGTCCAGCAGGGTGACCCGGCGGCCGTCCATTTCCATGAGCTTCACGGTCAAGGCCCGGGCGATGGTGGACTTGCCGGCGCCCGACAGGCCGGTGAAAAAAACAGTGAAACCCTGGCGATGGCGGGGCGGATAGACCTTGCGCAACTCTTCCAGGACTTCCGGGTAAGTGAACCACTCCGGCACCTTGAGCCCGCGCATGAGACGCTCCGCCAGCTCGCCGCCGTTCATGGCCAGGGTGCGGGTGCCGGCGGGGGCATCGGCCTCGGCCAGGTATTCGTCCCGGTCCTCCAGATAGACCATGCGCGGGAAGCCCACCAGGGTCACGCCGAGCTCGGCCCGGGCGGTTCCGGTGAGGCCGGCCTGGAAACCCGCGGCGTCCTCGCCACGGCGAAACTCGCCGCCCTCAGGGGTCTCGCCCCCCACCACCAGATGGGAACAACCGTGGTTGCGGGCGACGATGGCCCGCAGGAGGGTCTCCCTGGGGCCAGCGGGCAGGGGGGCCATGGGGTTGAGGGCAATGGCGCTGGTGGCGGACTGGAAGCGGGCCATGATGGCCCGGCAGGAACGCACCAGGGCGAAATGGGTGGCGTCCATGATCGGATCGGTGCCCGCCACCGGATGGATGAGCAGGTTGGCTTCATGTTCCGCCGCCGCCCGCTGGACGAACTCAACATGGGGCCGGTGCATGGGCTGGGCCGGCTGGTAGGCCAGCACCTTGCGCCAGCCCCGGCGCTGGAACTGCTCCCGCAGTTCGGCGGGCATGAGGCGCATGGGGAGGAAGTCATTACGGGGCGGCAAGGCAATGCCCTCGACGCGGCCGGCCACGTAATGCCGGCCGGCTTCTCCCAGGGGCGTGGCCAGGGGCAGTCCGGAGGATTCCGCCAGGCGCCGTTCGGCTGCCAGGTCCACCGGCCAGACTTCGGAAACATGGAGGATGGCGGGCATGAAGCCCTCGCCATCCCTCAGGGCCACGGCCCGGCCGGCCACCAGTCCCTGGGCGGCCTTCTCCGGCACGGCAAGCAGAATGGGGTGGGGCCAGAAGCGCCCATCCGGCAGCCTCATGCCGGAAAGCACCGCGTTCATCTCGGCCTGGTTCATGTAGCCGCTCAGAGGCGACAGGGCGCCGCCCAGCAGCAGTTCCAGCTGGCACATCTGCCGCCAGTCCAGATCCAGGGATGCCATTTCCCTGGCCTCCTGGCGGATGGCCTGGGCGCGCTCGGGAGTGGCCAGAAGGGGATGGAGGGTACCGCCATAGGGGCTGATCAGGGCATCCATGGATTCAAGCGTGACAGTTGGGTTGTGGTACGGGTGTGCGGGGTTCATCGACCGGGACTCTCCTCCCCCTAACATCCCCGCTCGCGGTGAGGGTGCTTCATCCTCTCATTCACTCGTGGGGGAGGCTGGGAGGGGGGGATCCACCCGCATCACGTTTCCGGATACGCCTGGAAGAAGGCGGCGACAAAGTCCGGGATGCGGGCTTCCGGCAGGACGTTGATGCCGGCGGCAGCCTTGCGGCCGCCGCCGGTCTCGAAGCGCTTGCACAGTTCATCGGCGCCGCTGCGGCTTGCCAGGGGGGCCCGCACGCTGACCACGAAGTGGCCCTTGGGGGAGCGAGTCAGCAGGGCGTGGGCGCGGGCAGGATGGGCGCTGGCCAGCTCGTTGGCATAGACGCCGGAGGCGCGCCGGGCCCAGGGCTGGTCCGGGAGGATGTAGACCGCGCCGGAGGGCCGGACTTCCGCCGCCGGTTCCGCCCGGGCCCGGGCCATGTCCTGGGCGTAGCCCTCCTTCAGAATGCGGAACTGGGGCGCCTCGACGATGAACGCGAAAGGGTCGGCGTGGGGCTGGAGGGCGCGGTAGAGGTCGGCAGGATGGAAGTGGAGATCTTCCAGACTGTCGCCGTAGCCGTTGTAGTTGAGGCACTCACCCAGTTCCCGCAGGGCGCCCAGTTGCCTGTCGCTCAGGCCCAGGGGGGCGGCGGCGCGGCGGGCCGCGTCATGGAGGTTGTCGCCGAAGGCGGCGGCCACGGCCCAGGCCCTGTGGGCGCCATCGAGATGGCGGTCCACCAGCAGGCTGGTGCAGACGTCGGCGGCGGTGTCGATGGTGGCCTGGAAATGGGGGTGAACGGGCAGTTCGCCCGGATTGTGGTGGTCGAACCAGCGCACCTTGACGCCCTTTTCCAGCAGGGCAGCCAGGGGGGCCGCGTTCTTTTCCACGGCGATGTCCAGGGCGAGGATTTCATCTCCGGCCTGGGCGTCGATCTTCTTCAACAGACCGATGTCGCGTTTGACGCCGGTGACCAGGGTGGTTTCGGCCGGCTCGGCCAGCCGCATCTGATGCAGGGCGCAGAGGCCATCGGCGTCGCCGTTGAAGACGTCATAGCGCATCATGCTCAACCTTTGGCGGGAGGTTTGAAGAAGAAGCCCAGCAGGCCGTCCAGAGCGAACAGCAGCAGCAGCGCCACCACGAACAGCAGCACGCCGGCGAAGTCGTGGAGGAAACCCTGGCCCGCCTCGTCCCCCAGGTGGTAGGTGACCAGCACCAGAATCATGACCCGGATGATGTTGGCGAAAAAGGCGATGGGCAGGATGCTGGCAATGAGGATGCCATTGCGGGCCCAGCTCTTGTGGCCCATGAGGTAAAGGTAGAGCAGCCCCATGGCCGACAGGCTGAACATGGAATGCAGGCCGGAGCAGGCATCGGCCACCAGCAGCTGGTAAGGGCCCACGGTGAGGGTGACGCCGCTGCGGGCGATGGGATAGCCAAAGAAATACAGGATCTGCTCGGCGATGACGGAAACATACTGCTTGAGGGGGCCGGTGGCCGCGTCCACCACGAAACCGGGCAGGGGCACCATGAAGAGCAGGAAAAACAGGGCGAACCAGAGGGCGCGCACCGGCGCCGTGCCCAGGGTGACGAGGAGGGTGCCCAGGAGGACCGGGATCTGGGACCCCACTTCGAACAACAGGATTTCCTGGGAGCGGCCCAGGGCGTAGAGCAGGAGGCCAAAGACCAGGAGCGACCAGCCCAGGATGGGGCGGGTTTTCACCTCCCCCTGGCCCTGGCCCGCCGGAGCGGACAGGAACACCGCCCTTTGCGCCCAGATCAGGTACAGGGTCACCGCCAGGACGATGGGGCCATGGGCCTGCTCCTCCGTGTTCCAAATGCCGTTGGCCAGGTCGTAGTAGGTGGGCAGATAGAGCGCCAGCAGGCCCAGCAGGACGGGCCACCAGAGCCGCAGGGCGTCGACGGGGCCGGAACGGGCCTGGATATCAGAGACGCGGGATGACATGGGACGATGGATCCAATCAATGCTCGTTGATCACCGCGCCCACCACTTCGGCCCCCGCCGCGCCCAGCATGGCCTTGACGCCGGCCACGTCGTTCAGACGGGTGTGGTTCTTGCGCACGGTGACCACGGCGCCCTTGGCCCGGGCGGCGACGGTCTGGAAATCGGCCGATTCGCTGGCCGGCGGGGTGTCCAGCAGGATCACGTCGTAGCTTTCGCCCAGAGTGGCGAGCATGTCCACCAGGCCACCCCGGGAAAGCAGCTCGGCGGGGTTGGGCGGGGTGGTGCCGGCGGGCAGCACGGACAGATCCACGAAAGCGGGGATACGCACCACGCTGGTGAGGTCGGCGCGGTCGGCCAGCACGTCGGACAGGCCCATGCGTCCCCCCAGGTTGAACAGGCCACTGACGCCGGGGGAGCGCAGATTGGCGTCGATGAGCAGGGTCCGCTCGCCCAACTGGGAGAAGACCACGGCCAGGTTGGCGGCCAGGTAGCTGGCGCCGTCGCCGGCGTTGGCGCCCACCATGGCCAGCGCCTTGTTGCCGGCGGTGAACCAGCGCAGCATGAGCTGGCTGCGCAGGGCGCGCAGGCTTTCCACCTGGGGGCTGAAGGGGGCGTAGGCGGCCACCAGGGCCTGGCTGTAGCCGCCCTCGCCGGCGGCGAGATACGGGTAGTCGAACTGGCGGGCGAGGGCCTGCTGCATGTCGGCCTGGCTGATGAGGCCCAACTGGATGGCCGCCTCGCCAAAGCGCAGGTTCTGTTCCTTTTGCAGGCGCAGGATGCGCTCGGCGTCCTGGGCGGTGATCTTGCCCTGATCGAGCAGGATGCGGCCCATGGTGAGTTCGGCGCGGGGGGTGTCTTGGGTCATGTTCATGTTCTCTGCCTTCCTCGGACTCAGGCGGCTTGACCGCGGAAGGACGGCCAGGCGCCGTGTTTTCCGCCCTTGGCGATCTCGCCCAGGACAACCATGTCCAGGGCGGCGGTCAGATCCTCGCCGGAGCGGACCCGGCGATCCAGCATTTCCATGAGGAAGGCCAGGCCGATGCCCAGGAGGCCGCCCAGGAAGACCGCCAGGATGGTGTTGAGCAACACCTTGGGACTGGAAGCCTCGGTGGGGGGCACGGCGGGGTTGAGGATGGCGATGTCGGTCTGGCTGTTCTGGGCTTCCAGGCGGGTCTGGCCATAGCGCTGAAGGGCCGCGTCGTAGAGGCGCTGGGCGTTTTCCACGTCGCGGATCAGCACCGCAGCCTCGTCCCGGTGTTGTTTGAGGGCCAGAACTCTGGCCTTCTGGGCAGCCAGGGCGGCGCGGATCTCGCTTTCCCGGGTCTGGGCCACCTTGGCGGTGGTGCCCACGGTGCGGGTGGCCACCTTGGTCTCGGCTTCCAGCTTGGCGCGCAGGGAATCCAACTCGGCCTGGGCGCGCTGGTATTGGGGATGGTTCTTGCCCACCTTCTGGGCCAGCTCGGAAAGCTTCGCCTCCCCCGCGGCCACGTCACGCTTGAGCCCCTGGATCAGCGGGTTCTGTTCCACTTCGGCCAGAGCATTCTGGCTCTGGCTCTGGCGGGAGGTGGTGTCGTAGGTCTGGGCCTGGGCGGCGACAAGCTGGCTGGAAAGCTCGGCCAGGCGGGCGGTTTCCACGTCGATGCGCTCGTCGGATGCCACCAGGCCCTTTTTCTGCTGGTAGTCGGACAGGGCGGCCTGGGCCTTCTCCAGGGTGGCGCGCAATTGCTTGATCTGCTCGTCGTAGAAGGCGGTGGTCTGCCTGGCGGGCGCCACCTTCAGTTCCAGGTTGGTGTGGACGTAGGCCTGGGCGAAGGCGTTGGCCACGATGGCGGCGAAACGGGGGTCGGCCCCCTCGAACTCCACCAGGATGACGCTGGATTCCCGGGAGGGCTTCACATCCAGCTTCTTCAGGAGCAGATCGGCCAGCCAGTGGCGGATGTCGCCGCCGGTCTGGTCTGATTCCTGGTACTGCTGGCGGATGGTGGGGTTCTCGGAAAGCTTGAGGCCATCCACCACCTTCAGGGCCACGTTCTGGCTCTTGATGATGTCCACCTGGGTGGCCAGGTAGCTGGGCAGAAGCTGCATGGGCAGCAAGGCGCCGGTGATGGGATCCTTGGCCTTGGAATCCACCACCAGGGATACGCTGGCAGTGTAGTTCTTGGGCAGCAGCAGGCTGACCACCAGGGTGGTGGCGACGGTGATCCCCAGGGCCAGGACGGCCACCAGCCAGCGGGCCTTGAGGATGAGCAGGAATTGACTGAAGTTCATGGGGCCCCCGGGGTCAGAACAGGCTTTCTTTTACGAAGATGACGTCGTCCGGCTTGAGCAGGTCGGAGAGCCGGACCTCCATGGTCTGCATGCCGCCATCGGCGCTCCGGCGCATGACGCGGATGCCCTTCTGGGTGCCGCGGGCGTTGAGGCCGCCCCCCACCGAGAGGGCCTGCACCACGGACATGTCCTTTTCCAGGCGGAAGGCGCCGGGGCGCTGGACCTCGCCGTAGATGTAGAAACGGGGTTCCCGGGCCACGTAGAGGATGTCGCCGTTGCCCACATCCAGGTTCAGGGCGTCGCCGCCAGGCAGGAACAGGGCCGGCATGTCGATCTCCCTGCGCTCGTTCTTGCCCGAGCGGTTGGTGATCAGCACCAGGGTGTCGGCGCCGCTGGGCGCCACGCCGCCGGCGAGCGCCAGAATGTCGGTGAGCTTGCTGCTCTTCTGCAGAGGGAACTTGCCCGGGCGGTTGACGTAGCCCAGCACCGAGACTTCCTGGCCCTTGAATTCCAGCACCACCACGTTGACCTGGGCGGAACGGATGAAGCCCCCCGCTTCCAGGGCCTTGGCGATGCGCACGGAAGCCTCCTTGGCGGTGATGCCGCCCACCGGAACCTCGCCGATGAGGGGGAAGAGGATGGACCCGTTCTCGCTCACCCGGGTTTCGGTGGTGAGGTCGGGGTGGTCATAGACCGTGATGCGCAGCAAATCGCCGGTGGCCATGGCGTAGTCGTTGGCGGCGCGGGCCGCCGTGGCCAGGAACAGCAGGCACAGCACGGACAGAAACAGACTCAGGCTCTTTTTCATCTCACCCTTCCCAATACTTGGTTGCTACAAATCGAGAAAATCCGGCGCGCCGGGTTAATAGCATCCGTCCGGCGACATCCGCAATCGGCGCGGCGGAATTCAGTAGGCGCGCGCATCCTTGAACACCAGCCAGATGGTCTTGAAGACGATCATCAGGTCCAGGGAGATGGACCAGTTGCGCAGATAGTCCAGGTCGTACTGGACCCGGGCCGCCATCTTTTCCACCGATTCGGTCTCGCCCCGGTAGCCGTTGACCTGGGCCCAGCCGGTGATGCCCGGCCGCACCTTGTGGCGCAGCATGTAGCCGGCGATGAGCTTGCGGTAGAGCTCGTTGTGGGCCACGGCGTGGGGGCGCGGGCCGACGATGCTCATGCGCCCCTGCAACACGTTGATGAACTGGGGCAGCTCGTCCAGGGAGGTCTTGCGCAGGATGGCCCCCAACCGGGTCACCCGCTGGTCGCCCCGGGTGGCCTGGCGGATCTGGTCGCCGTCCTCGCACACGGTCATGGAGCGGAACTTGTAGACGATGATCTCCTCGCCATTGAGGCCGTAGCGACGCTGCCGGAAGATGACGGGCCCGGGCGAGGTGAGCTTGACGCCGATGGCGATGGCCAGCAGCAGGGGGGAGATCAGGATCAGGATGAAGGAAGCGAGGACGATGTCCAGCAACCGCTTGTTGAACTCATTGATGCTGGTGAAGGGGGTTTCCAGGATGGCGATGACGGGAATGCCGCCGATCTGGTCGATACGGGCCTGGATCAGGTCGTAGGTGAATACGTCCGGCACCACGTAGATGGAGACGGTGCTGTCCTTGAGCATGGCCATGAGCCCGGCGATGCGGTCCTTCTGGGACAGGGGCAGGGAGATGTAGATGACTTCCACCCGGTGGGCCTTGATATAGGCCATCAGATCCCGGGTGTGGCCCAGATGACGCTGCTGCACTCCGTCGATGAGCCGATCCTTGCGCCGGTCGTCGAAGAAGCCCAGGCACTCGGTCAGCAGGCACTCGTTGGTTTCCAGGCGCAAGGCCAGGCGCAGGCCCACATCGTTGCCGCCGATGATGACCGCCTTGCGCGCGAGTCCCCGCTTATGCAGATGGTGAATGTATGCGCGGGTCAGGAAATGGAACAGCACCAGCACCAGGGGGGTGGCGGCGAACCAGGCCAGGATGGCCTCTTCGAGGAAATGGTCCTCCAGGCGGGTCACGTAGGCCAGGAACAGGATGGCGCCCACGGTGAGGACCCAGGCGAACAGCACGCTGCCGATGCCGCTCCACAGGCTGTTCCGGCCGCAGGGGCGCAGCACGGACAGGTCGTCGAACAGATAGGCGGAAAGGAAGAAGGCGATGATGGCGAGGACGATGTAATAGCCGTCCAGGGGCTCATCCCAGTAGGCGATGGCGGCCAACAGCGTCAGCACCACCCCGACGGGGTACATCAGACGGCGAATCATCGCCAGCGTGGCGTTTTCGAAAAACATGCGGTCAGAACTTCAGGTTTGCGTTCAAGAACAGGGCATTGCTCTTGTAATCGAGCAACAGGGCGTTGGAATTCCGGGTTTCCCGCTGCACCCCGGCACTGACTTCACCCCCGCTCCAGGGCTCGTAGACGGCGGCGAGGGTGGCGCTCCTGACCGTGTCCCGGCGGGCGATGCCGTCGTAGTCGTAGTCCTCCTGCCCCAGGGAAGCCCGCAGGCGGGTCTTGGGCATGAATTGCCAGCTGTAGCTCAGGGTGGCGCCCGTAACCATGGCATGGTTGGAAGTGGCGTATTCCGTGTTGCGAACTTCGCGGAACAGGGAGGCGCCGATGAGACTCTTGCCGCTGACCGCCCAGTTTCCGTCCAGACGCCAATTGAGCCCCGAATGATCCAGTGCCGGGATGTGCTTGTTCTTGCGTTCCACCCGGCCGATGCGCACATTGAGGGCGCTCTTGCTACTGGGCTGCCAGTTGGCCACCAGATTGATGCTCCGATCGCGCAGGTCGGTTTCCGTGAGCCCCGGCGGGGTCACATCCAGGGTGCGGTTCGGGTAGCGATACGCGCTGTCGCGGAATTCCAGGCCGATGCGCGAGAGCGTATTGCCCAGGTAATAGGCCCCCAGGCTCCAGCCGTCATTGTCGTAATTGCTCGTGCGCTGGGCGACCGCACTGTAGGTATAAGTGCGGGAATTCGTCCGCAGGCTCGCCTGCCAACGGGGGTGGATGAGGTAGTTCGCCTCGAAGAAAAGGTTCTCGTCGGTGCGGGTATTGGGGACCAACCCGGTCACCTCCCGGAAAGTCCCCAGGGATTTGATCCGGCTGGTTCCCAGCCTGCCCGACCAGTAATTTCCCAACTGCCACTGCCATTCCAGGTTGGCATCCTGGCCGCTGTAATTGAGCAGGCTGTAACGGTCGAAACGGGTCTTGCTGGCCAGCGCCTTGGCCACCACCCGCTGCCGGCCCTGCTTCCAGTCCAGATCGAAGCCCACTCCCAGGCGCTGGAAGGTATCGCCATGGATGGACGTGTCGATTCCATACAGGACCGCCGCGAAGTCGCTCTCCAGGCGGAAGAGATTGCTGTCATAGCTGTGGCCGTAGCTCACCACCGGCCTGAAGGTATCCCCCTCCACCGCCCAGGCGGTATTGATGAGAGGCAGGACGAGGATCAACAGCAGCGGGCAGCGTCGCATCACCAGAACGTCCAGGCACCGGTGGCCAGTACCCAGACCCCCAGCATGAGGTTGGTGACGCCGTGGGCCACGATGGGCGGCCACAGATTGCCGCTGGCCCGGTAGAGCCAGGCGTAGGCCAGACCGGCGAGGATGCCGGCAAACCAGAGGGTGTGCTCCAGCCCAAACAGCACGCTGGAGACGAGGACGGCTTGCAGGGTGACCCGGGCCGGTTCCAGGGCGATGAAATCGTGCTTGTCGATCCAGCGCATCAGGAAGGAGCGCCAGAACAATTCCTCCATGAGGGGCACAACCAGAGCGGCGCCCGCCAGGCGCGGCAGGGCCAGCTCCAAGCGGATGGCGCCGGCATCATCCAGGGGTGCGTAGCCGGTGCCACCGCCCAGGTTCAACCAGCCTCCGTCCAGATTGATCCAGAGCACGAAGACCAGGGCGCCCACGGCCGGCGCGGCCAGCGCCATCCAGCGCCAGTCGGGGCGCTGGAACAATTCCAGGTACTGGGCGCGGAAATACCACAGCAACGCCGCCACCACGCCCACCTTGAGGGGGTAGAGCAAGCGGGAATCGAAGTCGGGCCAAACCTTGTCCACCCCGCCCTCGATGGCGAGAAAAACAATGTAGGCCGCGAAGGGCGCCACCCGGGAAACCACACGGACGTCGGTCCAGGTCATGGCCGGCGAACTCCCGTGGCGTCCCGTGCCTGCCCATGATGCCGCGCTGGCATGGGGGGGGCTTCCGTGACCCAGGTGGTCACTTGAGACCGGACAAGCCCTTGTCCATGGCCTGGTCACCGCCCGCGTGGGGAGCGGGGGCAGCGGCCTCGGAC
>CAZYEY010000246.1:0-9692 GCA_964646585.1 uncultured Thiobacillus sp. | reverse complement strand
TATGGTCCCCGTTCTCCACCATACTCCGATTGTCCCAGCTGGCGTTGGTCTCGACCCTGACCCTCAGTGGTTTGGACAGGACCGTCATGGTCAGGCCGCTGGACTGGATCATGTGCCTGGTATTCGGTGTGGTGGTGGCGTTCTTGTGCAGTTTCATGTGCATCCCAGCAGCTCCAGCATCACTTCTCGGGCCAGCAATATCCCACTTCGCTTCGGAACTAGTGAATCATCCGGAACTACACACCTATGCATTGGCAATGTCGCTTGTTACTCATTGTTATATATGAATGTATTTTGGAACGATGAGCCACCAGGTTTTCCAAGGAAAATTCCAGCGCCTTTGTCTCCGTTGGTGTGGTTGATGCGCCATGTGCCGCCCAATTCCTGCGCGCTGGGACCAAAAAACGCGCCATGGGCAATGCCAGACGAAACCTGGGCGCCGGTGATGCTGGCGCTGACGGCATTGGTGCCCGCGCTCCATCCACCGCTGACCGCAGCGCTGTTGATCCAGGCCGCCCCATCCTTGGTGATGTTGTCGAAACTGCCTGTGACGCTGCGGGTGGCGAAATTCACATTCCAGTTCATTTCGCCCGCGAGAGGCTCTCCCTGGGTGGTGAGGCCGATCATGCCGCCGGTATAACTGGCTGAGCCTGAATTGGGAATATTCGCAGCTGGTGTTAAGTTGCCAGCAACCCAATAGCCCGCGTCGAATTCGAAAGCATTTGTATCATCTCTATGGACCCAATAGCCCCATGTGGAATGAGAGAATTGATTGGTGCTGTCCATGCCGACGAAAATGTTGACGATATCCCCGCCGTAATCTCCCTCGGCGCCACTGAAGGCGCCGAAATCATGATGGCTGTCGTAATAACTGAAGGGGATTCCATCGCCACATTCGGATACATTGGAACTGCAAAGAGAGGCAATGCTCAGGGAAACCTCGGGAACAGCCGAGTTACTAAGCATGTCCCCGGCGATCGATAGTGCCACATCGACTTGCTGCGCATTGGGGCGATAGTTGATCACTACGCTTGAACTGCTGCCCGAGGCTATGGGTTCCGGGTAACAGCCATCCGGGCAGTATTGGAAAATTCCGGAGGCGAAACCACGATAGGTGTTCGCGGCGGCGTCATCGATGACATTGCTGATGTTGCCGCGCTGTAGATCGTCGAAATTCCGAATGTCGGCCCCGCTGAATGGTCTGTCCCCGGCATTCTGTTGATCGGCCAGATCGAATGGCCCCCGGTCGGCATTCTCCTCGCCCAGTTCGGATCCTTCGCTGAGCCCCAGTCCCACGAGATCGCTTGCGGGCTGATTCAATTGATCCAACTGTTGATTCGCCTGCCGGTTGCCTTCTTCGCGAGCGTTCTGGCGCATGTTGCCCACCGCGTTGGAACCGGCGTTCGGGTCGCTTCCCAGGTTGAAGGAGGGCATGAGCTGGGACATGGTGGAGGCCAGGGTGAATCCGGGGTCGCTTTTCGCAGCTTCCTTGAACGCGGCGGCCGCGTCTGCGAACTGGCCTTTGTCGGCGAGGTCCAGACCGCGGGCGAATGCTGCCAGGGCCTGGGCGTTGTTCGTCTGCGGGCGTTCGATCTGGCCGCGGATTTGCGGGGGGAGGCTCTGGGGGTCGATGCCCAAATGCTTCAGCACGGACAACACCATCTCCTTCTGTAGCCTGGAGAACTCATCCATGCCACCCCGGCCATTGAGCGTGCCCAAGGTATTTCCACTTCCGGTGTCGATGACGACGCCATTGATGTTGAGATTCTGCGCCATGGCGGAATTGGGCAGCGCCAGGATCGCCAGAGCAATGGCATGGAGGGTGTGCAGGGGTTTGTCGAGCATGATCGGCCTCCTCATTTCTTGTCGGCTTCCAGTTGGTAGTCGCCCAGCATGATTTTCTCGGCCTTCAACAGGCGGCCCGCCCGCAAGGCGGTTTTTTCGTCCACCAGTCCGGCTTCGGAAAGCTGCATTTCGTCCATGAGCTTTTGCAGCCTGGCGCGTTCAAGCACCTTGAGGCCCGGCACCTTGGAGAGATCGGTGATGACCATGGCGGTCAGGCCCTTGGAGAGGACGGCATGGGCGGCATCCCCTCTGTTGAGGAAGGGCAGCACGGCCACTGTTCCGGGTTCCGGCGGCGCGCTGGAGATGGCGGCCTCGGCGGCCATGGCGCGCTTGATCTCGTCCTTCAAGGTTTGGTGGATGAGCAGGGTCAGCCTGGGGCCCATCTGCAATTTGGCCGCGCCCTCCGGTTCCAGCCGGGAATAGAGTTGCCATTGCCGCAAGGCCTCGGCGTTGTCCTGGGCCTCGAGGGCGATGCGCCCCAGGTGGTAGGCGGCCGAAGGGTTGTTCGGGAAGGCGTTCTGGAGTTTCGTGAACAGCGGCTTGGCTTTGTCATCTCCCAGCTTGAGCGCCAGCAGGGCCTCCTTGAGCGCGGGAATCTCGGGACTGGTTGCATAGGTGAAGCGGACTTCCTCGCCAGAGGGCATTGGGCCAGATTCGCCGGAGGTTGTCTGGTACTGCCGGCCGGCTGCGAGGGGGATCGCCTTGCCGTCCGCGCCGCGCCAGCGGGCCAGGATTCTCCAGTCCCGTGAAGCGTCGGTGGCTTCGAAGCGGTCCGCGCCACGCCAGGCCTCCCAGTTGTTGAATGCAAGGATGGAGGTCTGTTTGCCCAGCACATGAAGGCCGAGCTTCCCGCCTTCGGTTTCCAACAGCCCGTTGGAGGTTTCCAGGGCGAGGGGGGGGCGTCCTCCCTCCACCGGCTGAACATAGACGGCGGCCCGGCCTGTCCAGATGTTGATGCGGCTTGCATCGACGACCCCGATGAGGGCCTCGCCACCAAGATGGAGCGCGTCGCCCGATTTCAGGGAAAGGCGGGCTTTGGCGCCTTCGTGGATGCGCAGGACATCACCCGGCTTGATGGGGGTGCCGGCGGTGGCCGCCCAGCGCGTTCCATCCTTGTCTCGAAGCACGCCCTCTCCGATCAGCAGGTCCACCTTGCCTATGGCATCAGCGTCCGCCCTGTCGGCAGCGGCGGTGCCGGCGAACTCGATCACACCGGGGAAGTCTGGAAGGGCCGCTTCGGCATGGCAGGAAAAACCGCCGGCGATCGCGATGGCCAACACGAGAGCAGCTACAGGGGTGTTCATGTGTTCTCCCCAACCTGGCTTGATTGAATGGCCCATTCTATGACCATTTTCTGATGAACTGCCAAAATTTCGACACCCTCGACGCACGGGCGTCTCCCATGCAGCTGCTTGGCATGGATGGCTGTGTTCCTGAAGCCGATGGCCTGATGGGGTGTGGGGGGTGAGGGGGGCACGCCTCGCCAGTGTAAAATCCTGCGGTTTCTTAGACAGGTAACGATCATGGCAGGACATAGTAAGTGGGCGAACATCCAACACCGGAAAGGTCGCCAGGACGAGAAGCGGGGCAGGATCTTCTCCCGCTACGCAAAGGAAATCACCGTGGCGGCGAAAATGGGCGGCGGTGATCCCAGCTTCAACCCTCGCCTGCGCCTGGCCATCGACAAGGCCAAAGGCGAGAACATGCCCAATGACAACATCGAGCGGGCCATCAAGAAGGGCACCGGCGAGCTGGAGGGGGTGAACTACGAGGAAATCCGCTACGAGGGTTACGGCCCCGGCGGCGCCGCAGTCATCGTGGACTGCCTCACCGACAACCGGGTGCGCACCGTGGCCGATGTGCGCCACGCCTTCTCCAAGTGCGGAGGCAACCTGGGCACCGACGGTTCCGTGGTGTTCCAGTTCAAGCATTGCGGCCAGATCGTCCTGGCCCCGGGGGCCAGTGAGGATCAGGTCATGGAAGTGGCCCTGGAGGCGGGGGCCGAGGATGTGATCGCCAACGATGACGGCTCCATCGAGGTGCTCACCGCTCCCACCGGCGACCTGGCCACCGTGAAGGAAGCCCTGGAAGCCGCCGGTCTCAAGCCCGTGGTGGCGGAAATCACCATGAAGGCATTGAACGAGACCGACGTAACTGGCGACGACGCGGTGAAGTTTCAGAAGATGCTGGACATGCTGGACGACCTGGATGACGTGCAGGACGTCTACACTTCGGCGATCCTGCCAGAGTGAGACTCCTTGGCCTGGATCCCGGCCTGCGCGTCACCGGCTACGGGGTCATCGACAAGGAAGGCCAGAAGCTCTCTTACGTGGCCAGTGGCGTGGTGCGCACGGAAACCGGAGAACTGCCGGAGCGCATCAAGATCATCTTCGACGGCGTGCTGGAGGTGCTGGAGCAATTCAAGCCCGACGCCGCCGCCATCGAGAAGGTGTTCGTCAACGTGAATCCCCAGTCCACCCTGCTGCTGGGCCAGGCCCGGGGAGCGGCCATCGCGGCTCTCACCGCCGCCGGCCAGCCGGTATTCGAATACACGGCCCTCCAGGTCAAGCAGGCAGTGGTGGGCAACGGCCACGCCGACAAGCAGCAGGTCATGCACATGGTCAGGCGTCTGCTCAGCCTGCCCGCCGAGCCCCGTTCCGACTCCGCCGACGCCCTGGCCTGCGCCATCTGCCACGCCCACGGCGGCATGGGTCTGGGTGGGGTGACCACGGCCGCCCACCGCCGGCGGGCCGGGAGAATGTTGTGAGCAAGTCCGCGTCCTCTCCCCTGGAACCCACCCGGGAGGCCCTGGCCAATCCTGTCCGACGCTATCTGCTGGCTACCCGCCCGGCATTCCTGACCATCGCCCTGGCAGGCTGCCTGCTGGGCTTCGCCACCGCCTTGGATGCCGATTTTTCCTGGTCCCTGGCGCTGCTCACCGTGTTGCTGGCGGTGGCGGCCCAGGCCGGGGTCAATGTCTTCAACGACTACTACGACCATCTCAACGGTACCGACGCGGCCAACCTGGACCGGCTGTTCCCATTCACCGGCGGCTCCCGTTTCATCCAGAACGGGGTCATGTCGCCGCGGCAGATGCTGGCCTGGGCCCTGGCCCTGTTCGGTGGAGTCATCGCCGGCGGGCTGTGGCTCATCGGGAACCGGGGCGCGGATCTCTTCTGGATCGGCCTGGCCGGCCTCTGCATCGGCTGGGCCTACTCGGCGCCGCCCCTCAAGCTCAACAGCCGGGGGCTGGGTGAGATCGGCGTGGCGGTGGGCTTCCTGCTCATCGTCGCCGGCGCCGACTTCGTCCAGCGCGGCGTCCTGTCCGCCAGGCCCTGGCTGCTGGGCCTGCCCTATGCCTTGCTGGTGACCAACATCCTTTACATCAACCAGTTTCCCGACCGGGCCGCCGACATCCAGGCCGGCAAGCGCCATTGGGTGGCGCGCCTGGAGCCCGTCGTGGCGGCCCGGGGCTATTGGCTGATTCTGCTGCTGGCCGTGGCCGTCCTGGTCGGCCTGGTGGCGACCGGCAAGCTGCCCGCCCCGGCGCTCTGGTCCCTGCTGGCCGTCTTGCCGGCGCTGAAAGCCGGCCGCATCCTCTCCGCCCATGCCCACCAGCCCTCCAGGCTGCTGCCCGCCCTGCAATTGACCATCGTCGCTGCCCATCTCCAACCCATGATCCTGGGGGCCGTGCTGGCCTGGGAGGCCTGGGCGTGATCGGGCGGCTCACCGGCATCCTGCTGGAGAAGCAGCCGCCCCAAGTGCTGCTGGACGTGGCTGGCGTGGGCTACGAGGTGGACGTGCCCATGAGCAGCTTCTGCAACCTGCCCGCCTGCGGCGAGCGGGTCAGCCTGTTCACCCATTTCGTGGTGCGCGAGGACGCCCAGCAGTTGTTCGGCTTCCTCACCCACAAGGAGCGCGAGGCCTTCCGCGCCCTCATCCGCATTTCCGGGGTCGGACCCAAGCTGGCCCTGGCGGTGCTCTCCGGCCTGACGGTGGACGACCTGGCGCAGTGCGTGGTGATGCAGGACGCCGGCCGGCTGACCCGGGTGCCGGGCATCGGCAGGAAGACGGCGGAGCGGTTGCTACTGGAACTCAAGGGCAAGCTGGCGGATGCCCTGCCGACCGGGCCGGGGGGGGCGCCCACCGCCGCCGGGGTCGCGGCCGACGCCCTCAACGCCCTGCTGGCGCTGGGCTACTCCGACAAGGAGGCCGTGCCGGCCATCAAGCAGTTGCCGGAAGGACTGAGCCTGGAAGAGTCGATTCGCCAGGCATTGAAACTGCTGGTGAAGAAGTGAGCAGTGAGACACGTGACATGTGCTACACTGGTTACGTGTAGCACAGGATTGATGGGGAATGCGATGGCTAATCTCACCCTCAGCATCGATGACGAGCTGCTCAAGCAGAGCCGCTTGTATGCAGTGCAGCATGAGACCTCGGTGAATGCGCTGGTGCGTGAATATCTGGAAACCCTGGTGTCCAAGGCCAGGGAGACGGAGCAGGCGGAGCGCGACCGCGAAGTCAAGGAGATGAATCGTTTGCTGGATGAAGCCAGTCGGCTGGCCCAGGTGCCTGATCACTACAAGTGGCGCCGTGAAGACGCTTATGAGGGCCGTCTGCCGCGCTGGAACAAGCCGTGACGGCTTTCCTGGACACGAATATTCTGATCTACCAGGTGGACGCCAAGGCTCCGGCCAAGCAAGAACGGGCCCAGGCACTGACCACTGGGCTTTATCGGCGGAATGAGGCGGTTATCAGCACACAGGTGCTGCAGGAGTTCTACAACACCGCCACGGGCAAATTGCGGATTCCCACGCATGTATCCGAAGCGTTGGCGAGGTCCTTCGCCAAAGGGCGTGTGGTGCAGCTGGCGCCGCCCCTGCTCTTCGCCGCCATGCAGCGCCACGCCGCCGGCCAGTTCGCCTTCTGGGATGCCCTCATCGTCGAGGCCGCGCTGACCGCCGGCTGCAAGACCCTGTATTCCGAAGATATGCAGCATGGCCAGGTGGTCGATGGCCTGCGTATCGAAAACCCCTTTCTTGGCCTGTGAACATGCTGGAGCCCGACCGCCTCATCGCTCCCGCCCCGGCGTCCAGGGAAGAGGAAGCCCTGGAACGGGCCCTGCGGCCCCAGCGCCTGGCGGAATACGTGGGTCAGGCCCGGGCCCGGGAGCAGCTGGAAATCTTCATCGCCGCCGCCAAGGCCCGCAAGGAGGCCCTGGACCATGTGCTGCTGTTCGGGCCGCCGGGCCTGGGCAAGACCACGCTCGCCCATATCATTTCCCGGGAGATGGGGGTCAACCTGCGCCTGACCTCCGGGCCGGTGCTGGAGCGGGCCGGGGATCTGGCGGCCCTGCTCACCAACCTGGAGCCCCACGACGTCCTGTTCATCGACGAAATCCACCGCCTGTCGCCGGTGGTGGAGGAAATCCTCTACCCGGCCCTGGAGGACTTCCAGCTCGACATCATGATCGGCGAGGGGCCGGCGGCCCGCTCGGTGAAGCTGGACCTGCCCCCCTTCACCCTGGTGGGGGCGACGACGCGCGCCGGCATGCTCACCAATCCTTTGCGCGACCGCTTCGGCATCGTCGCCCGCCTGGAGTTCTACACGCCGGAGGAGCTGGCCACCATCGTCGCCCGTTCGGCCCGGCTGCTGGGGGTGGATGCCAGTCCGGAAGGCGCGGTGGAGATCGCCCGCCGTTCCCGGGGCACGCCCCGCATCGCCAACCGCCTCCTGCGCCGGGTGCGGGATTACGCCGAGGTGAAGGCGGGCGGCAGGGTGGACGCCACGGTGGCGGACGCGGCCCTGAAGATGTTGGAGGTGGACCACGCCGGCCTGGACGTCATGGACCGCAAGTTGCTCACCGCCATGCTGGAGAAATTCGCCGGCGGCCCGGTGGGCCTGGAAAACCTGGCGGCAGCCATCGGCGAGGCGGCGGACACCATCGAGGATGTGCTGGAGCCCTACCTTATCCAGCAGGGCTTCCTGGCCCGCACGCCGCGGGGCCGGGTCGCCCAGCCCCTGGCCTGGCGCCACTTTGGCTTCATCCAGCCGGGCAGCGAGCCGGAATTGTTCGAATAAACCGCCCGCCGGTTTCGGCCCCCGGTGGGCCAACCCGGTTGGTCGCCTTTTCCTTCTGTCCTGCCAAATTTCCTGCCATGCGCGATCACTCCACATTCACCTGGCCCGTGCGGGTCTACTGGGAAGACACCGATGCCGGCGGCGTGGTCTATTACGCCAACTACCTCAAGTTCCTGGAGCGGGCTCGCACCGAGTGGCTGTCCGCCCTGGGCCTGGAGCAGGACCGGCTGGCGGAGGAGGCAGGGGTGGTGTTCGTGGTGCGTCGGGTGGAGGCGGACTACCTGAAGCCCGCCCGCTTCAATGATCGCCTGAGCGTCCATTGCCAATTGGCCGAATTGAACCGGGCGAGCCTGAGCATGGCCCAACGGGTCATGCGTGGCGAGGAGGTATTGCTGGCTGCGATGGTGAAAGTGGCCTGCGTCGAACGGAGCGCCTTCCGCCCCGCTAGAATCCCCGCATTCGTGATGAACGCCTTCGGGAACGAACGTTGATGGAACTCGCCCTCGCCAAGGATATGACCTTCCTTGCCCTCATCGCCCAGGCCAGCTGGGTGGTGAAAGTGGTCATGCTGCTGCTCCTGTTCGCCTCCGTGGTGTCCTGGTGGCTGATCTTCGAAAAGTGGTTTCTGTTGCGTCGGGAATGGCGGCGCACCCACCAGTTCGAACGCGAATTCTGGGGCGGCGGTTCCAGCGGCATCGTCAAGCGCATCGACGAAGCAGGCAAGGTCAGCAGCCTGGAAGAGGTGTTCCGCGCCGGTTACCGGGAATACAAGCGCAAGCGTCAGCTCAATGTGGCGCCACAGGCGGTGGTGGAAAGCGCGCGCCGGGCGATGCGTGCCGCCTATCAGCGGGAGATGGACCAGATCGAGTCTCACCTGCCCTTTCTCGCCACGGTCGGCTCGGTGTCGCCCTACGTGGGCCTGTTCGGCACGGTCTGGGGCATCATGAACGCCTTCATCGGTCTGTCCAACGTCGCCCAGGCCACCCTCGCCCAGGTCGCGCCGGGCATCGCCGAGGCCCTCATCGCCACAGCCATCGGCCTGTTCGCGGCGATCCCGGCGGTCATCGCCTACAACCGCTTCACCCATGACATCGACCGCCTGGCCAACCGCCACGACGTCTTCATGGAGGAAGTCTCCAACGTGATCCAGCAGGAGGTGGCACGGGCATGATCCCCCGCCGCGGCCGCCGGGCCATGCACCAGATCAACGTGGTGCCCTACATCGACGTGATGCTGGTGCTGCTGGTGATCTTCATGGTCACCGCCCCCTTCATCAATCCGACCCAGGTGGAACTGCCCAGCGTGGGCAAGAGCGCCACCGCGCCCGCCGCGCCCCTGGAGGTCATGGTGCGGGCGGACGGCAGCCTCCTGCTGCGGGACCGGGGGAATGGCGAACAGGGCGAGACGGTGCCGGAATCCGGCCTGGAGGCGGCGGTGCGTGCCCGGATGAAGGCCCAGCCCGGCCAGCCCATGGTCATTTCCGCCGACAAGAATGTGCGCTACGAGGTGGTCATGAAGGTCATGGACACCCTCCAATCCCTGGGCGTGGGGCGGGTGGGCCTGCTGGTGAAGCCCGCCCAGCCCTGACCGGAAACGGCCGCTTCCAGTACTTCTCCTCGTGCGGACTGTCCCTACTCTGCCTCTTATACATATCTGACGCTGCCGACGACCTCCTCTGTTTTATTTTCGTTTGTGGCTGTCTCCTAGATAATACTAACCACTGACAACGCATCATAGCACAGATGATCATGCCGATATGAAGCAAA
>CAZYEY010000245.1:0-4333 GCA_964646585.1 uncultured Thiobacillus sp. | reverse complement strand
GGCGGCGACCGGTTTGATGACGGCGTCGCCCTCCTGGGGCTGGTAGCACACGCCCAGGTCGGCGCAGCCCTGGAAATGGGCCTTCAGGTTGAAGGGCTTGGGGGCACCCCCCGGGTAGGTCACGGGGATGCGGACCCGGATGTCGCCCCGGTAGGTTTCCACCTTGCCGAAGTTCTCGTCGTTCTTGATCTTGCCGGGAGGCAGTTGGGGCGTGCCCAGCTTCACGTCGGCGTCGGCGGCGAACTTGATCTTGCTACGGTACAGGTAATAGCCGCTGGCGACCTGGAAGCGGGCCTCCACCGTGGCCGGATCCAGGGCTCGGGCGGAATACCGGAAGGCCTTCTCTGGCTCCAGGAGTTCCTCCTCGCCATGGGCGAGTGCGGAGAACAACAACAGGAAGGCGAGGAGAAAGCGCATGGGAATGCTCCGCTCAGGCTTAGGCCGCCACTGGATCGGCAGGCCGGGTGGAGGTGGACTGGGCGACCCATTGGAGATACTCGGCCAGGCCATCCGCCACATCCAGGGCGATGATCTCCGGCAGCTCGTAGGGGTGCCGCGCACGCAGGTAGGATTCCAGGGCAGGATAAAGTTCCGCCGTGGACTTGATGAACAAGGGAACCTCCCCATTTTCCTCGACGACGCCTTGCCAGCGATAGACCGAACGGCAGGGCGGGAGGATGTTCACGCAGGCCGCGAGCCCCGAGTCCACAAGATTTCTGGCCATCTCGCCGGCAATCTCGGCGTTGGGCAGGGTGGTCAGAACGAGGCGGATGGATGGCACGGAGCGGCGCATGAGATTGGGGGTTCTCGGGATTATAGCCATGGCCTTTCTGGCCCTGGAAATGGTGGGGATGTACTTGCTCGCCCAGGAAATCGGGGCAGGTGGAATCCTGCTCTGGATGCTGGCCGCCATGGTGGCCGGCGTGGCGGTGATCCGCCGGGCGGGCGCCGGCTTCGCGCCAGGCCTGCTGGCCGCCCTGCAAGGGGGACATGCCCCCTTCGCCGTGATCTGGGCCACGGGCCGGCGCTTCCTGGCCGGAGTGCTGCTGATCGTGCCCGGTGTGATCAGCGATGTCCTCGCCCTGCTCCTGCTGCTGTGGCCCGGCCCCAGACTGCCGCCACCGATGGGCGGGCACCGGGACGATGGAATCATCGAGGGAGAGTACCGGCGGGAAGACGAAACCGTGACGCGGATTCCTGGCGGGAAGGATCTCTGAGAGCTACCGCCTTCAGTCCAACTGGGCCTTGAGGTGGCGCAGGGCCACCAGAGTCGCGGCGGCGGCGGGGATGGCCACCAGCAGGCCGACGAAGCCGAACAACTGGCCGAAGGCCATGAGGGCGAAAATCACGGCCACCGGGTGCAGCCCCACCCGCTCTCCCACCAGCCAGGGCGTCACCACCATGCCTTCGAGCACCTGGCCAGCGGCAAACACGCCCCACACCGGCAGCAGGGCGGAAAGCTCGCCGAACTGGACCCAGCCCGCCAGGGTGCCGAGCAGCAGGCCCACCACCACCCCCAGGTAGGGCACGAACACCAGGATGCCGGAGATGGCCCCCACAGCCAGGGCGTAATCCAGCCCGGCGATCCGGAGGGCGATGCTGTAGAACAAGGCCATGACCAGGATGACCATGACCTGGCCACGCACGAACTCGGACAGCACCCCGTCGATCTCCTTCACCACTGCTTCCACCCGGGGCCGCAAGGGATCGGGAATCCAGCTGGCGATGTGGGCCACGCCCCGATCCCAGTCCCGCAGCAGATAGAACAGCACCAATGGCACCAGCAGCAGGTTGCCCAGGAAGCCGAGGACCGCCAGGCCACTGTCGGCGAGCTTGGGCAGGTAGCGGGTGAGTTGGGAAAGCTCGGAGACGTGCCCCTTCAACCAGGTCAGCATCTGTTCCTGGTCCCGCGCCAGGTCCACGCCGAAGGTGGCGGTGAGCCAGGGCAGCAGGGTCTGGGTACCCCACCCCACCACCCGGGGAATCTGTTCGATCAGCAACCGGATCTGGGCCTGGATCAGGGGCGTGAGGATCAGGGCCAGAATTACGAAGATCAGCACCAGACCCAGCAGCACCGTGACCGTGCCCAGGGTGCGGCTCCAGCCCAGCCTCTCCAGCCGGTCCACCAGGGGATCGCACAGGTAGGCCAGAGCCGCCGCCAGCAAAAAGGGCGAGAGGATGGGCGAGAGCAGATAGAGAAGATAGAGGAAGCCCGCCGTCAGCACGGCATAGGACAACCAGCGGGCAGGCGAGGGATTGGCGAGCATGTGGGCTAGAATAGCATCCTTTGTTTTCCTACCCGCCCGCCGTGACCACCTCCTCCACATCGCAGACTTCCCTCTCCTATCGCGATGCCGGCGTCGATATCGATGCCGGCGATTCCCTGGTGGAGCGCATCAAGCCCCTGGCCCGCCGCACCATGCGCCCAGAAGTCCTGGCCGGCATCGGCGGTTTCGGCGCCCTCATGGAACTGCCCAGGAATTACAAGGAGCCGGTGCTCATCTCCGGCACCGACGGCGTCGGCACCAAGCTGAAGCTGGCCTTCCACATGAACAAGCACGACACCATCGGCCAGGATCTGGTGGCCATGAGCGTCAACGACATCCTGGTGCAGGGGGCCGAGCCCCTGTTCTTCCTGGACTACTTCGCCTGCGGCCACCTGGATGTGGACGTGGCGGAACAAGTGGTGGCGGGCATCGCCAGAGGTTGTGAGCTGTCCGGCTGCGCCCTCATCGGCGGCGAGACCGCCGAGATGCCCGGCATGTACCCGGCCGGCGAATACGATCTGGCCGGCTTCGCCGTGGGCGTGGCCGAGAAATCCAAGGTCATCACCGGCCGCGACATCCAGCCCGGCGATGCGGTGCTGGGCCTGGCCTCCAGCGGTCCCCATTCCAACGGTTACTCCCTGGTGCGCAAGATCATCGAGGTGTCCGGCGCCGATCTCGCCTCCCCCTTCGCCGGCCGTACCCTGGGCGAGGTGCTGCTCACGCCCACCCGCATCTACGTGAAGCCCCTGCTGGCCCTGATGGGGGAAATGCACGTGAAGGGTCTGGCCCACATCACCGGCGGCGGCATCACCGGCAACGTGCCCCGGGTATTGCCGGACCACGTCACCGCCGTTATCGAGGCCGGCTCCTGGGACTGGCCCGCCGCCTTCCAGTGGCTGCAACAGCAGGGCAACGTGGCCCTGTCCGAGATGCACCGCACCTTCAATTGCGGCATCGGCATGGTGATGGTGGTAGACAAGGGCGACGCGGACGCGGCCATGAAATTCCTCGCCGCCAGGGGCGAGACCGTCTTTCGCCTGGGCGAGATCCGCGCCCGGGAAGCGGGCCAGGACCAGACCGTCATCGTCTGATGCGAGTCGTCGTCCTCATCTCCGGCCGGGGCAGCAACCTGGAGGCCCTGCTGGAAGCCAGGCTGCCTGTGGAGTTCGCCTGTGTCATCAGCAACAAGCCCGACGCCGCCGGTCTGGCCATCGCCGCCAGACATCGGGTACCCACGGCGGTGGTGAACCATCGGGACCACCCCGGCCGGGCCGAATTCGACGCCGCCCTAGCGGAGGAGATCGATCGCCACCGCCCGGATCTGGTGGTCCTGGCGGGGTTCATGCGGGTGCTTACCGATGCCTTCGTGCGTCGCTATGAAAACCGGCTCATCAATATCCACCCCGCCCTGCTGCCCGCCTTCCCCGGCCTGGACACCCACGCCCGCGCCCTGGCGGCAGGGGTCAAGCTGCACGGCTGCACGGTGCATTACGTCACCCCCGAGGTGGATTCCGGGCCCATCATTGCCCAGGCGGCGGTACCGGTGCTGGCCGGGGACACGCCGGCCACCCTGGCGGCCCGGGTGTTGAGACAGGAACACCGCCTGTATCCCCAGGTATTGCGCTGGCTGGCTGAGGATCGGGTGCGGCTCAGGGACGACGGGACCGTGGCGGTCCTGACAGACAACGCCGCCGCCGGACACGAGGCATTGGTCTCGCCCTCGGACTGATCGGATGGGAAGCGGGCGGCGCGTCTTCGTCATGGCCCTGCTGCTATCCCTGGCGGTGCACCTGTTGCTGGCCGGCAGCGCCCGGCGCTGGTGGCATGGGCCGGCGCCGGAGATTTCCTTTCCCATCGATGCCCATCTGCTGGAGGGAGACACCCCGCCTTCCCGCCCAGCCAGGGAAAGCCAGAGCGTGAGCGCGTCGCCAACCGCCCGCATCCAAACCGAATCACCACCTCAACCGCAAGTACCACCGCCCGACCAGACTCCACCAGCCGCGGTTGAGGTGGTGATTCGGTTTGGATGCGGGCGGTTGGCGACGCGCTCACGCTCTGGCTTTCCT
>CAZYEY010000244.1:0-3671 GCA_964646585.1 uncultured Thiobacillus sp. | reverse complement strand
GGATCAGGAGCTTCTTGGGCATCGCGTGGGTCGGACGGGGTTTCATTGCGCGCCCCCCTTGCCGGCGGCGGCGCGCTGGAAGATCTCTTCCTCGAATTGCAGGCTGTAGCAGCAGCCCTGGTCCTTCCAGAGCCGCTCCAGGCGTTCCCGCACGGCCTTCAGGCGGTCGCGGATCAGGGCCGGAGCCTCGCCCGCCTGGCGGTAGGCCAGACGCAGCACCGAAGGTTTCTCCCGCAGTGTCGCCGGCAGCTCCTCCAGGGCCCGGGCCAGGGCGGCGTCCGGCTCGGCGGCGCCCTTGCGGAAGGCGGCGTCGGCGAGTTCGACGCGCACCACCCGGTGGATGGTGGCGCCGAAGTTGAGCTTCACCAGCTTGCCGCGGGTGACGCGCACCTCGCGCGGGTTCTCGGTGGTGAGCCGGTAGCCCGAGGGCAGGGTGCGCTCGTCCAGCTTCATGATGAAGTTGGAACCGCGCTGGGCCTGGGGGATGTCGGCGCAGGCGACGTGGAAGCGGCCTTCGGCATCGGTGGTCACCAGGAGCCCCCGGGCGGTGGCGATGCGCACGTTGGCGATGCCCGGCTCGCCTTCGTCCTGCCAGCCGTTGGCGTTGCGGTCGTCGAACACCTTGCCGATGAGGTCGGAACAGTCGAAGGTGGGGTCGGGCACGATGCGCACCGTGGCGCTGGCGGTGTTGGACACCTGGGCGTTGGCCACCGTGTTCATGGCCCAGGCGGTGTTGGTGTATTCCCCCTCCCCCACGCCGGCGCCCACCACCAGCAACAGCTTGAGGGTGCGGGTCTGGCCGGCGGCGAAGGCGAGGCCGTTCCAGGTCAGCTGCCGGCCCGTCACCGCCGGTTCCACCGCCACCCCGTCCAGGCGGGCGCTGCCGGCCTTGTACTTGAAGCCGGGCGGGATCAGATCGACCAGGGCGATGTTGCCGAGCGCCGCCGCCAGGGTGTTGCGGGCGGTGATCGTATAGGGCACCAGATCCCCCTTGC
The DNA here is from genome assembly GCA_964646585.1 of uncultured Thiobacillus sp. GTDB lineage: Bacteria > Pseudomonadota > Gammaproteobacteria > Burkholderiales > Thiobacillaceae > PFJX01. The sequence continues at coordinate 2,676 of CAZYEY010000244.1, read as the reverse complement.
CGACGTTCACCAGGGGTGTGCTCTTGGTCAGGGCGATGGCGCCGCCCAGGATGGGGTCCAGGGGGATGTGGTTGTTGACCACGTTGCTGGAGCTGGTGCCCGGCACGCCCGAGAGGGTCAGGGTGAAGGCGGCGTACCAGGTGGTGGGCTGGGCGCCGGTGGGGGCGGTGTTCTGCGCCTGGATGGCGTCCACCCCGCCCGTCGTCGGCACGTAGGGCCCGGCGCTGGGGGGAAGGAGGACGGAATCCGGCGGCAGATAGCCGGCGGGTTGGGTCACCTGCAAGGTATAGGTGGCGGAGCCCGGACAGCCGCCCGGGGCGGGGTTGAGCAGCAGAAACTGGTATTCGCCGCCGGCCCCGGTCACCTGGGCGTTGGCGCCGCCGACCAGACAGGCGCCAGGCACCGCCACACCCCCGGACAACAGGGTGACCGTGGCGCCGGCGATGGGCTGCCGGGTGATGGCGTCATACACCACCCCCGCCGGGTCCAGGGGCAGGCTCTGTTCGACGATGTCGTCGCCTGCCAGCAGGGTGAGGTTGCTCAGGGTGCCGTCGCTGAACTGGGCGCCGGCCGGGTTGCCGGCATTGCTGCCGGCATTGGCGGCGGTGGGGCCGCCGTCCCGCACCCCCGGGGCGGGATCGATGCCCTGCTCGTTGGGCCGGGCATCGCCGAAGATGCGACCCGCGGTCGGCTCCCGGAAGCGGATCTGGTAGCCGCTGCCCGGGGCCAGGCCGGTGAAGGCATAGGCGCCGCCGGCGTCGGTGCTGGCGCTGGCCACCAGGGTGCCGGCGTGGAGCAGCTCCACCGTCCAGCCGGCCACCGCGGGCTCGCCCGCGTCCTTCACCCGGTCATGGTCGAGATCGCGCCAGACATGGCCGGAGATCCGGGCGCCGACGGCGATGGGGGTGGGATCGGAGGCCGTGTTGTTGCCGGTGAAGCCGGGCGGCTCGCCGCCGCCGGAGATGACCGCGGTGTTGACGAGCACCTGGCCCGCCAGACCCGCCGCCACGGCAACGTGGATGGTGATGGGCGCGCCGCTGCCGGCGGCGGGGATGACGGCGTTGCCGGTACAGGTGACGGTCTGCCCGACAATGCCGCAACTCCAGCCCGCGCCGCTGGCGGCGGTGGGGGTGAGGCCCGCCGGCAGGGTGTCCACGATGGTGATGGCGCCGCTGGTGGCGGTGCCGGGGCTGATGTTGCCCGGCGTCAGGGTGTAGTAGCCGGTCGTGCCCCCCGCCGCGAACTGGCCGGGGCTGTGGGTCTTGGCCAGGGTGAGGTCCGGGGCCGCGCCGGGCAGCTCGGCGAAGTCGTTGTCCGCCGAGACGGTGTTGCCGCCGGTGAGATCGATGCCACTGATCTGGCTGCTGCTGGCGGTGGGGTTGCTGGCCGCCCCGCCCGTGCTGCCGGCGCTGGGCGTGCCATTGCTGGTGCCGGCCGGCTGGCCCGGCTGGCTCACCGTATAGGTGCCCGCCGGCAGGCCGGTGAAGGCATAGCTGCCGTCGCTGGCGGTGGTGGTGGCGCGGGAGACCGGGTTGCCGTTGATGTCGGTGCCGGTGAGGTTCAGGGTCTCGCCACCGATGCCGTGGTCCGGGCCGTTGACCGCGCCGTTGCCGTCGAAATCCAGGAACACCTGGCCCGACAGGCTGCGGCCCAGGGGGATCTCGGCGAAATCGTTGCCCGCCGCCGTGGTGTTGGGGGGCAGGACGATGCCGGTAATCCGGCTGGGCAGGGTGGTGACGCCGCTGGCCGTGCCCGCCGTGCCGCCGTTGCCCACCGACCCGGCGACGGTGAGCCCGTTGGCGGTGCCGGCGGGCTGGAGAGGCTCACGCACGCTGTAGGTGCCGGGCGCCAGGCCGGTGAAGGCGTATTGGCCCGCCGCATCGGTGGTGGCGGTGGCCAGCACGTTGTTGCCGGCGTCCAAAAGCTCGATGGTGACTCCGGCGATGCCGGTGTCCGCGCCGTTTTGCACGCCGTTGTTGTTCTGGTCCAGGAACACCGTGCCGGTAATGCTGGAAGGCACGATCTCGGCGAAGTCGTTGCCGGTGGAGCCGGAGATCTCGCCGCCGGCGCCGTCGCCGTTCAAGACGATGCCGACGATCTGGCTGCTCGTGGCCGTCGGGTTGGAAGCGCTGCCCGGCGTGCCGGTGCTGCCGTTGGCGCCGACGATGGCCCCGGCGCTGGTGGCGCCGTTGCTGGTGCCGGCGGGCTGGGCCGGCTGGCAAACGGAGTAGGTGCCGGCGGCCAGGCCCGAGAACAGGTAGTTCCCCAGCACGTCGGTGCTGGCGCTGGCCACCAGGGCCCCGCCACAGCTGGCGTCGCTGCGCAGCTCGATGGCCACCCCGGAGATGGGGGTGTCGGTGCCGGCATTGAAGCTGCCGTTGGGGGTGACGTCGTTGTCCCGGAACACCCGCCCGGAGACATAGCCCAGGGTGCTCACGGTGAGGCTGGCGTTGGCCGCGCTCTGGTTGTTGCCCACACTGGTCTGCAGCGCCCCGGCGGGGATGGTGTTGGGGTGGACGCCGGGGGTGGCGGCGGTGACATCGACGCTGATGGAACACCCCCCCGCCGGGATGCTGGCGCCGCTGGCGTAGGTCACGCTGCCGGAGCCCGCCGTGGCGGTCACCGTGCCCGGACAGGTCTTCTGCACGTTGGGGACGGCGGCCACCACCACATTGC
>CAZYEY010000243.1:0-4503 GCA_964646585.1 uncultured Thiobacillus sp. | reverse complement strand
AGACGGCGACCACCGGGATCTACACAGGGGAGATCGTCGGCAGCGTCAGAGGTGTATAAGGGCCAGGGCCGGGGGTGTCCAGGGCCGGGCCGGGGTCTTCCTCCAGTCCGAGGCGGCCGGCTTGCCATTCCTCCCAGAGCCCCAGAGCGCCGGCCAGCTTGGCCTCCACATTTCTTTCCGCCAGCGTGGCGCGGGCAGCCAGGCGAGCGTTCATCGCCCCAGCAACCGGTCCAGCCGGATCAGCCAGTTGGGCAGCAGCAGGGCGGAAAGCCAGCCCAGGCCCACCCCCAGGGTGTTGGCGGCCATGTCGAAGATGTCGCCGTTACGGTAGCCAGTGAAGCTTTGCAGGATTTCCAGAGCCAGCCCCATCAGGACGAACAGCAGGGCCAGCCGCTCGGGCTGCCGCTCGATCTGCATCCACCAACCCATGAGGGCGGCGTAGGCGGCGAGATGGCCGATCTTGTCGCCGAAGCTCATGGTGGCCGGCGGCGGCTTGGGGGTGAGGGACAGGTAGACCACCAGCAAGACCAGGGCCCATCCCAGGAGGCGCCAGAGGCCGGGGCGGGAGAGCTGAACGCCGGACATCAGCGGAATTCCGCCACTTCCTCCATGGGCAGACGGACTCTCTTGCCGGGGCCATGGGCGCAGTAGCCCAGAGGCAGGATGAGGGCGGGCAGGTGGCGGCGAGGGTCGATGGCGAGCAGGTCGCAGACCCGCTCGGGCTCGAAGCCGCCAATGGCGCAGGAATCGATGCCGATGCCGGCGGCGGCGGTCATCATGTTGGCGGCGGCGATGTGACATTGGGCCGCGCTCCAGGCCTCGACGTCGGTGGCGGCATGGAAGCTCCGGTAGTTCCTGAGGGCGGCTTCCAGGGCCGCCGGGTCTGGATACTCCCGGGCCATGAGGCGGCGCACGTGGTCGGAATCCGGGTCCATTTCCGCCAGACGGGCCAGGATCACGATCACCGCGCTGGCGCTGCCCACCTGGGGCTGGTTGAAACAGGCTGCCTGGAGCGCCAGCTTGTCCTCCGGGGCGGTGAGGACCAGGAATTTCCACTGTTCGAGCCCGAAAGAGGAGGGCGAGAGCCGTCCGGCCTCCAGGATGAAGTTCAGGTCGTCGCCAGCCAACGGCTGGTCCGATTTGAACAGGTGACAGGCATGGCGCTTCTGGAAGGCGGCGAGCAGGTTATCTTTCATGGTGGTGCCTTTGGGTAAACAACGGCATTCTAGCCATTCCCGCATGAATGGATGACCCATGCATAGGATTCCCACCCCAGAGTTCAAGGTGCTGATGTACGGCCCCGGCCTGCCACCGGCCGGGGTGAAGGCCCGCGCCCACTTCGAGCCTGGCGTGCTGGTGGTGCAGGGCAAGGGCCATTGGTATACGGTCCATGCCGACCGGATCACTCTCAAGACCGGAGGCTACGATGGCCGCCAATGGTTGATCTCCTGGTACTCACCCAGCGGGCCCATGACCGCCATGCTGCAAGGGGAGGAGGCCGTGGATGCCTTCATCCGCCTGGCGCCCGACGAAGTTTCCGGAGAGCTGCATCGGGTCCGGCGCAGCCATTTCCGCCGGGAATGGGCGTTTCGCTCGGCCATGGCCTTGCTGGGGCTGCTGCTTCTGACGCCACTGTTACTGCTGGGCGGCTTCTGGATCCACGCCGACGACCTCAGCCGCTGGGCCGCCAGCCAGATCAGCGTCGAGCAGGAAGTGCAGTTGGGGGACATGGCCTTCGAACAGATGCGCCCCGGCTTGAAGTTGCGGGAATCGGGCCCGGCCCATGATGCGGTGGCCTTGATCGGGGTGCGGCTCACCGCCGGCATGGCCGACTACCGCTACCGTTTCCATGTGGCGGAAGATCCCCAGGTGAATGCCTTTGCGCTGCCAGGCGGGCGCATAGTGGTCTATGCAGGGCTGCTGCGCCAGGCGGAAAGCGCGGAGGAGGTGGCCGGGGTGCTGGCCCACGAAATCAGCCACGTGGAACTGCGTCACGTCTTGCGCAACCTGATCCATTCCCTGGGCTGGCGAGCGGTTCTTGGCGTGGCCCTGGGCGACTTCGCTGGCGGTATCTGGGCCGACATGGCCCAAGCGCTGGGCCGGCTGCGCTACAGCCGCGATCTCGAGCGGGAGGCCGATCTGGCCGGGCTGCAGTTGCTGCGCCGAACCGGTGTCCCCTCGGCAGGTATGTTGAGCTTCTACGAGCGCATGGAGTGGAACGAGAAGGCGCCGCCCGCCTGGCTGTCCACCCATCCGTCCGGCCTGGAGCGCATGACCGTGCTGCGGGAAGCCATTGGGGAACTCGGGGCCTATCCCAGCCAGCCGATGGGCATCGATTGGGGCCCGGTGGTCCGGGATGTTCCCCCCGCCACTGTGAAATAACGCACACTGTCCAGCCATGCCGACCGCCTACACTCGCCCGGTACACGAATGCAGGAGGACGTGGCATGGTCAAGGCACTCAGCGTCAAGACGAAAACCTCAGCCCGCCCCCGTCGATCCCGAGTCCGGGGCGGTACTCTCCTGGACCCGCAAACCCTGGGACATCCCCCGACAGCCATGGACATCGCCGGACTACGTAAACGCAGTGTGATCTTCGAAGCCTTGAGCGACGAGGAGGCGGACAGCCTCATGCAGATGGCGCGCAAGACCAACCACCCTGCCAAGCACACCGTCTTCCAGGAAGGAGAGCCTGGTGACCACCTGCTGGTGGTGATGGAGGGGCGGGTAAAGGTGAGTCTCATCTCCCCGGACGGCAAGGAGGCCATCCTCAGCATCCTGGAAGCCGGCGACGTTTTCGGTGAGATGGCCTTGCTGGATGGCGAGTCCCGCAGCGCCACGGTGACTACCATGGAGAAATGCGTTTTCCTGGTGATCTGGCGGCGGGATTTCCTGCCTTTCCTGGAACGCAACCCCCAGGTGTCTCTCAAGCTGCTCGCGGCCTTGTCCAAGCGTCTGCGCGCCACCAACGACATGGTCGGAGGCCTGAGTTTCCTCAACCTGCCTGCCCGCCTGGCCCGGATACTCATCAACCTGGGCCAGCAGTACGGCAAGCTGACCGCCGATGGCATCGCCATCGGCATCAAGCTGTCCCAGGAAGAATTGGGCAATCTGGTGGGCGTGTCCCGGGAGAGCGTGAACCGCCAGATCCGCCTGTGGGTGGAAATGGGGGTGTTGGACTATACCCACGGCACCATCATCCTCAAGAATTCCGACCTGCTATTCAGGGAATCCTTGAACCTGGAGCGGTGATCGCCGGCCCGGCGACAAGCGCCCCATGAAAAAAGCCCTTCCGGTTTGGAAGGGCTTTCGCATTGGGCCGGCCGCTGGGCCGGCGGGTGGCGCTTACTTGGGAGAAACGCCCAAGGCCTTCACGGTCTCGATGTTGACGTAACCATCCTGGGCCAGGCCCTTGGCTTTCTGGAAGTCGGCCACCGCCTTCATGGTGGCGGCATCCAGCTGGCCGCTGGCGCCGGGCTGGAAGCCGGCGGCCTTGAGGGCGGCCTGGATCTCGGCGACCTTGGCGGGAGTGGCGTTCACGTCGCAGAGCACGGAAGTCCAGTATTCCTGCACCGGGCAGACCATGACTTCCTGGGGCACCTCGGCATACTCGGCGGGGATGGGCACGCGCACTTCCCTGGCGGGGGAGACCAGCTTGGTCACTTCCCGCTCGGCATACTCGGCGGGAACGGGGATGCGCTTCTCAGTGGCGGGCTGGACCACGGTCATGATTTCCCGCTCGTAATCCACGGGCACCACCTTGGTGATGGTGGTGGCGGGCTTGACCAGCTTCTTGACCTCTTTTTCCGCGTACTCGGCGGGGATCTGCACGGTCCTGGTGGTGGCCGGGGACTTCAGCACGGTCTTCTTGACGGTCTGGTACTCGGCGGGAATCTCCTCGTAGCGCACGGAGGCAGGGGTCTTCAGGACCTGGCGGGAGACTTCCTGGTATTCGGCGGGCACTTCCACCAGACACATGATCTGACCGGTGCTGGCGTCCACTTTCTGGATGCTGGTCTGGGTGCCCGGCTTCCAGGTGGTGTAGGCCTCGCGCACCAGCTTCTTCTCGGTGATGGTCTCATAGACGGCGGGAATCTCGATGGCCTTGCGGCTGGCGGGCTTGACCAGGACTTTTTCCTCCACCGTCTCGTACACGGCCGGCACTTCCTCCAGGCGGGTACTGGCTTCCTTGACCAGCACCTTTTCCTTCACGGTCTCATAGACGGCAGGCACCACTTCCTGGATTTCCTCGCTCTGCACCCGGACTTTCACGGCCTTGTAGACGGGCGGAACGATCTCGATGCGCTCGCTGGCTTCCTTGACCAGCACCTTCTCCTTCACCGTCTCGTACTTGGCGGGCACGTTCTCGATGCGCTCGCTGGCTTCCTTGACCCGCTTGCGGACCTTCTCGGTGCGGAACTGGGCGGGACGGACCACCTTGGCGTAGCACTCTCCGGCCTTGGCATTGGCGGGAACCTTGTCTCCCAGCAGGGCACCGGCGGGC
>CAZYEY010000242.1:0-4601 GCA_964646585.1 uncultured Thiobacillus sp. | reverse complement strand
GCCCAGATCCACGCCGGCGGGCGGGGCAAGGCGGGCGGCGTGAAGCTGGTCCGCTCGGTGGATGCCCTCACCGCTGCCGCCGGTCAGTTGCTGGGCAAGCGACTCACCACTTATCAGAACGCCCCCGACGGCCAGCCGGTGAACCAGCTGCTCATCGAGGAAACCCTGCCCATCGCCCGGGAGCTGTATCTGTCCATCACCGTGGACCGGGGCGCCGAGCGCATCGGCTTCGTGGCCTCGGCGGCCGGCGGCATGGAGATCGAGGAAGTGGCCCGCGCGGAGCCGGAAAAAATCCTCAAGGAATGGGTCAACCCCATCACCGGATTCATGGACTACCAGGGCCGCAACCTGGCCTTTGGCCTAGGGCTGGAAGGCGACCAGATCAGCGCCTTCGTGAAGCTGGCGAAGACCCTCTACCGCGTGTTCCTGGAAAAGGACCTGGCCCTCCTGGAGATCAACCCCCTCATCGTCACCACGGATGGCAGGCTGTTGCCCCTGGATTGCAAGATGAGCCTGGACGACAATGCCCTCTATCGCCAGAAGGCCCTGGCGGAGCAGGCAGACTTGGGCCAGATCGACGCCAAGGAGGCCGAAGCCCATGCCCACAACGTCAACTACATCGCCCTGAACGGCAACATCGGTTGCATGGTGAACGGGGCGGGCCTGGCCATGGCCACCATGGATCTCATCAAGCACTCCGGCGGCCTGCCCGCCAACTTTCTGGACGTGGGCGGCGGCGCCACGGCGGCCACGGTGGCCCAGGCATTCAAGATCATCCTGGCCGATCCCAACGTGAAGGCGGTGCTCATCAACATCTTCGGCGGCATCATGCGCTGCGATGTCATCGCCCAGGGAGTCATCGACGCGGTGAAGGAGGTGGGCGTCACCATCCCCGTGGTGGTGCGCCTGGAAGGCACCAACGTGGACCTGGGACGCAGGATGCTGGCCGAGGCCGTGGCGACCTCCGGCCTGCCCATCCAGGCCAGCGACGACTTGAACGAAGCGGCGAAGATGGCCGTGGCCGCTGCGGGAGGAAACTGACATGAGCATCCTGGTCAACAAGGACACCCGGGTCATCTGCCAAGGCTTCACCGGCAAGCAGGGCAGCTTTCACTCCGAGCAGTCCATCGCCTACGGCACCCGCATGGTGGGGGGCGTGACCCCCGGCAAGGGCGGCCAGACCCACCTGAACCTGCCGGTGTTCGACACGGTGAAGGACGCGGTGAAGGAAACCGGTGCCGACGCCTCCGTCATCTACGTGCCCGCGGCCTATGCCGCCGACGGCATCCTGGAAGCGGCGGAGGCGGGCATCCAGGTGGTGGTGTGCATCACCGAGGGCATCCCGGTGCGGGACATGATCAATGTGAAGGCGGCCATCCGGGCCAACGGCGCGGCGCTCATCGGCCCCAACTGCCCGGGCGTCATCACTCCGGACGAGTGCAAGATCGGCATCATGCCTGGTTTCATCCACAGGAAGGGCAAGGTGGGCATCGTTTCCCGCTCCGGCACCCTGACCTACGAGGCGGTGTATCAGACCACCAAGCTGGGCCTGGGCCAGAGCACCTGCGTGGGCATCGGCGGCGACCCCATCAAGGGCCTGGATTTCATCGATTGCCTGGAGCGGTTCCAGGCCGATCCGGAAACCGAGGCCATCATCCTGGTGGGGGAGATCGGCGGCAGCCGGGAGGAAGAGGCGGCCGAGTACATCAAGGCCCACGTGAAGAAGCCCGTGGCCGGCTACATCGCCGGCGTCACCGCGCCGCCGGGCAAGCGCATGGGCCATGCCGGCGCCATCCTCGCTGGTGGCAAGGGCACCGCGGCGGAGAAGATCGCCGCCCTGGAAGCGGCCGGGGTGGTGGTGGCCAGAAGCCCGGCGGGCCTGGGCGAAGCCTGCGTCGAGGCCATCCGGCGAGGTCGCTGAGGCGCGCTGAAATGAAAAAAGGCCGGGAACCCCGGCCTTTTTTCATTTCAGCGCGGGGCCGCCTTTTTTCGGACCCATGCGCTCGCCGCAGATGGACCGGAATCGGCAAGCTCAGAACAGCCCCTTGAGCTTCTTCTTCAATTGATCCTCGACGCTTTCCTTCTTCTCCGGCACAGGCTGGGCGGGAGGGGTCTGGGCGCTGGTCGGCGCCGGGGTGACGGCCGGGGCTGGATAGGAAATCACCTTGGCTTTGTCCTCGGCGGCTTTCCTGGCGGCGGCTTCCTCAGCGGCCTTTTTCGCGTTCCAGGGCTGGCCATCGGGGCCCAACTTGATGCCTTCGATGAGCAGGGTGATGTCCACCTCGTCGCCCACGGGACCGCCATTGGCATATTTGCTGATGCCGAAATCGGAACGCTTGATGCGGGTGCTGGCCTTGAAGCCGGCGCGCATGCCGCCCCAGGGATCCTGGCCCAGGCCCAGGATCTGATACTCCATGGTCACCGGCCTGGTGACGCCATGGAGGGTGAGCTGGCCGGCCATGGTGCCTTTCTCTGGGGTGGCCGGGGTGACGGCGGTGGAAACGAACTTCATCTCGGGATAGTTGCGGGCATCCAGGAATTCCTCGGTGAGCACGTGGATGTCCCGCTTCAGATGGCTGGAGTTCAGGCTGTAGATGCTGATCGTGGCTTCCACCGAGGATTTCGCGATGTTGGCCGTGTCCAGCAGGATCTTGCCCTTGATGTCCCAGAAGGTGCCGCTGGTGCGGGCCACCACGTGACGCAATTCCCAGTTGGCGAAGCTGTGGGTGTTGTCGATGCTGAAGGTCTCTACCTCGGCGCGGGCGGTGGCAGCCAGACCCAGGGCCAGGGCCAGGACAGATAGGGAGCGAAGGACGCGCATGGAAGTCTCCTGATGTGTTGGGCAGGGTGGCCTGCCATGGACCGGGAAACCGGCGTGGAGTTGCCATGGCTGGCGTGGTGGGCGTTATAGCACTAACCTTCGCAACCACGTGTGACTCCCCGCACCGCCGATGACCCGCGTCGATTTCTATTTCAATGCCCCGGCCAAGGCCGAGGTGGCCCGTAAGCTGGCCGCCAAGTGCTTCCAGGCTGGCCAGCAGGCTCTGGTGTACACCCGCCAGCCCAACCGGGGCCAGGAACTGGACGGCCTGTTCTGGACTGCCCAGCAGCTCTCCTTCCTGCCCCACGTGCGCTGCGGCCACCCTTTGGCCCGACAGACCCCCATCCTCATCGGCGACAACCCGGACGAACTGGCCAGCGCCGACGTGCTCATCAACCTGGAGGATGAGACTCCCGCCTTCTTCAGCCGTTTCGCCCGGGTCATGGAAATCGTCACCACCGAGCCGGCGGACCGGGAGCGGGCCCGGGCCCGGCTGCGTTTCTTCCGGGAACGGGGCTACCACGTGGACACCCACGACCTGGCGGCAGCCCGATGAGCGAGGACAAGCCGGATCTGTTCGGCAAGATCGACGCCCTGCTAGGCAGGCGGGCACCGGATGCCCTCTTGGACAAGGAGCCGGATTTCGAGGACTTTCCCCTGCTCACCGAGGTGGTGGGGTCCAACAGGGCCGCCGGCGAGGAACGCCGTGTCCGGGATCGTCGCCAGCAGGACCGGAGGGGCGAAGACAGACGTCTGGGGGATCGCCGTCAGGAAGGCCGCCGGGCCACCGATGCCCGGCCTGGAAACATGCCGCCGCCCCCACCAGCCGATATGGGCCCGGAAATGGAGCGCCTGGTGACGGCCATGGAACGGCGCCTCACCGACATGTTCATCCGCCAGCAGCTGCGCATGGAGGAAGCGGTGCGCAAGGCCATCCGGGACGAGCTCCACAAGCCGCGGGACGAGGGCGACTGAGCCAAACTGGGGCGGCGGCAGGCCAGACCGTATAATTCCGGCAAATCCACCCTTCGAGGCGCGGCATGTTTCCGCGCCTCGTGCTTTATCAGGACCCCAGCATGGAACTCGCCAAATCCTTCGAACCCCACGACATCGAGAAACGCTGGTACGCCCGCTGGGAAAGCGCTGGCTACTTTGGCATGGGCCGGGAGGAGAACAAGCCCTTCTACTGCATTCTGCTGCCCCCGCCCAACGTCACCGGCACCCTGCACATGGGCCATGCCTTCCAGCACGGTCTCATGGATGCCCTGACCCGCTACCACCGCATGGGCGGCGACAATACCCTGTGGCAGCCGGGCACCGACCACGCGGGCATCGCCACCCAGATGGTGGTGGAGCGCCAGCTCGCGGCCAAGGGGCAGACGCGCCATGACCTGGGCCGCGAGGCCTTCATCGACAAGGTGTGGGCGTGGAAGGCCGAGTCCGGCGGCACCATCACCCGCCAGATGCGCCGCCTGGGTGCCTCACCGGACTGGTCGCGCGAGCGCTTCACCATGGACGAGGGGCTGTCCGACGCGGTCAGGGAGGTGTTCGTGCGCCTGTACGACGACGGCCTGATCTACCGCGGCAAGCGCATGGTGAACTGGGACACGGGCCGGCACACCGCCGTCTCCGCCCTGGAGGTGATCAGCGAGGAGGAGCAGGGCCGACTGTGGCCTTTCCACTACCCACTGACGGACGGCTCGGGTCACCTGACTGTCGCTCCACCGCGCACGGAGACGCTGGCCTAGCCTTTCACACACTTCAGCGTTCTCCAGGTGCT
>CAZYEY010000241.1:0-2986 GCA_964646585.1 uncultured Thiobacillus sp. | reverse complement strand
GCTACAACGTGGTCATCCACGAATTCGCCCACAAGCTGGATATGAAAAACGGCGCCGTGGACGGTCTGCCACCACTACATTCGGACATGGACGCCCCTGGCTGGGCCGCCGCCTTCGAACCTGCCTATGCCGATTTCTGCCGGCGCGTCGACCACGCCGGGCTCGCGGGCAGGGAATTGGACCTGGACCCCTATGCTGCGGAAAGCCCGGCGGAGTTCTTCGCTGTGCTCTCGGAATATTTCTTCGAACTCCCGGACCTGCTGGCGGCGGAATATCCCGCCGTCTACGGGCAAATGCGGCGGTTCTACCGTCAAGACCCATTGAAGCGACTGGAAACTTTCAGCCATGACTCTCCAACACCATGACCACCAGCACGACAGGGCCTGTGCCGGCCAGTGCATCATCGACACCGACCTGCATCACTTCGATCAGGACGTCCTGGAGGCTTCCCATTTCCAACTGGTGCTGGTGGATCTGTGGGCCGACTGGTGCGGCCCCTGCCATTTCCTCACACCGGTGCTGACCAAGCTCGTTCCCACCTACGACGGCCGGGTGAGACTGGCCAAGGTGGAGGTGGACGAAGGCGACAACATGAAGATCGCCGGCCGCAACGGCGCCCGGGGCTTCCCCACCGTGCTGCTGTACAAGAAGGGAGAGGTGGTGGACCGCTTCCACGGCGCCAAGCCGGAGCATTTCGTGCGCCAGTTCATCGACGCCCACCTGGACTGATCGCATACCCCAATGACTTCCCGCCGCGCCCTGGAGATCGAACCTTTCCGGGTCATGGCCATCCTGGGGCGTGCCCGGGAATTGCAGGCCCAGGGCCGGGACATCATTCACATGGAAGTGGGGGAGCCGGACTTCCCCACCCCCGAGCCTGTGGTCGAGGCCGGTATCGCCGCACTGCGGGCCGGCCATACCCACTACACCCCCGCTCTGGGCCTGCCAGCCTTGCGCAAAGCCATTGCCGACTACTATCGGACGCGGCAGGGCGTGGACATGGCAGCCAGCCGGATCTGTGTCACTCCCGGTGCCTCCGGCGCTCTGTTGTTGGCCATGGCCGCCTTGTTCGACCCGGGCGAGGAAGTGTTGCTTGCGGACCCGGGTTATCCCTGTAACCGTCACTTTGCCCGCTTGGTGGAGGCTCGGGGCGTGGGCGTGCCAGTGGGGCCGGAGACTGGCTATCAGCTCACAGCCGACCTGGTGGCCCGGCACTGGGGGGCCAAGACCCGGGGCGTGCTGGTGGCGAACCCGGGGAATCCCACTGGCACTCTCATCCCAGAGGCCGAACTGCGGGCCATTCACGCCCTGGTCCGGGAAAGGGGAGGCTGGCTCATCGTCGATGAGATCTATCACGAACTGGTTTACGCAGCCGTGCTGCCCAGCGCCACGAGGCTTGGCGAGGACGTCATCGTTCTCAACAGCTTCTCCAAGTACTGGCTGATGACCGGCTGGCGCCTAGGCTGGCTGGTGATGCCGGAAGCGATGATTCCCGCCATCGACCGGTTGGCCCAGAACGTGTTTCTATCCGCGCCCACCATCGCCCAACATGCCGCTCTGGCGGCCCTGGGGCCAGGAACGCGGGGGCTGCTGGAATCCCGCAAGGCCGAGCTTGGACAACGGCGTGACTGGCTGCTGCCGCAGCTGATCAGGCTTGGTTTCCAGATTGACGCGGCGCCGGAGGGGGCCTTTTACATCTACGCGGGAATCGAACGCTTTGGCCTGGACGCCGAGGCCCTGGCGGAGAAACTCCTGCAGGATGCAGGAGTGGCCATCACCCCCGGAACGGACTTTGGCGCGCACGGAGCGAACCGGCATGTCCGCTTCGCCTACACCACCTCCCTGGAGCGGATCAGAGAGGCGGTGGATCGACTGGAGACCGTATTAGGCTGAACGGCGCCGGCGCAGAGCGGCCAGGCCCACCAGGCCCAGGGGCAGGAGCGCCAGTGTGCCGGGTTCGGGAACATTGGCCGGCGGATCGACGATGATGCTGTCGTTGGCGCAGTTCTGGGTCCAATGAATGTTGAAGGGATTGCCATCCCAGCCGGCTGCCGTCAACAGATCCAGTCCGATGCTCATTTCGTAGAAATAGTGGGTGTCCGCCGCCCATTGGCCGAAGCCGGTCTGTCCGGTAGTGGTGTAGGCCAGGGAAGCCATGCCCAGCAGGTTGCCGCCGGTCAGGTAGGTCGGGTGAGTCGGGTCCGGGTTGCCCGGATCGTAGGCGCCGGCGCTATTCCACAAGCCCAGGGCCCATGTGGCATTGCCGTATACGCCGCCTTCAACACCAAAGGCTTCCTTGCCGGACGGCGTCATGTGCTTGATGTTGATGCCCACCTCGTATGTCCCATCCCTGCCGAAGTCGATGGCGAAATCTCCGGCACCGAAGCTGTTGGCACTGGGCTTATGCAGGGTGTTGGGGTTATGTCCGGTGGCCAGGGCGATGTAGAGCATGCCCCCTTCGATCAACGCGTAGATGGCCTCGGCGTCGTATGCCTGACCGCCATACCCGGGGTTCAGGTAGCTCGTGTTCTGGTCTTCGACGGTGTAATGAATACCACTGTTGGGAATCCAGCCGGCGGCCCCGGCGTTCTTCTGGACGCCCCAGTCGCTCAGATTTCCGTCGATGACGATGGCCTGGGCGCCGCTGGCACTCACCATGCCCACGACGAACATCAGTTGGATCATAGAGTTACGCATCACAGCCTCCAGCCGTTAAGGGTCTGGTGCTGAATCAGCAGCATCCGTGCCAGGACTTTATCCATTAAAAATCAATGGGTTGTGATTTACTGTGGGTGGGCTGACGATCGATAACTGTCAGTGGCGACGAAAAATGGTCATCGACCGGGTAGACGGACGAGCCGGTGATAGGCTGGACAACGCAAAAAAAACCGGCCCGAAGGCCGGTTTTCCTCCGCTGTACGCCGATTACTTGGCGGGAGCGGGAGCCGGAGCCGGAGCCGGGGCAGCGGCGTCGGCAGGGGCGGCG
>CAZYEY010000240.1:0-10072 GCA_964646585.1 uncultured Thiobacillus sp. | reverse complement strand
TCCCCATCGCAGCCCATCACTTAGGGACAGGCGTGTTTTGTGGCGGGTATGCCATGGAAAGCCGGAGGGAAAGAAAGTAAAACTGGCAAAATTGGCGGAGACGGAGGGATTCGCACCCTCGATGAAGGTTTTGGCCCGCATGCTCCCTTAGCAGGGGAGTGCCTTCGACCTCTCGGCCACGTCTCCGGATGATTTCCGGCGGGGCCGGAAAAGCCGCGTAAGGATACCTGCGCGGCTTGGCTAACGCAATGAAGGCAGGATCAGGCGGCTGAGGCCTTGTCCAGGTCGAAGGCCTGGTGCAGGGCGCGCACGGCAAGTTCCATGTACTTGTCTTCCACCACCACGGAGATCTTGATTTCCGAGGTGGAGATCATCTGCATGTTGATGTTCTCGGCGGCCAGGGCGCGGAACATCTTGCTGGCCACGCCAGCGTGGGTGCGCATGCCCACGCCCACCAGGGAGACCTTGGCGATCTTGTCGTCACCGGTCACTTCCCGGGCGCCGATCGCGTCCTTCACCTTGTTCAGCACCTCCATGGCTTTCCTGAACTCGTTGCGGTGCACGGTGAAGGTGAAGTCGGTGGTGTTATTGGCCCCCACGTTCTGGACGATCATGTCCACATCGATGTTGGCGTCGGCCACCGCGCCCAGAATGGTGGCGGCGATGCCGGGTTTGTCCGGAACGCCCAGCACGGTGAGCTTGGCCTCGTCGCGGTTGAAGGCGATGCCGGAGATGATGGGTTGTTCCATGGAATCTTCCTCGAAAGTGATCAGGGTGCCCTCGCCTTCGTCGTCGAAGCTGGAGAGCACGCGCAGTTTGACTTTGTACTTACCGGCAAATTCGACCGAGCGGATCTGCAAAACCTTGGAGCCCAGGCTGGCCAGCTCCAGCATTTCCTCGAAGGTGATGGTATCCAGCTTGCGGGCCTCGGGCACGATGCGCGGGTCGGTGGTATAGACACCGTCCACGTCGGTGTAGATCTGGCACTCATCCGCCTTCAGGGCCGCCGCCAGCGCCACGCCGGTGGTGTCGGAACCGCCCCGGCCCAGGGTGGTGATGTTGTTGTCCGTGTCCACGCCCTGGAAGCCAGCCACCACCACCACGTGCCCGGAATCCAGGTCGGCGCGCATGGCCTTGTCGTCGATGTGTTCGATGCGGGCCTTGGTGTAGGCGTCGTCGGTACGGATGGGCACCTGCCAGCCGGTGTAGCTTTTCGCCTTCAGCCCCAGGTCCTTCAGCGCCATGGACAGCAGGGCGATGGTGACCTGCTCGCCGGTGGAGACCAGCACGTCCAGCTCTCGGGGATCCGGTTCCTTGTTGATCTCCTTGGCCAGGCCGATGAGGCGGTTGGTTTCGCCGGACATGGCGGAAACCACCACCACCACCTGGTGGCCCAGCATCTTGAACTTGGCCACCCGCCCCGCCACATTGCGAATGCGGTCGATGGCCCCCACAGAGGTGCCGCCGTACTTCTGAACGATGAGTGCCATATCGGAAAAGTTTGCACGAAAAGCGGGCATTCTACAGGAGCCGGCGATGCCGTCGCCAGTTGGGGGCGGTTTGCAAATC
Organism: uncultured Thiobacillus sp.; assembly: GCA_964646585.1. Lineage (GTDB taxonomy): Bacteria > Pseudomonadota > Gammaproteobacteria > Burkholderiales > Thiobacillaceae > PFJX01. The sequence continues at coordinate 8,503 of CAZYEY010000240.1, read as the reverse complement.
ATTGAAACTCTTTCCGGCCACCCTTAGTCTTATGGCCGTTTTCAACCGCTGAGGAGATTCCTCGATGCAAACCCAATTCGACAATGTGGTGAGGATGGATGGCGCTGTCGCCATCGAGCAGACCAACAAGGTTCTGCGCAATACCTACATGCTGCTGTCCTTGACGCTGATCTTCAGTGCCGTGATGGCTGGTGTGTCCATGGCCATGGCCGTGCCCTACGGCGTCAGCCTGGTCACCAGCCTGGTGGCCCTGGGGCTGCTCTGGTTCGTGGTGCCCCGTACCGCCAATTCCGGCGCCGGCATCGGCGTGGTGTTCGCGGTCACCGGCCTCCTGGGCTTCGGCCTGGGTCCGGTGCTGAACCACTACCTGAGCCTGGCCAACGGCACCGAGATCGTCATGCTCTCCCTGGGCATCACCGGCGCGGCCTTCTTCGGCCTGTCCGGCTATGCCCTGGTATCGCGCAAGGATTTCAGCTTCATGCGCAACTTCCTTGCCATCGGCGTGCTGGTGGCCTTCATCGCCGGCATCGTCTCCCTGGTGGCGGCTCTGGTGGGCTACCCCCTGCCGGCCCTGGCCCTCACGGTGTCCGCCATGTTCGCCTTCCTCATGTGCGGCATGATCCTGTGGCAGACCAGTGAGATCGTGAATGGCGGCGAGACCAACTATGTGCTGGCCACCATCGGTCTGTACATCTCCATCTATAACCTGTTCACCAGCCTGCTGCACCTGCTGGGCGCCTTCATGGGCGAGCGGGACTGATCGGCAAACCAGCCGGAGCAAGGGGTGGCGCGAGCCACCCCTTTTTATTTGGGTTGCCCAACATGGGCTTGTAGTCACCCTGACAATGGCCTGGGCATTGTCGCGACAGGAACGCCCCGTCTGGATTGTCCATTAACAGAAAAACCAAATAAATCATATAGGTAAAACAATACTCTGCTCTGGCACGAGCCTTGCGGAATAGGCGTTGCGAGCGACCTTTCAATCGCATCCCGTTTTCGAGTCAGAGGAGAATGATCATGGCACTGCGTCAATGCGCGATTTACGGCAAGGGTGGTATCGGCAAGTCCACCACGACCCAAAACCTGGTGGCGGCCCTGGCTGAGGCCGGCAAGAAAGTGATGATCGTCGGTTGTGATCCCAAGGCGGATTCCACCCGTCTGATCCTGCACGCCAAGGCCCAGAACACCATCATGCACCTGGCTGCCGAGGCCGGTTCCGTGGAGGACCTGGAACTGGAAGACGTGCTCAAGGTGGGCTACGGCGACGTCAAGTGCGTCGAATCCGGTGGTCCGGAGCCGGGTGTGGGCTGCGCCGGCCGGGGCGTCATCACCGCCATCAACTTCCTGGAAGAAGAAGGTGCCTACGAGGAAGACCTGGACTTCGTGTTCTACGACGTGCTGGGTGACGTGGTCTGTGGCGGCTTTGCCATGCCCATCCGCGAGAACAAGGCCCAGGAAATCTACATCGTCGTGTCCGGCGAGATGATGGCCATGTACGCCGCCAACAACATCGCCAAGGGCATCGTGAAGTATGCCAACTCGGGCGGCGTGCGTCTGGCCGGCCTGATCTGCAACTCCCGCAACACCGCCCGCGAGGACGAGCTGATCGAAGCCCTGGCCAGCAAGCTGGGTAGCCAGATGATCCACTTCATCCCCCGCGACAACGAAGTGCAGCGTGCCGAGATCCGCCGCATGACGGTGATCGAGTACAACCCCCAGGCCAAGCAGGCCGACGAGTACCGCGCCCTGGCCAACAAGGTCATCAACAACAAGAAGCTGGTGATCCCCACGCCCATCACCATGGACGAGCTGGAAGACCTGATGATGGAGTTCGGCATCATCGAGGAGGAAGACGAGTCCATCGTCGGCAAGACCGCCGCCGAGCTGGCCGCCGAGGCCGTGGCCTGATGTTGAAGCCCCTCCCCCGCGAGGGGGAGGGGGGCAAACCGATCAACCCGAACATGCCATCCGGGGATTGCCGGTGGCGTGAAAGGAGAAGCAAATGTCGAACCTGACCCGTGAAGAGACCGAAGCCCTCATCGCCGAGGTGCTGGAGGTTTATCCCGAGAAGGCCCAGAAAGACCGCAAGAAGCATCTGGCCGTCAACGACCAGTCCATCGAACAGTCCAAGAAGTGCATCACTTCCAACCGCAAGTCCCTGCCCGGCGTGATGACCATCCGGGGGTGCGCCTATGCCGGCTCACGGGGTGTGGTGTGGGGCCCCATCAAGGACATGATCCACATCTCCCATGGCCCCGTGGGTTGTGGCCAATACAGCCGCGCCGGCCGCCGCAACTATTACATCGGCACCACCGGCGTGAACACTTTCGTGACCATGAACTTCACGTCCGACTTCCAGGAGAAGGACATCGTCTTCGGCGGCGACAAGAAGCTGGCCAAGATCATCCAGGAGATCGAGGGTCTGTTTCCCCTGAACCGGGGCATCTCCGTCCAGTCCGAGTGCCCCATCGGCCTCATCGGCGACGACATCGAGGCAGTCTCCAAGAAGGCGGCTGCCAACATCAATAAGCCCGTGGTGCCGGTGCGCTGCGAAGGCTTCCGGGGCGTGTCCCAATCCCTCGGCCACCATATCGCCAACGACGCCATCCGCGACTGGGTGCTGGACGCCAAGAAGGAGGACAACCACTTCGAGGCCACCCCCTATGACGTCACCATCATCGGCGACTACAACATCGGCGGCGACGCCTGGTCCTCCCGCATCCTGCTGGAGGAGATGGGCCTGCGGGTGATCGCCCAGTGGTCCGGCGACGGCAGCCTGGCGGAAATGGAGAACACCCCCAAGGCCAAGCTCAATCTGCTGCACTGCTACCGTTCCATGAACTACATCAGCCGGCACATGGAAGAGAAGTACGGCATTCCCTGGATGGAATACAACTTCTTCGGCCCCACCAAGATCGCCGAGTCCCTGCGCAAGATCGCCGCCTTCTTCGACGACACCATCAAGGAGAACGCCGAGAAGGTGATCGCCAAGTACCAGCCCATGGTGGACGCCGTGATCGCCAAGTATCGGCCCCGTCTGGAAGGCAAGCGGGTCATGCTCTACGTGGGCGGCCTGCGTCCCCGGCACGTGATCGGTTCCTACGAGGACCTGGGCATGGAAGTGGTGGGCACCGGCTACGAGTTCGCCCACAACGACGACTACGACCGCACCATCAAGGAGATGGGCAACGCCACCCTGCTGTACGACGACGTCACCGGCTTCGAGTTCGAGGAGTTCGTGAAGCGGGTCAAGCCAGACCTGATCGGCTCCGGCATCAAAGAGAAGTACATCTTCCAGAAGATGGGCATCCCCTTCCGCCAGATGCACAGCTGGGACTACTCCGGCCCCTACCACGGCTACGACGGCTTCGCCATCTTCGCCCGGGACATGGACATGACCCTCAACAACCCCTGCTGGAACAAGCTCACGCCGCCCTGGAAGAAGCCCGCCGCAGATTCCGAGGAGCAGGCCTTGGCCGCGTGATGTAACCCCTCTCCCGCTCTCGTGCCCCTCAGGCGCGCGGGAGAGGGGAGCCGAAACCGATCAACCTTTTGCCCGTATCCGCGGATTGGCGGTACGGGTAAGGAGATGAACATGCAAGTCGCAGAAAAGATCGTCCCCTCGTATCCCCTGTTCCGCCAGGAGGAGTACAAGGATTCCCTGACCGCCAAGAAGGCCTTCGAGAACAAACACCCCCAGGACAAGATCGAAGAAACCTTCCAGTGGACCACCAGCGTCGAGTACAAGGAACTCAACTTCCAGCGCGAGGCCCTCACCATCAACCCCGCCAAGGCCTGCCAGCCCCTGGGTGCCGTGCTCTGTGCCCTGGGTTTTGAGAAGACCCTGCCCTACGTGCATGGCTCCCAGGGCTGCGTGGCCTACTTCCGCACCTACTTCAACCGTCACTTCAAAGAACCCATCGCCTGCGTGTCCGACTCCATGACGGAAGACGCGGCGGTGTTCGGCGGCCAGAAGAACATGTTCGACGGCCTGGAGAATGCCAAGGCCCTGTACAAGCCGGACATGATCGCCGTGTCCACCACCTGCATGGCCGAAGTCATCGGCGATGACCTCAACGCCTTCATCAACAACGCCAAGAAGGAAGGTCACATCGACAAGGACTACCCGGTCCCCTTCGCCCACACCCCGTCCTTCGTGGGCAGCCACGTGACCGGCTGGGACAACATGTTCGAAGGCATCATCCGCTACTTCACCCTGAACCACATGGAAGGCAAGGTGGCGGGCAGCAACGGCAAGATCAACATCGTGCCGGGCTTCGAGACCTACCTGGGTAACTACCGGGTCATCAAGCGCATGCTCACCGAGATGGGCGTGGACTACACCTTCCTGTCCGATCCCACCGAGGTGCTGGATACCCCGGCCGACGGCAGCTTCCGCATGTATGCCGGCGGCACCACCCAGGACGAGGTGAAGGACGCCCCCAACGCCAAGACCACCTTCCTGCTTCAGCCCATGCAGTTGGAGAAGACCAAGAAGTTTGTCGAAACCACCTGGAACCACGAAGTCGCCAAGCTCAACATCCCCATGGGCCTGGAGTGGACCGACGAGTGGCTGATGGAAGTCTCCCGCGTCACCGGCAAGCCCATCCCCGACTCCATCGCCAAGGAGCGTGGCCGCCTGGTGGACATGATGACCGACAGCCACACCTGGCTGCACGGCAAGAAGTTCGCCCTCTACGGCGATCCAGACTTCGTCATGGGCCTGACCAAGTTCCTGTTGGAGCTGGGCGCCGAGCCCATCCACATCCTGTGCAACAACGGTTCCAAGAAGTGGGACAAGGCCATGAAGAAGGTTCTGGCGTCCTCGCCCTACGGCGTGAACTGCAAGACCTACCCGGGCGCCGACCTGTGGCACATGCGTTCCCTGGTGTTCACCGAGAAGCCGGATTTCCTGATCGGCAACAGCTACGGCAAGTTCATCCAGCGCGACACCCTGCACAAGGGCAAGGAGTTCGAAGTGCCGTTGATCCGCATGGGCTTCCCCATCTTCGACCGTCACCACCTGCACCGCATGACCACCTTCGGCTACGAAGGCGCCATGTACATGCTCACCACCCTGGTGAACGCGGTGCTGGAGCGGCTGGACGAGGAGACCCGGGGCATGGGGACGACGGACTACAACTACGACCTGGTCCGCTGATACGGCGAAGGGTCTGCTGCGCGACCCGATGGCGGCGTTGGGCGGTGCTCGGAATCCCCAGGTACCTCCAGTGGGTTCCGGTTCCTGCGCTCCGTCCACCTTGCCCTCGGGCCGCTCACGACGGCCCCTCATCCATCTCAGACCAACGTAAGCGTTCAAGGAACAGCCATGGCCAACATCATGATCCGTCGCGGCGACAAGGGCGAATATGTGTTCTACCTGCCCAAGCGCGACCTCGAGGACACCATCGTTTCGATGGAGTTCGACACCCCCGAGAAATGGGGGGGCGAGATCAAGCTGAACAACGGCGGTACGTACTTCATCGAGCCCCAGACCGCCCCTGAACGCCTGCCCTACTCCGTCCGCGCCAAGCGCCTGGACGCGGCGGAATGAACCGAAAGGAAACATCATGGCACTCAAGATCGTCGCTGAACTGTGCACCGCCTGCGGTGACTGCGAACCCGAATGTCCCACCACCTCCATCAAGGCCAGGAAAGGCGTCTACGTCATCAACGCCGATACCTGCACCGAGTGCGAGGGGGACTTCGACAAGCCCCAGTGCGTGAAGCTCTGCCCCATCGACAACTGCATCCTGCCGCTGGCGGCGTGACCCCGCCTCCTCCCCCCTCGCGGGGAGGGGGTTACTCCAGGAGCCCATCATGACCACCATCACCAAAGGCGCGGCCCTGCGCATCGCTCTGGCCGGCAAGGTTCTGGCCGAGGTGGATACCCGCGCCCTGACCCTGCGCCTGGCCGAGAAACTGGGCCTGCCGGTCACCGAGGAAAAACTGGCCGGGGTCACCGTGGCGGACCTGAAAGCCCTGCTCACCGGCGAGGAGACTGTGGAGCCCGATGCCGACATGGCTTCCATCAAGCTCGCCGTGCGTTACCTCTGGGGCGAGAACGGCGATGATGCCGACGTACCCAAGCCCGAACCCTACGCGGACGGCGAGATCCCCGACAGCCTGCGGGTCGCCGTCGCCTCCAACACCGCAGCCAACCTGGATGGCCACTTCGGCTCCGCGCCCCGTTTCCTGGTCTACCAGGTGGGCAAGACCGCCATCCGGCTGGTGGACGTGCGGCCCACCCTCATCGCCGACGAGGCGGAAGACAAGAACGTGGCCCGTTCCGAGCTCATCAACGACTGCCAACTGGTCTACGTGCAATCCATCGGCGGGCCGGCCGCCGCCAAGGTGGTGCGCGCCGGCGTGCATCCGGTGAAGATCCCCACCGCCGGGCCCGCCACCGATACCCTGGCCAAGCTCCAGGCCGTGCTGGACGCGCCGCCGCCCTGGCTGGCCAAGATCCTGGGCGTGGAAGCCAAGTCTCTGTCCCGCTTCCACCAGGAAGAGGAGGAACTCGAGGGATGATCGCCCCCGAAACCCTCGCTGCCGTGGCCGACGCCGTCGGCGGCAGATCCCTGGACGAGGCAGTGTTGGCGGACCTGCGGAGTCGCTTTCCCGGCCTGCGCCTTACCCTGTGCGGCGACGACGACGTTCCCGCCCGCCTGGCCCCGGCCATGGAGCGCCCAGGCTTCAACCTCTATTTCGTGAATGGCGGCGAGCACTGCCTGAGCCTCACCAACGATCCTGAAGTCGCCATCGGCGTGGTGCTGGCCTGGACTGGCGACGACTGAGCCCCGCGCCTTACGGGTGGAAGAGGCCACCCGGAACATGTCGCCATGCCCATGTTTCAACGAGGATGGGTTCCTGTGGCGGGTGCGAAATCCCTCCTCCCACCCCTGATGAATCGAGGCAGAGAATGGCATCTCTACCCCCTGCAGTTCTCGTGAGCGGGAGGCTTGGCGGGTGCCGCGAACCGGACTGCATCCACGCGGCTCGGGCGCGATGCATGGCCTGTACGGAAGCCGCTTATGGGGCCTGCGGTCCGGCGCTCAGGGCGTCCACCAGTAGCGCACCAGGTGGAAAAAGATGGGCGCCGCGAAGCTCAGGGAATCCACCCGGTCCAGCATGCCGCCGTGACCCTCGATCAGGTGGCCCCAGTCCTTCACGCCCCGGTCCCGCTTGATGGCGGAAAGCACGAAGCCGCCAAAGAAACCCAGGATGTTGATGGTCAGGGCCAGGAGGGCGGCCTGCCAGAACGTGAAGGGGGTGATCCACCACAGGGCCGCGCCCACCGCCGTGGCGGTGAGGACGCCGCCCACCAGGCCCTCCACGGTCTTGGAGGGAGAGATGCCCGGCGCCAGCTTGTGCCGCCCCAGGAGCTTGCCCCAGACGTACTGGAACACGTCGCTGGCCTGCACCGTGAGCACCAGGAACACCACCAGCAGGCTGTTGGCGCCAGCGTAGCCGGGAATGTCCAGGGTCATCAGGGCGGGCACGTGGGACAGGCTGTAGATGCAGATCATCAACCCCCATTGGACCTTGGCCGTGCGCTCCAGGAAGCGGGTGGTGTCGCTGCCCAGGGACGCGGCGATGGGAATCGCCAGAAAGGCGTAGACCGGGATGAGAACGCTGAACAGGCCGTACCAGTCGATGGCGATGAGGTAGTACTGGAGGGGCAGGAAGAAAAAGAAGCCGGACAGCAGGGCGAGATGGTCCCCGCGCCGGGTGTGGGTCAGGGAGATGAATTCCCTCAGACACTGAAAGGAGACGAAGGCGAACAGGACGATGACCCCCACCCTCCCGGCCCAGAAGGCCAGGGCCAGCAGGAAGATCATCACCCACCAGGCCTTGAGGCGGGCGTTGAGGTTGTCGATGACGGCGCGGGAGGATTCCGTTCCCGGCCGGGTGCGCAGCACCAGACCGATGGCGCTGGCCAGCACCAGCACGGCGAATACGCCCAGGAAGACGGTGAGAAGGGTGGCGGGGGCATCGACCATGGTGGGATCAGTGCTCCGGTGGCGCCATGGCCAGCAGGGTCTGGCGCGCCCGTTCCAGGAAAGCGGGCTTGGATTCCCCGGCCAGGAGGGTGACGGGCGTGCCGAAGCTCAGGCCGCACAGCAGGGGGACGGGAAAATGGGCGCCCTTGGGCAGCACCCGGCCCACGTTTTCGATCCAGACCGGCACCAGTTCCACCTCCGGGAACTCCCTGGCCAGGTGGAACAGGCCGGGTTTGAAGGGCAGCAGGCCGTCTCCCGGGTTGCGGGTGCCCTCGGGAAAGAGGATCAGGGAATCACCTTGGCCCAAGGCCCGGGCCAGGGGCTCCAGGGGGCTCTGGTGGCGGCCTGGGGGCTTGCGGTCGATGAGCACGCCGTTGAACACCCGCTCGATGAGATAGCGGCGGAGCATCGTCGCCGTCCAGTAGTCCCGCGCCGCCACCGGCCGCGTGAGCTGGCGCAGGGGGGCGGGCAGGGAGGCCCAGATGAGGATGAAATCGAAG
>CAZYEY010000239.1:0-14088 GCA_964646585.1 uncultured Thiobacillus sp. | reverse complement strand
AGGACCAGCTCCTTGGCCACAGTGTAGCCGCCGATGAGCTCGACGACGATGTCGATGTCCGGATCCCGGACCACCGCGAAGGCGTCGTCGGTGACCCGCGCCTGGCCGCCGGTGACCGAACGGGCCAGTTCCAGGTTGCGGTCGGCCACGGCGGTGATCTGAATGGGCCGGCCGGCGCGACGGGTGATTTCCTCGGCATTGCGGGTCAGCACGGTCCAGGTGCCGCCGCCGACGGTGCCGATGCCCAGCAGGCCTACGTTGATTGGTTTGATCATTTCAGCAATCCATCTTTGCGGAACATGTCGCGCAAGCCACGAATGGCCTGGCGCGTGCGATGTTCGTTTTGGCTACGGCCGCTTTGCTCAACAGTCGCCCCGCTCACGTCAGCCTCCGCCGAAACGAACATCCCCATCACTTTAACAATCCATCTTTACGGAACATGTCGCGCAAGCCACGAATGGCCTGGCGCGTGCGATGTTCGTTTTCAATCAGCGCGAAGCGCACATGGTCGTCGCCATAGTCGCCAAAGCCCACGCCGGGACTGACCGCCACCTTGGCGTCGGCCAGCACCTTCTTGGAAAACTCTAGGGACTTCATGTGGGCATAGGGTTCGGGGATGGGCGTCCACAGGAACATGGTGGCCTTAGGCGCCTGCACATGCCAGCCCACCTCATTGAGGCCCTTGACCAGGGCATCCCGGCGTTTCTGGTACATGACGCGAATGTCTTCCACGCAATCCTGGGGGCCTTCCAGGGCGGTGATGGCAGCGACCTGGATGGGCGTGAAGGTGCCGTAGTCGTGGTAGCTCTTGATCCGGGCCAGGGCGGCGCACAGCTTGGCGTTGCCGACCATGAAGCCCACCCGCCAGCCGGGCATGTTGTAACTCTTGGACAGGGTGAAGAACTCCACCGCCACGTCCTTGGCCCCCTTGACCTGCATGATGGAGGGCGCCTTGTAGCCATCGAAGACGATGTCGGCGTAGGCGATGTCGTGGACCACCAGGATGCCGTATTCCCTGGCCATGGCCACCACCTTCTCGAAGAACTCCAGTTCCACGCACTGGGTGGTGGGATTGGACGGGAAGTTGAGGATGAGCATCTTCGGCTTGGGCCAGTGGTTGCGGATGGCCGTTTCCATTTCCTCGAAGAAGTTCACCCCCGGCGTCATGGGGATGTGGCGGATGTCGGCTCCGGCAATGACCGGGCCGTAGATGTGGATCGGATAGGAGGGATTCGGCACCAGCACGATGTCGCCCCGGTCCAGGGTGGCGAGAGCGAGATGGGCGATGCCCTCCTTGGAACCGATGGTGACGATGGCCTCCTTCTCCGGGTCGAAGTCCACGTCGTAGCGGGTCTTGTACCAGTTGCAGATGGCCTTGCGCAGGCGCGGGATGCCCTTGGAGACCGAGTAGCGGTGGGTGTCGCCGCGCCGGGTGGTCTCGATCATCTTTTCGACGATGTGGGACGGCGTGGGCTGATCCGGATTGCCCATGCCGAAGTCGATGATGTCCTCGCCCCGCCGCCGGGCGGCCATCTTCAGGTCGCCGGTGATGTTGAAGACGTATGGCGGCAATCGCTTGATTCTGGGAAATTCTTCCATCTCTGACGGGGCGCTGTAAAAGCAGATAATCTTACCTGAGCGCCCAATTCACGGGCAATCCAGACCGGCCACCATATCCCCTTCTCAACCATGAAACTGCACCTCTCCCGCATCGAAGGACTCAACCAGATCACCGGCCACGGCCCGGGACATGTACTGGTCAACGGCCTGCGCTTCGAGACCGGCCTCATCGTGCTGCCCGACGAGGTCATGGCGAACTGGGCGCCCAGCTTCGAGGATCTGGCCGCGGTTCATTTCGACGCCCTGGTCATCCGGGTGCCGGAGATCGTGCTGCTGGGTGTCGGCGCCCGCCTGCGCTTCCCCTCCCCTGCCCTCTACGCGGCCCTCATCAAGGCCCGCATCGGCGTGGAGGTCATGGACACGGCAGCGGCTTGCCGCACCTACAACATCCTGGCCGCCGAGGGCCGGCGGGTGGCGGCGGGACTGATTCCCGGATGAATCAGCCCATGACCTCCGTTGAACACGCCAGGAAGCAGGCGCGGAACAGACTCACCGACGGGCGCGTTCGAGCAGAGGCAAAGTCGCCTGCACATCCATCGGTTGCGAAGCCAAAGAAGCGGGCAACTGAGGCCTTTAGGTTCAGTCCACGTCGGCCTGACGCAAGCGCTCCGCGTCGCGAATGTAGAGCACCTGGCCCTGGAGTTCGATGCACCCCTGGTCGGTGAGCTTGTGCAGCAGCCGGGACAGGGTTTCCGGCTTGACACCGATGCGGGAGGCAATGACCTGCTTGGGGGCCTCCCACTCCACCCGTTGCCGGCCCGTGTCGTCCGGGTCGGAATGGTCCAGCAGATATTGCAGCAAGCGGTCGGCCCCCTTCATGAGGGTGAGCCGGTCGATCTCGTTGACCAATTTGTGTAGACGGGCGCTCATGCCGGCCATCATGCGGAAGCAGCGTTCCGTGTCCCGGGACAGCCAACTCTTGAAGGCCCGGCTGTCGAAAGCCACCAGCCGGCTGGGAGACTGGGCTGCGGCGTTGACCGGATAGCGGCCACCCATGAACAGAGTGGCCTCGGCGAACAGGCGGTTGACGCCAACCAGCTCGATGACCTTCTCGTCCCCCTGGGGAGAGGCGCGAAACAGACGGATGACGCCTTCCGCCACCCAATAGAAGGCATTGGCCGGGTCGCCCTGGCTGAATAGCAACTGGCCTGGCGCCAGATTCACGGCGGAAGCCTGGGTCATGACATCCAGGAAGTCTTGGTCGCCCATGCCGGCAAACAGGTAGATGCGGCGGACGGCTTCGAAATCGGTCTTGGAGAAGGTCATGGGCGAGGCCCGGGCAGGATGTCGGAGAAGCGGCGGATGGCGGTGAATTCCCCCACATCCTTGTCGGGCAGGCGGGTATCCGGACGCAGTACGGCGCGAAGGTGGGCAATACCGTAGCTCCGGGCAGAGCGCAGCACGGGCAGACTGTCGTCCACCAGCAGGGTGCGGGCGGGATCGAAGGGCTCGCAGGCGCGCAGGGCGCCCCAGAAGGCGGGAGCCTCCTTCGCCAGTCCATATTCGTGGGAGACGTGCAGGGCATCGAAATGGATGGCCAGACCGGTACGCTCCATCTTCAGATTGAGGCTCTTGCGGTGAGCGTTGGTCACCAGCGCCACCCGCTTGCCGGCAGTCTTCAGGGCGGTGAGGAATTCGGTGACGTCGGGATGCACGGCGATGAGATGGGCCAGTTCCTCCTTCAACCGCACGATGTCCAGTTCCAGTTGCTCGGTCCAGTAGTCCACGCAGTACCACTGGAGGGTGCCGGCCTTGGCGTTGTAGCGGCGGAAACATTCGGCGTGGGCTTCCTCAGGCGGCAGGCCGTGGCGCTCGGCGAACTTCTCCGGCACATAGACCTGCCAGAAATGATTGTCGTAGTGGAGATCCAGCAGGGTGCCATCCATGTCCAGCAAAACGGTATCGATCCCCGCCCAGGGGAGCTGAACAGCCCCGGACATCAGAGCAGGCCGTCCTTGGACATGCCCTTGCGGCGCAGGATGCGGCGCAAGGTCTGCAGGGCCTCCAGCTGGATCTGGCGCACCCGCTCCCGGGTGACGTTGAGGTGCTCCGCCAATTCCTCCAGGGTGGCCACGTCCTGGTTGTTGAGGCCGAAGCGGCGCTCGATGACCCAACGATGCTTTTCCGAGAGTTCCAGGAGCCACTCGTGGACGTAGTGCTCCACCTCGGCGGTTTGCAGCATGTCTTCGGGCTGCTCGGAATGCTCGTCGGCGATGGCCTCGCCGATGGACAGGGTGGGATCGATGTCCAGGGGGGCGTCCAGGGAGGCCACCCGGTCGTTCAGGGCAAGCACACGACGCACCTCTTCCACCGGCCTGCCTGTGAGATGGGCGATCTCGTCCGGTCCCGCATCGGGCACGCCGTGCATCTCCAGGTGGCGCTGGGCGCGCAGGTAGATGTTGAGTTCCTTGATGACGTGGACCGGCAGGCGGATGGTGCGGGACTGGTTCATGATGGCCCGCTCGATGTTCTGGCGGATCCACCAGGTGGCATAAGTGGAGAAACGGAAGCCCCGCTCGGGCTCGAACTTCTCCAGGGCATGCATGAGGCCCAGGTTGCCCTCCTCGATCAAATCCAGCAGCGACAACCCGCGGTTGATGTAGTGCTTGGCAATGTTCACCACCAGGCGCAGGTTGTGCTCGATCATGCTCTGCCGGGCGGCAAAGTCCCCTTGCCGCACCTTGAAGGCCAGATCCCGCTCCTCACCAGGCGTCAACAGTCCCTCCCTGCCGATCTCGTTCAGATAGAGCTGGGTAACGTCGGGCAGGTCGTCGAAATCCGTGCCCACCTCGGTGGTGGCGGCCTCGGGGATCTCCTCGGACTCCGCTTCCAGGTTGGGTTCCGGATCGGTGGGCCCCAGAAAATTCTCTTCCTGCATCCTCGCTCTCAACTGGGTTTTGGCAGGTAATTGAGGGGATCCACGGGCTTGCCATACTCGCGGATCTCGAAATGCAGCTTGACCCGTTCCGCGTCGCTGTCGCCCATCTCGGCGATGGTCTGGCCTCGCGTCACGGCCTGGCCTTCCACCACCAGGATCCGCGCGTTGTGGGCATAGGCGGAAAGCAGGGTCTTGCCGTGGCGGATGATGATGAGTTTTCCATAGCCCCGCAAGCCGGAACCGGCATAGACCACCCGGCCGGGAGCGGCGGCCAGGACCGGCTGGCCTTTGCTGCCGCCGATGTCGATGCCCTTGCTCAGGCCTTCGCCGAAACGGGCCAGCAAACCACCCCGGCTAGGCCATGTCCATGCATCTGGCGGAGCATCGGGTGGTTCCTGGGGGACATGGTTAACTTCGACGGGAAGCGTCCGGCCGGAAATGGCAGGGCCGGCGGGCGGGGTAGCAGCCGTGACGGCAGCCCTGGCCGGAGCCGGCGGCGTGATGCGCAGCAAGTCGTCGGCACGAATGCGGTCGGGATCGGGCAACTTGTTCCAGAGGGCCAGATCCCGGTAGTCCAGCCCGTGCTCGAAAGCGATCTTGTAAAGGGTATCGCCGGGCTGGACCCGGTAGTGGCCGGCTGGCGCCAGGGCCGGAGGCTTTGCTGACCGCGGCTGGGCCTCGCGCACGGGCGCGGGCGTCCGGGTGGAACCGCAGCCCGCCAGCAAGACGATGAGCAGGACCGCCAGGATGCGGGTCAACTGACTCCGGACAGCAGGGGCACGAATTTGACCGGCTCCAGCTCTTTTTCCGTGAACCCGCCCTCGGCATCCGCTTCCACCAGAACCAGGCGCTGGATCTCGCCCACCCCAACGGGAGCCACCAGCCGGCCGCCCGGCTTGAGTTGCTGCTTGAGCGCCTCGGGGATGAAGGGCATGGCAGCGGCGACCACGATGGCGTCGTAAGGGGCGGCGGCCTTGAAGCCATGGCTGCCGTCCACGTTCTTGATGAGCACATTGTTGATGCGCAACTCCCGCAAGGTCTTGCGGGCCCTGCCGATGAGCTTGGCGATGCGTTCCAGGCTGAGCACTTCCTTGGCCAGCTTGGATAACACGGCGGCCTGGTAGCCGCAGCCGCCACCGATCTCCAGCACCCGCCCCAGGGTCTGGCCCCGGCAGGCCAGTTCGCAACTGCGCGCCACGGTGTAAGGGCTGGAGATGGTCTGGCCCTGGCCGATGGGCAGGGGGGTGTCGTCATAGGCCTGATGCTGGATGCTTTCCTCCAGGAAGGCATGGCGGGGAACGGCATTCATGGCCGCCAGCACCCGGGGATCGGCGATGCCCTGGGCCTTGAGATGCTCCAACATGCGGGTGCGGGCCCGCTGGGACGTCATGCCGATGCCGTGCACGCTCATCGGCCGAGCCAATCCTCCACCAAGCCCATCTGGGCATAGCGGGTCAGATCCAGTTGCAGGGGAGTGAGGGAGATGCGGCCCTGGGCCACGGCGTGGAAGTCCGTGCCTGGTCCGGCATCCTGGGCAGCGCCGGCGGCACCCACCCAGTACATGGTCTGGTTGCGCGGGTTGATGGTCTTCACCGTGTCCTGGGCCTTGTGGCGTCGGCCCAGCCGGGTCACCTCCACGCCCTGGATACGGTCGGCGGGCAAGTCCGGCACGTTGACGTTGAGCAGGACGTGCTCGGGAAAGGGATTGCTGGCGAAGCGGGCGGCCAGTCCGGCGATGAAATCGGCGGCAGTCTGGAAATGCTCCTCCTGGATGTTGGCCAGGGATACCGCCACGGAGGGAATGCCCAGCAGGAAACCCTCGGTGGCTGCCGCGACGGTGCCGGAATAGACCGTGTCGTCGCCCATGTTGGCGCCCAGGTTGATGCCGGAAATCACCATGTCCGGCAAACGCGGCAGCAGACCGGTGACAGCCAGGTGGACACAGTCGGTGGGTGTGCCGTTGACGTACTGGAAGCCGCTGGGGGCGGTGCGGACCATCAGGGGCCGGTCCAGCGTCAGGGAATTGCTGGCGCCGCTGCGGTCACGCTCCGGCGCCACCACGGTGACTTCATGGCCGTGCCTGGAGAGAGTGGCGGCGAGGACGGCAAGCCCTGGTGCGAAATAGCCGTCATCGTTGCTGAGCAGAATCTGCATTCGCCGCGGAAGTGGGAGAGGTAAAGTTGGTCGGGGCGAGAAGATTCGAACTTCCGGCCCTCTACACCCCATGCGGGAACCCGGTGTCGGGCGCCCCAGAAAAAGCCGTTAAATACACGGTATTTCAACGACTCATCCCAATACTCCGCCCCTCCTTTCCAACGATTCAAACCAAAACAGACCGCCTCGTACCCTATCGATCGGACGATGCATGGCTACAAAAGTCCAGCGGGACCGCTGCGGCAATCCATGACTTTCAAACCCGCAATGGGTGCGACTCTGCTGGACAGCCCGCATAAATGATCATTCTATCCGCTCAGCAGGCCGCCAAACAAACCGGAAGAGCCCATTAGCAACGGCCCCATGCCGATCACTACGGCATGAACACGCTCCAATACCGCTTGTAAGGACGCTGATGTTGCGTTACCCGAAGCACATCGATCGCGGTTAGGTTCAACCGGCAAAACCCAATCGCCCCACCGGGAGAGAACCAGGTTGAAGTGCCGTTCAGTGCATCCTCGGCGCCCCCTGCTCCAGCGGAAAGCCGTTGCGCATCTCCTCCGCCGTGGCGTCGCGGATCGACACCACCGTGGCGGCCACCACGCAGGGCTTGCCGGCAAGGGGGTTGTTGGCGTCCAGGGTGGCCTTGCCGTCCCTGATCTCCACCACCCGGAAGGTGAGGATGTCGCCGGCGTCGTTCTGCATTTCCGCCTGAGCGCCGATGCTACGCAGCATGGGGGGCAGGTTCTCCAGGTCTTCGGTGATGACGAGGTTGGGGTCCGGATCGCCGAAGGCCTCCTCCGGGGGCACCCGGGCTTCCACCTGGTCGCCTTCCATTTTGCCTTCCAGGGCCCGTTCCACGGAGGCGAAAAGGCCGCTGTTGCCACCCTGGACGTAGCCGGTGGGCATGTCCTGCTGGCCGAAGATGTTGCCGTGTTCGTCGAGCACGGAATAGGTGATGTAGACCACCTTGCCGGCCCGGATGACTTGATCGCTCATTGCCGTCTCCAGATCGAAACCTTGCAGTCTATCAGCCGACCTTGATGGGCACGACTTCCAGGTCCACCTGGATCTCGGTGGGGCCTTCCACTTCCCAGGTGAAGGTGAGTTCCGCCGCCTGCATGATCTTCTCGAAACCGGCTTCCGACTGGGACACGGTCATGTGGGGCCGGGCCTTGATGCGGGCCGGCAGGTTGCTGGTCAGCCGGATGGCGCCGCCCAGGTAGTGGTCTTCCAGGGCGAGTGCCTTGAGGCCGGTCCAGGTGAAGGTCTGGCCGAAGCCGCCGGGGACGAAGGGCTTGCCATCCTCGCCATCGACCACATAGCGGCCCGCCGGACCGTCGCAGCAGGGCATGGCCAGGTTCAGGCGGCTGGACAGGCGGCCCCGGCCCACGGCCTTGAGGGCGACGCTGACCCGGTTGTCCTTCACCATGTAGATCTTGGCCACCCGGGTCTCGCCGGCCTGGCCCATGCACAGCACGGCACCGCCCTGGACCACGCTGCTGGCATATTCCACCGGCCGCTTGGCCTCGTAGTCGGTCCAGGATTCCACGAACAGGCCCCGGCTGCGGGTGTCGGGGACCAGGTCCTCGGGCTTGATCTCGTGCTTGAAGCGCACCACGTCATGGGCCGAGGCGATGCCCTCGCCCTCGTGTTCCCTGGCCTGGCCGCTGGCGGCCTTGTGGTGGTAGTGCTCCTCGTAGCGCCTGAGGGTGTCGCCGAAGTTCTGGGCCAGGGGATAGCTGGACAGCTCGATGAGGGCCGCGTCCTTGTCCGGCTTCAGCACTGCCTGGAGGGCCAGGCTGCTCATGAACACCTCGTCGATGCCGTCCAGGTCCAGGTCGCCGCTGGCGCTGGCGGGCCGGGTTTGCAGGGCGTCCAGGCGCTGCTCCAGCTGGATTATGGCGTGCCAGATGGCGCGGCGCAGGTGGGGCAGGTAGATACCGCCGAACAGGCCATGCCAGTAGGCGTCGTTGGCCTGGGCCTCATGCAGCAGTTCCACCAGATCCTGGCGCACCAGGGCCTCCGGCAGGGCGGCGAGCCTTGCGGACAGGCCCAGCATGCGCTTGTGGGCCCAGTTGGCCTCCGGGTAGCGGGTGAGGAAGTTCTTCCAGATGCCGCCCCGGATGAAGGGGCGGTCCCGCTCCAGCACGCCCTCGTGCTGGGCGGCGTGGATTAGTTCGGCATAGCGGCGGGCGGCGGGCGCAGGCAGGGTCCATTCGCTCATCTCGCTGTAGGAGACGGTGGGCAGGTAGACCACGCCCCGGGAGGGCGCTTCCCGGTGGTAGTCGTGGAAGTGGGCGCTGCGGATCACGCGGGAAGCGAGCACCCCCTCGATGAAATCCCTGAGCCAGCGGCGCTCATAGACCCAGTGGTAGGTCTCGGGCCAGATGCCGAACTTCTCGATGTCGTCGAAATAGATGGCGGCGGCATGGCCGGTCTCGTCGGCCAGGGATTCGATGTAAGCCACCGCCTCGTGCGCCGGAGCGAAAGGCAGGCGGTAGCGCAGGGCCTCGGAGATGGGGAACAGGTCCAGGCGGCGACCGTCCTCCTCGGTGGTGTGGTAGCCATTGAGCTTATCCCGCCCGGTACCGGCACACAGGAAGTGGTAGTCGTCCACCATCACGTAGCGGATGCCGGAATCGGCCAGGGCCGGCACCACGGTGGCCTCCCAGACCCGCTCGGTGAGCCAGGCACCCTGAGGACGTTGCAGGAAGTACTGCTCCAGCCGGTCGGACATGGCGGCGAGCTGGCTCATGCGGTCACGATAGGGGATCACCGCCAGCACCGGCTCCATGTCGCCGGCACCGAAGAACTCCACCTGGCCCCGATCCGCCATTTCCCGCAGCAGCTTCATGTCCTCGGGCTTGTGGGTCATGAGCCATTCCAGCAGCCAGCCGGAGGAATGCAGGGCGAAACGGAATGCCGGGTATTCGTGCACGGTTTCCAGGAAGGGCTTGTAGCAGCGCTGGTGGGCGTCCTCCATGACTTCCGGGAAGTTGCCGACGGGCTGGTGGGCGTGGACGCCCAGGAGCAGGGATACGGTTTTACTCACTTGAACCTCGTGGTCGTGGTGCCCCTGGCCGTCTCCGACGGGGCGAAATCATGTTTTCCCGGCCTGGACTCCATCCCAATGCTGGCGCAGGTGGTCGCGGGCGTACTCGTAGATGCGCTCCAGGTCTTCTGGCGAAACATCGATGTAGCCTTCCATGGAACGCAGGGCGGACAGTAAATCCTCTTCCCGGAACACGGGCTGGACCGGGGTCATTGGCTTGGGCGCGAAGGCCAGGGGATAGCGGCGGCCGGGCAAGAGGTTGTTGAACACCAGGGCGACGGCCACCAACACCAGGGTGTTGACCAGGACCACCGCCAGGAAACCGAACCCCGCCGACTGGATGACCGAACCCGCCAGGATGGGCAGCAGGGCGGTGCCGCCGCCGGGGGCATGCAGGCAGCGGCCCATCACCTGGAGCAGCACGGTAAGCACCATGGCAAGCAGGCAGGCCAGGACCACGTCGGGAATCAGCGCCGCAGCCAGCAGACCGGACAGGGCGCCGGCCAGGTGACCGCCGACGATGGCCCAGGGCTGGGACAAGGGACTGTGGTAGATCACCAGGGCGAGAATGGTGGAGGCCCCCAGGGATGCGGCCAGGTAAACCCGGTATTCCACCGGCACGATGAGGTGGCTGATCCAGGCGTTGAGGCCAATGGCAATGCCGGCCGCAGCCGCGCTCCACAGCAGTTCCTGCCAGGACATGGGCGCCTGGGGCGGAAAGAGGCGGTGCAGCAGACCGGTGTTCATCTCAGGCCACGCCTCGCCGCATGACACCGCCCGCTTCCATGCCGCCGCCGCCGTGGCAGAGGGGTTGGTCCAGGTAGGCCGGAGGGGAGGCGTCCAGGGTCTCATAGAGGCGCTTCAGCTTTTGCCGATAGACCCGGTCGAAACTTTCCACCGCCTCAGCCGGGTTGTAATCGCCGAACCACCAGAACCAGTCGGAACTTTCGCAGGAGCGCAGCAGGGGCTCGGCCGCCGCGCGTCGGTCGGCGGGGGCTGCGTCGTAAGCCTGCTTCGCCGCCACCAGCCAGTCCCAGCCCCGGTTCTTGGCCGCGTCTCCCATCCAGGTGGCAAAGTCGCCGTAGACCCAGCTTCCAGCCACCAGGCGTGACAGGGGCCTGGGGGACTCCGGGAACATTTCCAGGTAGTCGCTGAAGGTGGTGGTGCGGATATTGGGCGCGGCCAGCAACCCGGCGTAAAGCTCGGAGAGGAAGAAGAAGCCGTTATAGGGGTAGTACTCCCAGGCATTCTCGCCATCCAGAATGACACTGACCACCGGGTGGGTGCTGGTGGCATGGCGGCGGACCTCATCCAGGGCGTGGAGGAAATGGCGCACCGCGTCGGCGCCGAACCAGCCCTTGTATTCAAAGCCGATGAGATCCGAGAGATGGTCGTCACGGAAAAACAGGGCGGTATCGGTGCCCGGCAGCCGATAGGGGGTGGTGGACCATTCCGCCTTGTGGCTCAGGTCTCGCCGAGCGGCGGCCAGGCTGTGACGCAGCACGCCCTCGCCACTGGCGGCCCATTTGGCCCCGGCGCCGGAGAGCAGGCGGATGCCTGCCTCGGAGACACCGCCCTCGGCAGGCCAGAAGCCCTTGGGAGGCTGGCCGAAATGGGCCGCGTGGTCGGCCAGGGCCGCGTCCACGTGGACCCGGGCCCGCTCGGCGCCCCCCGGGTAGGCCGGTGCGGCGGGCACCGGCAGCTCGGGCCTCGCTTCCCGTGCGGCCCCGAAATCCAGCAGCAGGGGCAGGATGGGATGGCTGTGGGGAGTGGACGACAGCTCGATCTGGCCCCGCTCGGCCATGCGCCGGTAGCGGGGCAGCAGGTCGGTGATGACCTGGCCGTAGAGCTCGAACAGGGCGCGCCGATCGGCCAGGGTGTAGGCTTCCCCCTTTTCCATCAGCGCCAGCAGGTCCGGCCGTGCCCGGCGCACGGTCTCGCCAGTCCAGGCCAGGTGGTACCAGGTCACCAGATCGGCCAGATATTGGCCGGAGAGATAGGCCAGTCCCGGCTCGCCGCTTTCCTCCACGGTCTTCCACAGAGTGTAGAGCCGCTTGTAAGCGGGAAAAGGATCCAGCATGGTAGGGGGGTTGACCTTAAAGCATTGCTCCACGAGCTGGCGCTTCGCCGCGGGCGCCAGCGCATCGAGGCGCGGATCGATCAACCGGGCCAGGAGTGGATCGCGCAGGTCGCCGGTGGCGAACTGGTCGGCGTAATCCAGCAATTGGGCCGTCAGCGTGGGAACGAAGTTGACGACGCAGGCCAGATTGGGCGCGGCCTCCAGATGGGAAGCCATGTCGGCGTAATCCTTGGCCGCGTGAAGGTAGGTCCAAGGCAGCTGGTAGCGGCCGTCGGCGTCGCGGTAGTCGGGTTGGTGGAAATGCCAGCAGAGTACGAGGTGGAGCATGGGGAAGCGGGGTTCGGATGGCGGTCCGGATTCTACCGCGTACCGCCCCGCGACTACCCCTTCAGCGGAAGTGGTGGAAGGTCTGCCCCAGCATTTCCGGTGTCACCAGGGTCACGCCCCGGCTGGTCACATGAAACAGTCTCTCGTCTTCGGCCCGGTTGATGCCGATGCTCATGCCCGGCGGGATCTTGCACCCCTTGTCGATGACCACCTGCTTGAGGATCGCGCCCTCGCCGATGGAGACATCTGGCAGCACCACCGCTTCTTCCAGGTAGGCGCCTTCCCTGACCCGGACATTGGAAAACAGCACCGAGCGCCGCACCGTGGCGCCGCTGATGATGCAGCCGCCGGACACCATGGAATCCACGGCCATGCCCCGGCGGTGTTCCTCATCGAAAACGAATTTGGCGGGTGGCAGCTGTTCCTGGTAGGTCCAGATGGGCCAGTCCTTGTCGTACAGATTGAGCTCCGGGGTGATGCGGGCCAGATCGAGATTGGCTTCCCAATAGGCGTCCACTGTCCCCACATCGCGCCAGTAGATGGGCTCGGCATCGCCATGCACGCAGCTGTCGGCGAAGCTGTGGGCATAGACCCGGTAGCCGGTCTTGATGAGATGGGGAATGACGTTCTTGCCGAAGTCGTGTTCCGAATGGGAATCGTCGGCATCCCGCACCAATTGCTCGAAGAGGAACGCGGCATTGAACACGTAGATGCCCATGGAACACAGGGCCATGTCGGGCTTGCCTGGCATGGGCGCGGGGCTCTCCGGCTTCTCGGTGAACTCCACCACGCGGCCCTCGTCGTTGGTGGCCATGACCCCGAAGGCGCTGGCATCCTTCACCGGCACTTCCAGGCAGGCCACGGTCATGTCCGCCTCGTTGCGCACGTGACTGGCGATCATCTCGCCGTAGTCCATCTTGTAGATGTGGTCGCCGGCCAGCACCAACACGTACTCGGGCTTGTATACCCGCAGGATATCCAGGTTCTGGTAGACGGCGTCGGCGGTGCCCCGGTACCAGGTGGTGTCGTCCACCCGCTGCTGGGCGGGCATCAGTTCCACGAACTCGTTGAACTCGCCGCGCAGGAATCCCCAGCCCCGCTGCACATGCTTGATGAGGGAGTGGGCCTTGTATTGGGTAATCACGCCGATGCGGCGGATGCCCGAATTCATGCAATTGGAGAGGGGGAAGTCGATGATGCGGAACTTGCCGCCAAAAGGCACACCCGGCTTGGCGCGCCAGTCCGTGAGCTGCTTGAGGCGACTGCCGCGGCCGCCGGCGAGGATCAAGGCGACCGTGTTCTTGGTCAGCAGGCTGACGAAACGCGGATACTCTTTTTGCACGCTAAATCCCTTCGCTCGAGTCTGATTTTTTCATCCGGTGCTTTCCCCGAAATGATAGCCGATAAGGGTATCCTTATTGCATGCTTCCAATGACTCCAAGCCCCCGTACGCTAGTCGGGTAAGCCGATAAAACCGCCAGGATTTCCCTCGAACCACGCCATGTCCGACGCTCTCGAACGCCTGTTCACCGCCCGCCACCACGATCCCTTCGCCATCCTGGGCCTGCATCCCGATCCCGCCGGTTGGGTGCTGCGGGTGTTCCGTCCCGATGCTGCCAAGGTCAGCCTGCTTCTGCCCCAGGGCGCCACCGAAATGACCAGGATCGACGAGCGGGGCCTGTTCGAGTGGCGCGGCGCCCTGGCGCCCATGCGTCCCTGGCGGCTGGCCATCGAGGCCGGTGGCCAGAGTTTCGAGATCATCGATCCCTATGCCTTCGGCCCCCTGCTCTCCGACCAGGAAATCCATCTCTTCAACGAGGGCCGGCTGCTGGAGGCCTTGCGCAGCCTGGGCGCCCAGCCCATGCGATGGGACGGCGTGGCTGGCGTGCGCATCTCCGTCTGGGCGCCCAACGCCGCGCCGGTTTCCGTACGGGGGGGCTTCAACAACTGCGACGGCCCCGTGCCCGCCATGCG
>CAZYEY010000238.1:0-7310 GCA_964646585.1 uncultured Thiobacillus sp. | reverse complement strand
GCCGCCCGGGTTGCTGGTCACGATCTTGCGTGGGTTCTGGTTGATGACGAAGGCGCCGATGTAGGCGGCGTCGGGCCTCAGTTCCAACTCGTAGTCGCCGGTCAGGGTGAAGCCGCGCACATCGAAATCATTGCGGGGGGTGCGGTCCAGGCGATCCACCCGGGCGCTGAAGAAAGGCGTGCGGAAGGCAGCAAAATCCCCGGCGTGACCCCGAACCACCCGCAAATGGTCGGCATCGGTGTTCACATCGGCGGTCTGGGCCAGCAGGGCGCGCAACAGGACTTCGTCGGCGCCACCGGTCTGGAGCCCCACCTGGCTGGCCAGGGCCCGGCCGGGGCCGGCGACATCCAGGACCAGGGCGCGGCCGGCGCTGATCGGGGAGAGGCTGACGAAGATCCGCTCGGCCTGAAGATCCAGGGCGCCGTCGGTGGCGACCTCCAGAGGCGTGCCCGCCTCCCCCAGATCATCCGGTGCGGTCAGCGTCACCCCGCCCTGCACCCACAGATCCGGCCCGGCGCCGGCGCTGCCCCGGAGGGAGCCGGCACCGGATTGGCCCGCCGCCAGGTCCAGCCCACCGTCCACACTCAGACGGCCGCCCCGGAAACGGGCTTCGCGGCCGATCCGCGCCCGGGCATCTGCCGCCGTGGCCACCAGGCCACCCACCTCCAGGTCGCGGCCGCTGGCGAGCAGCAGGTCGCCGGCCAGGTTCAGGTCGCCATCCAGGATCGTATCCTGGCCCGCCCGGGCTTCCAGCCCGCCGCCGAAGCGCTGCACGCCCGTCAGGGTCAGATCCTGGCCGGCATCCAGCAGGGCCTCTCCGGTCACCCCGGTGTCGCCGCCCAGGCGCAGGTCCCGGCCCGCCCGGGCTTCCAGCCCGCCGCCGAAGCGCTGCACGCCCGTCAGGGTCAGATCCTGGCCGGCATCCAGCAGGGCCTCGCCGGTCACCCCGGTGTCGCCGCCCAGGCGCAGGTCCCGGCCCGCCCGGGCTTCCAGCCCGCCGCCGAAGCGCTGCGCGCCCGTCAGGGTCAGATCCTGGCCGGCATCCAGCAGGGCCTCGCCCGTGACCTGGGCGAGGCCGCCCAGGCTCAGGTCCGTGCCGGCGAGGAGGTCCAGCCGGCCGCCAGCGCTCAGATCCCAGGCGTTCAGCATCTCCTGCGTGGTCACCGCCACGTCCCCCAGCAGGGCGGCCAGGGCCGAGCCCGGGGCCATGTCCAGGGCGGTGGCCTGGAGGCGCAGATTGCCCCGGGTGCTGGTCAGGCTGGCCGCCGGACCCAGGGTGAGGCGCTGGTTCAGGTAGAGGTCGATATCGCCGGCGACCCGGAATTCGCCGGTGACGCTCACCGGTCCGGCCGGGCCTTCAAGGCGGAACTCGCCATCGTCGGAACGCACGTTGCGCAGCTTGAGGGCCCCGCCGGGGCTGTAGACGTAGATGCCGTCCGGGGCGGTCAAATCCACCCAGCCGTTGGCGTCCGAGCCGATGTCCAGGAAGTCCAGGACATTGCCGCCGCGGCCGATGGTGGTGCCGGCGGTGAGGCTCAGGAAGCGGGCCTGGACGTCCAGACGCAGGTCGGGGCTGAGTTCGACGATGGCCCCCGGGGAGCGGAGCCGGGCCAGGGCTGGGGTGTAGATCTGGTCGAGGACGAAATCCCCCTGGGCGTTGGCCAGATAGAGGCTTCCCCGGGCCCGGCCGGTCATGGCGGCGGTGAGGTGGACGATGAGCTCCCGGTCCTCGGTTCCCAGGTCGCCGCCCCCCGCCTCCAGGGTGGCGTTGCGGCCCCGAACGGCGGTGGTCCCGGTCTGGGCGGCGAACAGGGCGCCGCCGGTCTTCAGACGCACGTCACCCGTCTGGCTGGTGATGGAGTCGACCACCACGTCCTCTTCCGAGCCCAGGTAGACGCTGCCGCTGGAGGTGGCGGTGAGGGCCCCGCCCAGGAGAGTGAAGTCCACGTCGTCCTTGCGCCGGATGGTGATGGTCTTGGCCAGGGGGTCGATGCTCACCTCGGCGCGCTCGGCGGCGACCAGGGCGAGCCGCTCGGCCTCGCTCCAGGCGGAGGGGTTGGTGCCGATGGCGAGGGCGCTGAGCTCGGCACCGATGCCGTCCCGGGCGGAAAGCCGGATGTTGCGGCCCACCACGTTGGGAGCCTCGATGAGCACTTCCGTGTCCGGGGTGTCCTTGAACAGGCCGGCGGCCACCCGGTTGGTCACCTCGGCCTCGGTCCAGACACCGCCGGCGGCGAGGTCGGCTGCCCGGGCCGGATCGGCGGCGGCCACGTCGTAGCGGTAGCGGGGGTCGTAGCCGCTGGCCGGGCCGGTGCCGAAGGTCCGGGCCGCCTGGTGGTAGAAGTCGGTGCGGGACTGTTCGTAGGCGGCTACCTGGGCGTCGTTCCAGCCGTTGGCGGCTTTGAGCCCCGCCGCCGTGGCCGGATCCAGGTGGAAGACGAAGGCCGGGTCGTAGGCGGCGGCGGTGTAGCCGGTGGTGCGGCCCTGGTCGTCCCGGATCGCGGCCAGCCCCCGCATCCACCAGTATTGCTGGTAGTCCTGCTCGACCTGTCGGTTGTAGGCGGCGAGGGTGGCGTCCACGCTGGCCTCGGCGCCGCTGCCCGCCAGCAATCCGGCCCGCCGGGCCACGTCCAGCAGTTGGGCGCGAGTCTCCTCGTCGGTGCGCTGGTTGTCGTTCACGTCCAACAGGGCCCCGGACGGGGCGGACAGCGCCACGTCCCCGGCCAGGGAGGTCACGTTGAACAAACGCATGTTCCCCGCCGTCTCGGTCAGGCCCACGTCCCGGACCGCCTGGGCCTCGATCCAGCCGGTGGTGGTGGTGACATCGATCTCCAGGGGATTGGCCAGGGCGCCGATGGCGCCGTTTTCCGACGTCAGGCGGATATAGCCACCGCTCACGTCCGGGAGCGCGTCCTGGCTCTCGACGAAGCTGCCGTCAGCCTTCAGGTCCACCAGGCCGGAGGCGCCGCTCACCCGGTTCAGGTTCAGGTCGCCCTTGATCTCCCACAGGGCCACGCCGCCAGTGGCGCTGGCGGTAAGCCGGCCGCCGGCTTGCAGGTCGATCCTGAGATAGCGGCTGCCGGCGATGGCGGGCCCGCCGATGGCACCATCGCTGGCGGTCAGGGTCAGGTTGGCGGCCAGGATCTGGGCGTTGTCACCCGCGCCAATGGAACCGGCGCTCAGGGTGGTGTCGCCGCTGAGGTTGCGCACCACACCGTTGAGTTGCAGAGCACCGCTGCCGTTGCTCACCGTCATCAGGCCCGTGTCGTAGCCGGTGAAGCGGATGCCGATGGGCTTGGAGGCGGCCAGGCTGTGGACGAAGTAGTTGCGTTCGGTCCAGCGCCAGTCGGCGCGGGAGGTGATGTGCTCGTATTCATCCAGGTCGCCAGACCGATAGCCGCCCGTGGAGTAGGGCCCGGTCTTGGTGACCGCCGTGCGGGTCTTGGTGAAGTCCAGGATGTAGTCCGCCGTGCGGTTGTCCTGGGCCAGCCAGTCGCCGGAGATGCGGGCCTGGGTCGAGGTATTGCGTTCGAAATGAGTGCGGGAGCCCGGGTCCTTGGCCAGCCAGTCGCCGATGGGCAGATCCCCCCAGTCGCAGGCAAACAGGCAGGATTTGTCGTAGGTCTCGTAATAGAGGGCGTTGATGGTGTCCGCGTTGATCCAGAACAGGCGCCGCTCGCCCCGGGGGTTGTAGCGGGCCAGGCGGCCGTCGGCGTCGCCGGTGCCCGTCACCGTGGGCCGCAAGCCATCGTTGGAGGCGTTGGCGTAGGTGTAGGTGACCTGGCCGTTGTGGCGCGTGATGACCGTCTCCTGGGGCTTGCCGGCGGCGTTCTTGGTGCTGGTGTCGATGATCTTGATGGTGCCTGCCACGCCGGGACCGGTGTCCAGACGGTTGACCGCCAGATCGGCGCCGGAGGTGTTGCTGATCTGGATGCGGCCGAAGCCGTCCAGCACGTTCAATTGGCCATTGCCGGTGCTGAAGAGGTCGCCGTAGAACTGCATGTAGCCGCCCGCCACCTGGATGCTGCCCAGCTCCAGCCGGTTGTTGGCCGCGTCCCAGCGCAGCTTGGGCCGGAACACCTCCTGCACGTCGCGGCCGTCCTGCCTCATGTCCAGGGTGATCCAGTCGCCCCGGGCGGCCTTGGCCTGGCTCAGCTGGCTGGCGGTGATGCTCAGGTCGTAGTCCGCCAGGCCGCTCTGGATGAGGCCGTTGATGTTGAGCTTCTCGCCGCTGATGAACACGTTGTTGCCGGCGATGGTGCTGACGGTGGACGACAGGGGCACGATGTTCACCGAGTAGCTCTGGGTCTCCCGGCCCCAGCCCGGCTGCACGGACAGGAAGGGGTTGGCTGCCACGGGGTGGTCGCTGCGGGCCCGGGCCTCGTACTGCTGCTGGTAGCCGTTGACGAAATCGCCCTGGAGGTCGATGTAGCCGGCGATGAGGCGGTCGTAGGTGGGGTCGCCGGCCTGATGGGTGAAGCCCAGGGTGAAGGTCTTGATGAAGTCCCCCTGGGTGGCGATATCCACCGTCTGGGCGGTGATGTCGGCCCCCACCAGCACCGTGCCGGTGCTCTCGATCTTGGCCAGGCCCCGGGTATTGGCGATGTTGCCGTCCACGTGGATCTCGGGCTTCAGGGCGTTGGGGTTGGCGGGGTCGTCGTAGGTGTTCTTGAGCAGGATGACCGGCACCGGGGAATTGGTGCGGTCCAGGAGGCTGCCGTCGGCGAACCGGGATACCACGCCCCCCTGGTTGCGGGCGTTGACCTCGGCGTTGGAGCTCACCCGCACGCCGTTGAAGGTGATGAGCCCCCCCGCCTCGCCGGGGATGCACAGGGCCGCCGGGCAATCCAGGGCGGCCGTGCCGGCGTTGACATGGAGGAACTTGGCGGAGCGGTTGATGACCTCGATGACCGAATCCCCCGGGGCCAGCAACTGGCCGCCGGCGCTACCCTGGAGCCAGTCGCCGGTGACGGTGATGTTGCCGGTGTAGGCCACCGCCGGGTTCACGTCGATGAAATCGACCACCGCCCCCACGCCCATCTGGGCCTGGCGGGCCTGGAGGATCTGGATGTCGTTGAGGAAGCCGTTGGCCACGTCCGGGTTGTCGTTCCTGTATTCGTTGTAGCGGGCGGTGAGGTAGTCGATGCGGGCCTGGATCTCCCGTTGCAGGGAGACGTTGCCGCGGGTGGTGAAGCTCATGCCCTCGGACTGGCGCAGCACGCTGCCGCCGGCACCGAACTCCAGGTACTGGCGGTTGTGGGTGCCGGCGAAGACGATGCCGTCCACGCTCACTCCGGAGCGGGACAGATCCCGGGTGCTGCCGCCCTTGATGTCCAGGCTGATGTCGTCATCGAACACCCGCCCCAGGGCCTCCAGTGCCTCCCGGTAGAGGTCGGTGCCCCGGCCATAGCCCCGGGTGACGTGACTGCCCTCCCCGGCCAAAAGGTCGATGTCCTTCACGCTGGCCAGGGCCGCGCTGGCGATCTGACGCTCCCGGGGATCGCTGATGCCGGTGAGGTCGGCCTGGTAGGCGCCGATGGAGATGCCATTGTTCTGCACGATCTCGCCATGGGCCTCCGGCACGCTGTTGATGGGCACCACGGTCTTGTTCCACAGCCGGGTCTCGGCGTCGGCCCGCAGGTCGTTGTTGGCCCCCGCCAGGAGACGGATATCCTCCCCCGCCACCAGACGGGCACCATTGATATCCACCCGGTTGGCGGTGTTCAGCACCGAGCGGCTCTCCCCCGAAGGAGCGCCGGCCAGGCCGTAGGTCTTGCTCTGGGCCTCGGTGTCCAGCACGGCTTCGGTACGAGCCTCCAGCACGATGTCGCCATCGCTGCTGAGCAGGCTGCCCGCGCCCACCGCCACTTTGGCTTCGGTCCGGGGGGCGGTGATGAAGGACTCGGTGTGGGCCACGGCAATGGCGCCGCCGGTGTCCAGCAGCACTGCGTCGTACACGTCCAGGTCGTTGCGGGCGGAGACGCTCAGGGTGCCGGTGGCGAAACCGCTGCGGGCGGTATCCACCCTGGCGCCGTCGCCAATGAGGGCCTCGGTGACATCGACGAGGGTGGTATAGCTTCCTGCCGAGGCGCCGGAGAACACGCCGCCGGAGGCAGCCTTGACCAGGAAACCGGCATTGGCCGAGCCCTTCAGCACCCGGGTGAAGGCATCCAGGGTGAAGTCCTGGGCGTACACCCGGGCACCGTCGGCAAGGGCCGCCCGGGTAGTGTTGCCGATGTCGTTGTAGACGCCGGCGCCGGAATAGCCTGCCACCGAGGCCGACACGCTGTCAGCGGTCCCCTGGAAATCGGTGGTATGCTGGGCGCGGATCTCCACGCTGCCGGCGGTGAGCTGGCCACCGGCGAGGGTTTCGGTGGTGGCCCGGGCGAAGTTGTCCACCCGGGCGGCCAAGACCACCCCCAGGCCGCCAGCGCCGGATTCGGAACCCGCATCCAACTCGTCCCGGCTTTCGGACTTGATCAGGATGCTGCCGGCGGTCACCTGGCCGCCCTCCAGGGTCGCGCGGGTATCGCTCACCACCGTGGTCTCGGCCAGATTGCCGCCGGCGGCGTACAGGCCCACGTTGATGCCCGACACCTGGCTGCGGCCGCTCACGCCGGAACGGGCCTGGGCGCTGAAGGCGCCGGAGAGCAGCACATCGTTGCCGCTGCCCAGGGCCGCATGGGTGGTAGGCCGTACCGTGGCCTCGGCGCGGGTGGCGCTGGCCCCCACCAGGGCGCCGCCCGCCGCCGCCAGGGCGTCGGCGTAGGCGGTCTTGCGGCCGGCCCGGGGCCGGGTCTCGGCCAGGATGTCCAAGCTGGCCGCCCGGGCATGGAGCCCGTCGCCCACCTCCACCGTGGTCTCGGTGCGCACGTCGGCTTCCGCCAGGGATACGCCCACGGACAGGCCGGCGGAGATGGCGATGCCATTGGACTTGGCCCGGGCCGTGGGGTCCATGTCGGCCTGGATGCTGGCTGCGCCGCCGGGAGTGCTGATGATGAGACGCTCGCCCAGATCCACCCGGGCGCTGGAGCGGTCCCGGGCCAGGGTGTCGGCGCCGGCGCCGGAGATGATGCCCCCCGCCGCGGCGGTGGCCTCGGCATCGGTGTCGGTGCGGCCATGGCTGCGCACGGCCAGGGACTTGCCGGACAACGTCACGTCGTCGCCCCCCAGGATGGCCGCATCCGCGTCCACCTTGGCGTGGGCCAGGGCCACCCCCACTCCGCCCAGTCCCACCGCCGCCCCCAGGGCACGGCTGACCAGGCTGTGTTCCACCCCGGCGTCGATGCCCACCAGGCCGGTCACGCCGC
>CAZYEY010000237.1:0-7295 GCA_964646585.1 uncultured Thiobacillus sp. | reverse complement strand
GCGCAAGGATCCCCGCGACTACAGGGATCTGCCCCTGGTCACCGAAGCCGGTGCCCGGGTGGAACTGGGCCAGGTGGCGGACATCAGCCGGGCCCCCCGGGACAACAGCCTGTTCGTGGAGATCAACGGCCGGCCGGCAGTGGAACTGCTGCTGAAGCGGGCGGAGAAGGGCGACTCCCTCAAGGCCGCCGAGACCCTGCAAGCCTGGCTCAAGGATGCCCGGGCCAAGCTGCCCCCCAGTGTCCAGATCCAGGTCTACGACGAGCAGTGGAGCCTCATCGAGGACCGCATCGGCCTCCTGGTGAGCAACGGCATCCTGGGCTTGATCATCGTCTTCTTCATTCTGCTGTTGTTTCTCAACGGCCGGGTCACCGTCTGGGTGGCCCTGGGCATTCCCACGGCCTTCCTCGCCACCCTGGCGGTGCTCTGGATGGCTGGCGGCTCCATCAACATGATCAGCCTGTTCGCCCTGATCATGGCCCTGGGGGTCATCGTGGACGATGCCATCGTGGTGGGGGAGGACGCTTACGCCCACTACCGCATGGGCGAGAACCACATGTACGCATCGGAATGGGGCGCCCGGCGCATGTTCTGCCCGGTTGTGGCCTCCATCCTCACCACCGTGGCGGCCTTCCTTCCCCTGATGATGGTGTCCGGCCCCATGGGCAAGATCCTGGGGGACATCCCCTTCATCATGATCTGCGTGCTGCTGGCCTCCCTCATCGAGTGCTTCCTCATCCTGCCTGCCCACCTGCGCAGCGCCTTCCTCCACGGCAGGGATGACAAGCCGCATCCCCTCCGGGTCAAGGTGGAAACCGCCTTCGACCGTTTCCGCGACGGCCCCTTCCGCCGACTGGTGACGGCGGCGGTGGAATACCGGGGCGTCACCGTGGTGGCCGGGCTCATGATCATGATCCTGGCCGTGGGCCTGCTGGCTGGCGGACGGGTCAAGTTCACCTTCTTTCCCACCCCGGAGCCCCAGATCGTCTTTGCCAACGCCACGTTCGCCAGCGGCACGCCCAGGCCCAGGGTGGAGGCCTTCCTGGAGCACCTGCGCCTGACCATGGAGGCCACGGAGAAAAGCTATGGCGTGAAGGTCATCAACCACGCCGTGTTCCGCTCCGGCGCCCTTTCGGGCGACCAGAATCCGCGCCAGGGGGACCAGTTCGGTTCGGTCACCGTGGAACTCAAGCCTTCGGAGCAGCGGGACGTGCGCACCGAGACTTTCATCAAGGACTGGCAGTCCCGCATCCAGGTGCCGGCCGGAGTCGAGAACCTGGTGGTGGTGCCCCGCCGCCAAGGGCCCCCCGGCGGCGACCTGGTGGTGCGCCTGGCCGGCAAGGACGCCCATACCCTGAAGCTCGCCGCCCAGGCGGTGCAGACCAGCCTGCGCCAGATTCCCGGCGTCTATGGCATCGAGGACGACATGCCCTATGGCCGGGAACAGGTGGTGTTCAACCTCACCCCCGCCGGCGAGGCCCTGGGCCTGACCCTGGAGGATCTTTCCAGGCAGTTGCGCGCCGCCCTGGACGGCCGCCTGGTGCAGCTCTTCCAGGATGGCCCCGAGGAACTGGAGGTGCGGGTGCGCCTGCCGGAATCCGAGCGGGCCAGCCTGGCCCTGCTGGAGCGCCTGACCATCCGCGCCCCCAACGGCGATTGGGTGCCCCTGGCCACCGTGGCCCATTGGACCACCCGCCAGGGTTTCGAGGCCCTGCGCCATGCCGAAGGCCAGCTGGCGGTGGAGGTGAACGCCACGGTGAACAGCGCCATCGCCAACAGCAACGAGGTCATCGCCGGACTTGCCGAGACCACCATGCCGGAACTGGTGCGGAAATACGGCATCCAGTGGTCCTTCCAGGGCCGGGCGGCGGACCAGCGGGAGACCATGGCGGACATGAAGGCGGGCATGTTGCTGGGCCTGTCTCTCATCTATCTGGTGCTGGCCTGGGTGTTCGGTCATTACGGCTGGCCCCTGATCATCATGCTGGCCATCCCCTTCGGCCTGGTGGGCGCCGTCACCGGCCACTGGCTCATGGGCATCGATCTCACCATCCTGTCCATGTTCGGCCTGTTCGGCCTGTCCGGCATCGTGGTCAACGACTCCATCGTGCTGGTGGAGTTCTACCGCCACCAGCGGGAGAAGGGCGTGGCCGTCAAGGAGGCCCTGATCAATGCCGCCTGCCTGCGTCTGCGCGCCATCCTGCTGACCTCGCTCACCACCATCGGGGGGCTGTCCACCCTGATGGCGGAGAAATCCCTCCAAGCCCAGTTCCTCATCCCCATGGCCACCTCCATCACCTTTGGCCTGGCTTTCACCACTGTGCTGGCCCTGCTCTGGCTGCCCGCCATGCTGTCCTTCTACGAGTCGGGCCATGCCCGCCTCATGCGCTGGCTGGGGCGGCCTGTGGTGGCCTGAACCCCATCTGAACTCATGCCCACCCATTCCGTCCGCTTTTTCGATACCCAGTTCCAGCGCCAGGTGGCGGCTGCCGAGTTCGCCCTCAATCCCTTCGAGCGCCTGGCCCTGCCTTTCCTGAAAGGGGAGGTGCTGGACCTGGGCTGCGGCCTGGGCAATCTGGCCCTGGAGGCGGCCCGGGAGGGTTGCCGGGTGACCGCCCTGGACGGCAGCCCCGCCGGCATCGCCCGCATCCGGGAGACGGCCCTGAGCGAGGGACTGGCGGTGGAAGCCCACGAGGCCGACCTGGGCCGCTACGTCCTGGAGCGGGACTACGACGCCATCGTCGCCATCGGTCTGCTCATGTTCTTCCCCCAGGCCCGGGCCGAGGCCATGCTGGCCGAGATCCTGGCCCACGTGCGGCCCGGTGGCGTCGCCGTGCTCAACACCCTGACCCAGGGCACCACCTTCCTGGGCATGTTCGAGCCGGGCCACTACCACCTGTTCCCGGTGGGCGCCCTAAAAGCCGCCCTGGCGGGCTGGCACATCCTGGCCGAGTCCCACGACAGCTTCCCGGCGCCCGGCGACACCCTGAAGGTCTTCGACACCGTGGTGGCCCGCCGGCCATGAAGTCCATCCTCATCACAGGCTGTTCCTCCGGCATCGGCGCCGCCGCCGCCCGGGCCTTGCGGGAGCGGGGCTGGCGGGTGTTCGCTACCGCCCGCAAGCCCGGCGACGTGGAACGGCTCCAGGCCGAGGGCCTGGAAAGCCTGGTGCTGGACCTGGACGACTCCGCCAGCATCGCCGCTGCCGTGGAGGAGGTGCTGGCCCGCGCCCAAGGCCGCCTGGACGCCCTCTTCAACAACGGCGGCTTTGGCCAGGTGGGAGCGGTGGAAGACCTGACCCGGGACGCCCTGCGGGCCCAGTTCGAAACCAACCTGTTCGGCTGGGTGGAACTCACCAACCGGGTCATCCCGGCCATGCGCGCCCGGGGTCACGGCCGCATCGTCATGAACAGCTCGGTGCTGGGCTACGCCGCCTTTCCCTACCGGGGCGCCTACAACGCCGTGAAGTTCGCCGTGGAAGGCATCACCGACACCCTGCGCCTGGAATTGCGCGGTACCGGCATCGAAGTGGTCCTCATCGAACCCGGCCCCATCGTCAGCCGTTTCCGGGACAACTGCCTGCCCCATTTCGAGAAACACATCGACTGGCGCCACAGCGTCCACCGCGCCCAGTACGAGGGGCAACTGGCACGCCTGCGCAAGCCCGGTCCCGCCGCCCCCTTCACCCTGGGGCCCGAAGCAGTGGTGGACAAGCTCCTGCACGCCCTGGAAAGCCCCTATCCCCGGGCCCGTTATCCGGTGACGGTGCCGGCAGTGGCCTTTGCCTGGCTAAAACGCCTGTTCCCCACCGGCCTGATGGACCGGGTGCTGTTGCGCGCCTCTGGGGGTGGCAGGCGTTAACGAGTGGTTTTCGCTGGTGCTCGCTGGAGGCTGGCCGTCTGGCCAGGCAGGACTGGGCCGAAGTCTGATGGAGCGGGGCAGTACTGGAATGTCCAGGCTCTGGCCTGGAAATACCATCGAGCCAAAGTGCCGGTTCGGGCAGGATCATGAACTTTTTCGTAGAGTGCTTTCCCTTCGCATGCCAATGGGGCCGTCAAACAAATTCATCGTTTTTCCACTGGCCATCGCCTTGACCTGGGGGGCGGACTGCCGGGCCGAAACCCTCCACACCATGGATCCCGACACCGGTGCCGGCACCTGGCAGACCCGGGCTCATGGCGTGCATCTCCGACTCACCCAGATCCAACCGGACCAGGCCCGGGCCTTTTATCTCAACCGAGGTTTCCCGGCGGACGCAGCGGAACGCTTTGCCACCGCCTGCGTTTTCATGACCGTGCTGCGCAACGATGGCGCGCCGGGGGAAGTGTCTTTTCGCCTGGCCGACTGGCGGGTGATCGTGGCGGGCGGGGAGCGGCCGCCCCACCAGGTGGAGGAATGGATGGCTCAGTGGCAATCCCTGGGTCTATCCGAGCCGGCCCGCATCGCATTCCGCTGGGCCCAGTTTCCTCCCGAGCAGGAGTATGCGCCGGGAGAATGGAACCAGGGCATGCTGAGCACCGGCCTGGCGCCGGATGCCCGTTTCGATCTCGTCGCCCGCTGGTCCGTGGCGGGCAAGACTTATGAGGGGAGGCTGGAGAATGTCCGTTGCGCGCGCTGATGAAATGGCTTTTTCCTCTTTTTGCGGAAAGAGAGGAATGGGTTTCAGGGTGTTGGCCATTGCGTTCTCACTGGGCATTGCTGGGGTGACTCCCGCCGCCGACCTTCCGCCCCTGACCCATGGGCTGACGCCAGTGTCCCCGCCCTATGCCGCGCCGCCCCTGGTACTGCCGGACCTGGACGGCAAGCGCCACGACCTGGCCGATCTGAGGGGCAAGCTGGTGGTGGTGAATTTCTGGGCTACCTGGTGCCCGCCCTGCCGGCGCGAGATGCCTTCCCTGGAACGCCTCAACCAGCGCCTGGGCCAGCAAGGCCTGGCGGTGCTGGCGGTGGACGTGGGGGAGGACGCGGACACGGTGTTCGCCTTCACCGGCCAGCTGGATCCCGCCCCCACCTTCCCCCTGCTGCTGGACCGGGACTCGGCGACGCTCCAGCCCTGGAAGGTGAAGGGCCTGCCCACCACCTATGTGGTCGACGTCCAGGGCCGGGTCATCTATCGGGCCGTGGGCGGCAGGGAGTTCGATCATGATGGGCTGGTGAAGCAGCTGGAACACCACCTGTCGGCCACTACCCAGGGGAAGTGAGCCTCGGATCCTGTTCGGGGCGGTCGCTGCCTGGCGTTCCCCGCCCAGCCGCCCGGTTATCATGGCCGTATTCGCAAAGGAGGCGGCATGGACTATCTGTTGGGGGCGCTGGCTGGACTGGGAGCGGGTTTGCTGATCCTGTTCTGGCAGCGCGGGCGCTGGCTGGCCCAGGTGGCCCGTCTCCAGGCCGAAGCGGAGGGTCTGGCCGACCGGCTGGAGCAGGAACGGCGCGGCGCCCAAGAGCAGCAGGCTCTGCTGGGGGCCGCCGAGAGGCAGCTCGCCGATGCCTTCAACGCCCTATCCGCCGAGGCCCTGGCCCGCAACAACCAGGCCTTCCTGGATCTCGCCACCCAGAACCTGAAACTGTTCCAGGAAACCGCGAAAGGGGAACTCGCTGCCCGCCAGCAGGCGGTGGAGGGCCTGGGGAAACCCCTGGCCGGGGAACTGGCCAAGCTCTCCAGCCAGACCCAGGCCCTGGAAAAGGCCCGGGCCGAGAGCTACGGCCAGCTCACCGAGCAGGTGAAGGGCCTGCTCACCGCCCAGCAGGACCTGCGCGGCGAGACCGGCCGCCTGGTGAACGCCCTGCGCCGGCCCGAGGTGCGGGGCCGCTGGGGGGAGGTGCAGCTGAAGCGGGTGGTGGAGATGGCGGGCATGCAGGACCACTGCGACTTCTACGAGCAGGAGGTGGGGGCGGACGGCAAGCGTCCGGACATGCTGGTGCGCCTGCCCGGCGGCAAGACCCTGGTGCTGGATTCCAAGGCGCCGGTGGCGGCCTTCCTGGAAGCCGCCGAGGCTCTGGACGATGGGGCCCGGGGCCGGGCCCTGGAACGCTTCGCCCAGCATGTGCGCACCCACATCCAGCAGCTTTCCCAGAAGGTCTACTGGGACCAGTTCCCGGACGCGCCGGAATTCGTGGTGCTGTTCCTGCCCGGCGAATCCTTCTTCAGCGCTGCCCTGCAACAGGACCCGGCGCTCATCGAATATGCCAGTGAGCGCAAGGTCATCCTGGCCACCCCCACCACCCTGCTGGCCCTGCTCAAGGCGGTGTACTACGGCTGGCGCCAGGAGGCCTTGGCCGACAACGCCCGCCAGGTGAGCGAGCTGGGCGCCCAGCTCTACGAGCGCCTGGCCAAGCTGGGCGAGCACTGGAGCAGCGTGGGCAAGAACCTCTCCCAGGCGGTGAAGGCCTACAACGATGCCACCGGCTCCCTGGAGACCCGGGTCATGGTGTCGGCCCGCCGGTTCGAGGAACTCCATGTGGCGCCGGAAGGCAGGAAGCTGCCGGAACTGAACCCGGTGGAACAGGCGCCCCGGGTCCTGCAGATGCAGGAAGGGGCCGGCAAATGAGCCATGTGTTATCCCCATTTCGCAAGGGGGGGCAGGGGGGATTGGAAGGCGGCCGGCAAAGCCGGTCGTTGTCGACCCCCCCCCAACCCCCCTGTTTCACAGGGGAGGGCGTGGCGACGCCATAGCCATGGGTTCCGCCTGGATGCTGGTGGCGGGGCTGTGCTTCGCCCTCATGAGCGTGGTGGTCAAGAGCCTGGGCCACGCCTTCTCCGGCGCGGAGCTGGTGTTCTACCGCTCCCTGTTCGCCATGCTGGCCATCGCTTTCACCCTGGCGGTCCGGCAGGGAAGGGCCGGAGTGCGCGACCTGCTGGGGGAACACATCGGCCTCAACCTAAGGCGCGGCGTGGTGGGCTTCATCGCCCTGGCTACCTTCTTCTACGCCCTCATCGAGCTGCCCATGTCGGTGGCGGTGACCCTCAACTACGCTTCGCCCCTGTGGCTGGCCCTGCTCATGCCCTGGCAGCTGGGGGAGCGACCCCGCGCCAGACTGGGCGGCGCGGGGTCGCTCCCCCAGCGCCCAGGGCACGCGCAGTGCCGGCCACAGTGGCGAAGCGTAGTTGAGGGTCCCCGACACCGACATGGGCAGCGCGATGAGGGCGGAGCAGAAGGTAGCCAGGGCGGTGCGGCCCGCCACGCCGCGCCGTCGGGTGAGTCCGCTGTGTGCCGCCCGCCGGGCGCGCACTCCGGCCCGTACCGGCCGGAGCCCCCGGCTGAACTCGATGGCCGAGACGGCCCACCGGGCGCCGG
>CAZYEY010000236.1:0-10536 GCA_964646585.1 uncultured Thiobacillus sp. | reverse complement strand
CCAATGTAGAGCGGATTGCCGATGAAGGTGGAAATCCAGCTGGAACTCGGCTCCGCCGCTGGCAGCGGCGCTGCGGGCGGCTGGGGCTTGGGCTGGGCGACTGGCGCCGGAGCAGGAACGGGGGCCGGCGGCGTTGCCTGGACCTCGGGCGGTTGCGCCGGGGCCGGAGCAGGGACGGGAGCTGGAACTGCCGGAGCGGGGGCCTGGGGCGGCGGCGCCTTGGCCACTTCCTGGGCCTTCAGCTCCAAGAGCTTCTGCATGTCGCGCACGGTGCGTTCGAGCTGTCCCACCCGATCCTGGGCCTCTTGGAGGGCGCGGCTCTTGGCGGCCAGTTCCTCTTCCAGGCTGTGCAGACGCTCCTGGGTCTTCGCGTCGGCTTTGCCCTGGGCCGTGCCAGGCTCCCCCTTGGACAGCTTGAGCACATCCTTGGCGGCGGCGGGCGGCGGCGGCGCCTTTTCCTCAGCCTTGGGCGTGATCTTGCCGGCCGCGGCCTTCTCCTCGGCGGCAGGTACCGTCTCCGCCATCTCCGCCACCTTCCTGCGGTAGGCATGCCACTCGTTGGCATGGCCTTGGACAGTGCGGGCGGCATCCCGCGGCGGGGTGGCCTGGATGGCGTTGATATCGGGCACGTTGAGAACCTGGCCGCGCTTGAGCAGGTTCATGTTCTGGTCGCTGAAGGCACCCTTGTTGGCTTGGTAGAGTCCCACCATCATCTGTTCCAGGCTCACCTCGGCCGGCTTCAGCTTGCCGGCAATGCCACGCAGGGTTTCGCCGGATTTGACCGGACCATAGCGCTTGGGTTGAGTCGGAACGGGGGCTGGCGCGAGCTTGGGCTTTTGTTCCTCCTGGACGGGCGCGGGGGCCGGAGCGGACTTTGCCTGGCCATTGCGCGCGGTCTCCGGGGCGACCGTCGCCACCTTGGCTGCCTCGGGGGATTTGGCGTCGGCGGGAGGATCCAGCAGGATGGTGTACTCGCGGATGAGGCGGCCGGAACTCCAGTTGAGTTCGATCAGCAGATCGAGAAAGGGATCGGAAATGCCGGACGTGGAGGTGATCCGGATCACCGGCTGGCCATTGGCGCGCTGATCCACGGCGAAGCGCAGGGTAGCCATGGCCTCCGACCGGTCGATGCGGGCCTGTTTGAAGGCATCGGGGCTGGCCAGCCTGGCGGTGAGGTCGGCCAGTTCCTCCTTGTTCACGGAGAGCAGTTCGATCTCGGCCCTCAGGGGTTGCCCAAGGGTGGAGTGGACGGTGAGTTTGCCTAATCCAGCAGCACCGGCGACTCCTGACGCCAACAGCAACGCCAAAACCAACCCACTGATTTTCAAGGACTTATTCATCGCTTCGCCTTTATAGACCAACATCCTGTGCAGGAATGGTACACGTCCTGACTCCCCACCAGCCCGAATTCCTGAAACTTCTCATGGAGTTAGGCGCACTATCTGAAGGAAATCTTACGTTAGCATTGAACTCGCGGGCTTATCAATCCAATTTTCCAGGACACTCACCATCTGCGCGGCTTCCAACTGGATAGGGTCGAAAACCAGCCAGAGACCGATCCGGCGATCCTCGGCCCGGAGGCGGCCGACGAAAACCGAGTCGCTGCCCTGGGCGTCGGTGGCCGGGGTCGGGGTTCCCGCCGCCAGTTCCGACTCCATGAGCGTGACGCCGTCCCGGTGCCGGAAGGCATCCCGTAGGGCTTGGGCGCCCACGGGAGACGCGGTGCGGACGTGCAGTTGTGCCGCCGCGCCGAAGAACAGGGGGGCCCAGAGGACGCTGAACGCCACCTCGGCCCCTTCCGCCAGGCGGGTGGTGGCCAGAGTCAGGGCCGACTCATAGGCCGGGGCGTCCTTGGGACCGCCGTAAGGCATCAGGTTGAATGCGAGTTGGAGAGGAAAGACCTCGGGCTCGCTGCTTTCCATATTGAACAGGTCGCGCGTCTGATTCGCCAACTCTTCCACTCCGTCCTGACCGGCATAGGCGGCAGGCAGGGCTACGACAGCGTCTGCGTAATCCACCCCGGCAAGGGCAGTGACGGATTTCATTATCCGGGCCACGGCAACGGCAGGCGCTGGATCCACCTCACCGACCAGAAGCACGGGCATGGCCGGTTGGGCCGCGCGGATCCGCTCGACCAAGCGCAAGGCGGCGGCGGA
Organism: uncultured Thiobacillus sp.; assembly: GCA_964646585.1. Lineage (GTDB taxonomy): Bacteria > Pseudomonadota > Gammaproteobacteria > Burkholderiales > Thiobacillaceae > PFJX01. Next base: position 8,380 of record CAZYEY010000236.1, on the reverse strand, counting down.
ACGGCTGGTCACCAGCAGGGCCTGGGCTTGGCCGAAGTCGAACTCCGCTGCCTGGTCGCAGGGCCAATCCTGGCCCCGAAACACCACGTTGGCGTCCTCCTCCCGCAGGCTCAAGGGAAACAGACGGCCCACCGGCACCTCCCGCTCCTCCAGGATCTGGAGTACGGCGCCCCCCAAGGGATCATCGGCTCCCAGCACCGCCAGGTCGAACTGGGAGGCGGTCTCTTTCGGCCCGAGACCGGGCCCGGGCACCCGCCGCGACGACAAATCAGGCTTCCAGCAGGATGCGCAACATGCGCCGCAAGGGCTCGGCGGCGCCCCACAACAGCTGGTCCCCCACAGTAAAGGCGGAGAGATATTCCCTGCCCATGTTGAGCTTGCGCATGCGGCCCACGGGCACGGTCAGGGTGCCGGTGACGGCGGCGGGGGTGAGCTGCTCCATGGTGATCTGGCGATCGTTGGGGACCACCTTCACCCAGGGGTTGTGCGCGGCGATGATGCCGTGGATCTCGTCCAGGGGCACGTCCTGGGTCATCTTGATGGTCAGAGCCTGGGAATGACAGCGCATGGCACCGACCCGCACGCAGAGACCGTCGATGGGAATCGGGTTGTCGGAGCGGCCGAGGATCTTGTTGGCCTCCACCTGGGCCTTCCACTCTTCCTTGCTTTGTCCGGATTCCAGTTGCACGTCGATCCAGGGGATCAGGCTCGCCGCCAGCGGCACCGGCCAGGCATCCAGGGGATAGCGGTCGGAACGGATGAAGTCAGTGACCTTGCGGTCGATATCTAGGATGGCCGAGGCGGGATCGTCCAGCAGGGGCTTCACCTCGGCGTTCACCGCGCCCATCTGTTGCAAGAGTTCCCGCATGTTGCGCGCGCCGGCGCCGGAAGCCGCCTGGTAGGTCTGGGGCGCGATCCACTCCACCAGACCCTTGTCGAACAGGCCGCCGATGGCCATGAGCATCAGGGAGACGGTGCAGTTGCCACCAACGAAGGTCTTCACGCCGTTCTTCAGACCGTCCTGGATGACATGCTTGTTCACCGGATCCAGGATGATGATGGCGTCGTCCTTCATGCGCAGGGCGGAGGCGGCATCGATCCAGTAGCCGTTCCAGCCGGCGGCCCGCAGCTTGGGATACACATCGTTGGTGTAGTCGCCGCCCTGGCAGGTGATGATCACCTCCATGGCCTTCAGTTCGTCGATGCTGGTGGCATCCTTGAGGGGCGGCACGTCCTTGCCGATGTCCGGACCCTTGCCGCCCACGTTGGACGTGGTGAAGAACACCGGATCGATGTGGTCGAAATCCCGTTCTTCCCTCATGCGGCCCATGAGCACCGAGCCCACCATGCCGCGCCAACCGATCAGACCTACGCGCTTCATATGCTTGCCTCTGAAATGGAGCGGGGCTCCATGCTTGCTGAAAGCAGAGGATTATAAGCCTGCACCCTCCCACATCCTCATTTTTCGACAGTGGAAAAAGAAATGGCGAACCGGCAATCAGACAGGCTGGATGCCCACACGGCAGAGTCGATCCGCTCGCCGGGATGGTCGACCTCTTCCATGAAGGGGTAATCCACCCCCACGGACACCACATACGGTCGGGTTGCCACAGGTTGATGTCGCCCTGTCCCGCCCGGCATGGGCCGAAGCCGGCCTAAGCCCTGGCGAGCCTCAGCGGCGCCATGGGTGCCCAGGTGGTGGCGAAGGCCAAAGGCGAGGCTGCCCTCAGCACCGCCAGCCTGGCCAATGCCGAAGATGCCGCGCGCGCCTTTGCCGCTCTGCGCGACCAGGAAGCCGTGGCCCTGGTCTTCGGCGGCCAGACCCCGGCCGAGGAAAACTACGTCCTGGTCAAGGCCATGCTCAAGGAACTGGCGGCCAACGATTACCCGGGCGCGGTGCTGCTGCATGTGCGCGTGTGGCTGCCGAAGATGGCGCAGCGCGCTGCTGCCGAGGACGCCTCGATCGCACGCTACCTGGCCAACAAGAAGAACGTCTACACCGTGACGGTGGACGCCGCCAAGGGCCGAGCTCTGGTGCACCAGGTCGGCATCGACGGCAACGAGCAGCGCTCCCTCAAGGTGCTGCATGAGGTGGCGATGAACGACAGCTGGCTCTCGCTGTTCAAGCGTTCGATCTGAAGACATGCACACAGGGGGACACGCCTCCCCCCGCGCAGAAAAGGGGCGCCAAGGCGCCCCTTCGACTTACCGACATCCATCCGTAAGCGGGAATCCCTTCCCGCCACCACATTCCAGGTAGGCCACGAATTGCCGGCCTACGCGCGGCCGGTACGCCGTCGGGCCACGAAGCCCAGCAGCCCCAGGCCGGCCAGCAGCATGGCCCAGGTCCCGGGCTCGGGCACCGGGGCGGCCAGGGGGTGGCGCGGATCGTAGGCCAGCGGATCGATTTGCAGGTTCATGGCGCCGGCGATCCCACCCCAGGACACGTACTTGAAGTTGGTGCCGCCTTCGGGGTCGTTGCTGCCGTCCTGGGTGATGAACAGGCCTTGGGGGAAGCCCGGCAGGGCCAGGCCCAGCACGTCGGCGCCATCGGAGTGCTGCACGCCGTCGATGCCGCCGTTCGCCCCCACCGCAAAGGAACCCAGATAGGCCAGGGTCTGCCGGTCGAACACGGAGAAGGTGCTGTCGCCCTGGCTGGAGGCCATGAGATAGCCGCTGCCGTTGCGGCCGTAGTAGATGGTCAGCCCCTCGATGTCCTGGGTCAGGGGGCTGGTGGCATCGTAGTCGGTGGACAGGACGAAGGGGGTGGCGTCGGCTAAGCCGGTCTTCAGGTCGATGCGCCAGATGCCCACGTCCTCCTGACCGGCGTAGAGGATGCCGGTCTGCTGGTCCACCACCAGGCCCTCGAACTGTTTGCCCGCCAGGCTGTGGAAGGTGCCGCCCAGGTTCAGGCCGGGGAACTGCCAGTCGCGCAGGTACTGCACGTCCACCGTGCCGTCGGCCAGGGCAATCAGTTCGTACTGGGCCAGGCGGGCCTGGCTGCGCTGGGTGGCGAGGATGAACATGCGGTCCGCCGCCACGTCCCGGTACAGGGCCAGGCCGTAGGCGGTGTTCTGGGCGCTCACCGGGTTGGCGCTGCCGTCGGGCTTGTCCACGAAGGCGCGCGTCGGGTTGGCGGTGCCGATGTAGGTCAGCGGCTCGGCGCTGCCGCCGTCGATCTTCCACACCCGGAACAGATCCTGTCCCCGGTCGCTCCCCACGGCGATGTCCACCCGGCTGCCGTCGTACATGCGGAAGCCATACTGCACGTCCACGTTGTTGATGCGGCTGGCGCCGGAGGCGACGGGGAAGGGGAGCAGCGCCTGCACCTGGGCGCCGGACAGGTCATAGACCCGGGCGCCGCCGTTCTTCACGGCGGTGACGACCAAAGTCCTGGAGGGGTCGGTGGGGTGCAGCCAGATGGCGGGATCGTCGGCGTCGCCCGGGCTGGCGATGTTGGGCGTCTCGAGCGTGGGCAGCACGGTATAAAGAGGCGAAGGTGCGGCGAGCACGGGTTGCGCGATCAGGCTGGCAAGCGTGGCGGCGATCAGGGCGGGTTTCAGATTCATGCTCTTCCTCGGGCAGGTTATGTGCGTCAGATTTGGTCAGGTGCGTGGTTACTTATCCGGCCCTCCCTGCGCTTGTATGTAGGTCGGCCTTCAGGCGGACATGTCAGCTCAAGCCCGGCCTTCACCAAGTCGTTTTGGGGTCGGATCAATCGATCGCTCGGGGCGCGGCGGCATACCGAACCACGTCACCGTCACGACACAGCGTCGCACAACAGGGTTACAGCTTGGCGTCGTCACGGTTACACCGCGCGGCCATGCTCAGCAGCCCCAGGCCGGCGAGTAGCATGGCCCAGGTTCCCGGTTCGGGCACCGGGGCGAGTTGCAGGCGCACCAGCAGCGGGTCGTGGTCGCTGAAGCGCAGCGGGTCGCCCACGGCGAATTCGCTGTTGAGGTGGAGGATCTGGTATTCGGCGGCGGACAGCAGGTTGCGGCTCACCAGGATGTGGTCCAGGGCCTGGCTGTTGCCGTCGTAGACATAGGTGTAGCGGGCGTTCTCCGGCAGGGTGTCGGTGAGGTTGGCGAGCCCGGCTGCGCCGAGGGTCTGCAGGGGGTCGGAGAACTGGAAGTCGTTGAGGTCGCCCAGCAGCACGATGTTCACGTCCGGATTGCCGGCCTGCAGGGCGGCGACGAAGGCAGCCAGCACGTCGGCCTGGGCGTCCCGCTGCGCCAGGGTGTGCTGCGTGGGCGGCTGCAGGCGGCCGAACAGGGGCTCGTCGCCACCCTTGGACTTGAGGTGATTGTTGATCACCACCACCTCCCCGCCGCCGAAGGCGAAGGTGGCGGCCAGGGGTTTGCGGCTGGCTTCCCAGGCGGGATTGGCAGGGTCGACCTGGGCCACGTCGATGAAGGAGACCCGCGTCGGGTCGTAGAGGAAACCCACGCGGATGTTGGCCCCCGGCGCGCCGCCGTCGGCGTTGTTCGCCGGATCGATGTTCACGTACTGGTAGGTCGGACCGCTGGCGGCGGCGATGGCGGCGATCAGGCGGGCGTAGGTCTGGTCGGCGGCGACGATGCCGTTGTTGGTGGCGCCGTTGTTGTCCTGGATCTCCTGCACCGCGACGATGTCTGGCGCGCGCAGGTGGTGCACGATCTGCCCGGCCAGGCCGTCGAACTTGGCCTGTGGACCGTTGCCGGCCAGGTTCTCCACGTTGTAGGAGGCGATGGACAGCTGCTCCGGCCGGGCAAAATCCGCCACCGGGCGGGAGAGGCCCATACTGGCGAGGGTGGGGGCTTGCGTGGCCAGCAGCTTGAAGTTGCCGAAGCTGTAGTCCAGCACCCCGGTGACATTGCCCAGGCGGTCGCCCACGTTGGCCAGCGGCATGGCGGCGGCGCCGATCAGGGCGTCATCCAGGATCACCCGGCCGCCGTTGAAGTTGCCCGCCGTGAGCACCACGCCGCCGCGGTCGGTGAGGAGGCCATGACCCGCGCCCGAATCGGGCAGCAGGGCGATTTCTTTGTAGGCGTTGGTGGGGCCGACGGCGACCGGGTTGGCGACGCTCACCCGCATCCCCTCCAGGCTCTCGTAGAAGTCGATGGCATGGGCGAAGGGGTCGAAGGAGTAGCCGGCCGACTCCACGCTGCCGCCGAAAGACGGCGCGATGAGGGAAGGCGGGGTGCGGCCGCCGCTGCCGATGACCACCGGCGCCGGCAGCGCGGCCGTGCCCAGCTTGGTCCAGCCGCCGCTGCCGAAGGAGCTGTTGATCTCGGTGAGGGTGAGGTTGAAGTAGGCGCTGTTGTCGGGGCCGCAGCCATTGCAGCCGGGCCGGAATTCGTCCACGCGGCCGCTCACCGACACCAGATCACCCACGGCGGGACGGTTGCGGCTGCCGCGATAGACGAAGATGGCGTCGGAAGTGCGCGGATCCCCGTCGCCGCTGAGGTCCTGCATCCAGAAACCGTTGCCGGAAACCGCGGTGACCACGCCCTGGACGCCGGCCACGCTCTGGGTGGCGAAGCTGGAGAGGTGGCCCAGGCCCTGGATCTCCATGATGCTGAGGGCGTGCGCATCGGCCGCCGGCAGGCTGGCGGCGATGAGCAGGGCGAGCAGGCTGGGCTTGGCTGGGCGCATGGCGGGGTCCTCTCGGCGGCAAGACTGGGGGATGGAAAACACCGAAACCTTAGGCGCGGGGTGTTACGGCGTCTTGAAACCCAGGCCCGGCCGGGCTGAGCCGTTCCGCTCAGTCCCAGCGGCTGCGGGGCATGGCCGGGCACATGGGTTGTCAGTCGGAGCTGCGAGAATGTCCTTCTAATCACTCACCCGGATCAGCGCGCCGGCGCATTCCACCCGCTGACCGGCGCGAATCTTCGCGGTCTTGCGGCTTTCCGGCAGGCCATCCACCCGGACCGCGCCACCGGCCACCAGGGCTTTGCCCTGGCCGCCACTGTCGGCCAGGCCCGCCAGCTTGAGCAGGTTGCAAAGCTCGACGTATTCGCCGTCAAGCTGAAAGTCGATGATTTGCGACACGGCGCAGTCCTTTCTGGTTGCATGGTTCATTCAAACACCAGCAGGCGATCCAGGGCACGTTGCAAGCGCATGGCGGCCATGTCCGGCATGGGGCCCATCGCCTCCCTGAGAGCAGACTTGAAGCGTTCGCCCTCTTTTTCCCGCCACTCGGCCAGGGAATGCCGGTCGGACCTGGCCACCGCATCGACACTCTCCACCCGATAGCCACTCAGGGTGCTGTATAGATGCATGGTCTGGAACATGGACAAGGTCAGACGTGCCTGGTCCTCGTCCTTGAGCAGATCCGCCCTGTCGGCGCGGAATTCGAGCCTGGCAGGCGCCAGTTCGATGACTCCCAGGATGCCATTCAAGGCGCAACCGCGATAGCCATCGCCACAATCCGGATCACTGCCGCTTTTCAGCCGGAAGTCCCATTGCTGCTCGATCTTCATGAGGGGCTCGATCCTCCGGGCCAACGTCGAACCGATATCGACTTCAAGCAGGACGCGTTCGAGAACAGGGTCTTGAAGGGGCAGCATCTGGGCGGACTGCTGGGCCTGCCGTTCTGCTTCGATGCCCATGAAGGCGCCGCCCAGCAATGCTCCCCCCACGAACAGCACCGCCGCCGCAGGTGGGTACAGCGCGATGGGAGCCTGGGGATTCAGGCCGGCCGCCACACCGGCGAGGGCGCCGGCAGCCATGCCCTTTCCCGTTGCCTCGCCGACCATGCCGTGGTCCACCGAGGCGATCGCCATCTCGGGCGCGCCCTTTGTCGCGATGAGAATCGTGGGCCGCGCCGCCTCGGGCGGCGCGACGAACAAGGATCTCGCCGAACGCTGCTTGCGAATCTCGGCCAGGGCGGCCCTGGCGAGCGCCTCGCCACTCGCCACCGGCGTTCCATTCAGCGAAAAGGCGTGGAACTGGCGGTAGCCCTGGGTACTGACACCTTCCCGCAAGATGATCCAGTTGCGGTCTCGGTACGCCAATTCCACGGATTCATGGGGAACCGTGAAAACTTCTCTTTCCGGGCTTCGGGGCCCACAGCTGATGAAGCCGACTGCATCCCGCGTGATGATGAGGTCGCCGTCTTTCCCGCCTGTGGAGAACAGCTTGTCGATGAGACTCATGGCCGTGGCGCGGCCGGGAAAACGCTGGGCAGCGCTGACGAAGGCATCCGACCGTGCTTCCCCACAAGCGGAAACCGGCGTGGCAGAACCCGAGCGCATTCCCACGGACCCGCAGGAAGCCAAGACGCCCATGGCCGCCATGGCCAAGACAACCCGCAATCTGGATGAGCAACCCATCAGGTGGCGCACTTTCTCCTCCGCGCTACCCAATTCAACCCTCAAGGCAATCCCTGATTTGATTGTGGACCAGAAGGGAGAACCCGCAATCCCCCCGGTGCTGGAGGTCAACCGGCTATTCGGCGCCCAGTCTGAGCGCCGGCTCGACCGTCAGACTGCGCTCGCCATCGGTGATGAAGACCTGGCCCTCCTGCACGCTGCATTGCAGGCGCATGGTGCGGCTGGCCAGGGCGGCCAGGGCCTGGCTGGCCTCGGCGTCAAGAAAATAGACGCGCAGATTGTCCAGCCTTTCCAGCTTGTCCCGGATCTGGCTCCACCACACCTCGGCGGCCCGCCCGCCATAGCTCACCACCACCACCTGCTCGGCGCGGCCGCAGGCCTTGCGGATCCATTTCTCGTCGGGCAGGCCCACGTCGATCCACAGGGCGATGTCGCCGGTGAGTTCCTTGCGCCATAGGTCCGGCTCGTCGTCCACGCACAGACCCTTGCCGAAACCCAGCCCCTCCTCGGCGAAGAGCACGAAGGCCAGCAGACGGACCATCATGCGTTCGTCGGTCTCCGAGGGATGCCGGGCCAGGGTGAGGCTGTAATCCGCGTAGTGGTTGCGGTCCATGTCGGCGATCTGGAGATCCGCCTTGAAAATGGTTGCCTTGAGGGCCATGGGGTTCCCAGGTATCAGGCGTCCTGCCGGGCGGCCACTTCCTGGACCAGCACCCAGGGGGCCGCCACCACGGCCCAGAACAGGCTTTGCTGGTCATGCCAGGCTTGCGCATCCCCGGCGGAGGCGCGGCCGATGCGTCCGGCCGCCAGCCAGGCCTCCACCGCCGGCTTGTCGTCCCGGCTGAAGGCCATGGCCACCTCCACCAGATCCAGGTCGCCGGCCACCTTGACCACTACGCCCCGGGCGAAATGGCGCTCCAGTTCCTTCCAGGCCAGCTTGCCGGTCTCGGCGTTGAGCTTGGCACGCAGGATTTCGTCGTCTTCGGTCATGGTGGCAGGCAGGGTGGATTACCCTTGCCGCTCGCCTTTCTGGTTGAGGCGCCGCCGGTAGGGATGGCTCACCT
>CAZYEY010000235.1:0-3867 GCA_964646585.1 uncultured Thiobacillus sp. | reverse complement strand
TTGCCATTGTCATATCGGGCAGTGCGCTGTGGTGCGCATTGCATAGTCGATGGAAGAGTACGGCGCGTGTGCATGAGGCGACACGGTGGTTCGGCGGAAGCTACAACAGTGGTGATGTCAACGAGGCGGCGTGGGCAATTGTAGCTATCCGGGGTGAGAGAGGGAGCTACAACCGTGTTCGGAGCAGCTACGTGGCGCGCGTAATTGTAGCTATCCGGGGTGAGAGAGGGAGCTACAACTCACGCGCGGACTAATCGTCCTTGGTGCCTATTGTAGCTATCCGGGGTGAGAGAGGGAGCTACAACCCCTTCGCAGCATCGGATTCGCCTAGCGCCAATTGTAGCTATCCGGGGTGAGAGAGGGAGCTACAACGGCGGTGTTGGCGAACATCGCCAGCAGCACATTGTAGCTATCCGGGGTGAGAGAGGGAGCTACAACCAGGCCCAATGACCATGCGTGCAGCCATGGATTGTAGCTATCCGGGGTGAGAGAGGGAGCTACAACCGGACGGCGGCGGCAGGCGCTGAAGGTGCTATTGTAGCTATCCGGGGTGAGAGAGGGAGCTACAACGACGCCAATCGCACGCTCACCCAGGCCGAAATTGTAGCTATCCGGGGTGAGAGAGGGAGCTACAACGCTCTGAAATATTCCAACGCATCCGCCAGACTCCCCACTCCCTTTACCTCCACGCCGCTGATCCTGCCCTTGGGCAGGTTGCCCTTGGGGCACAGGGCCTGGGTGAAGCCCAGCTTGGCCGCTTCCTTCAGGCGCTCCTGACCCCGCTGCACCGGGCGGATTTCCCCGGCCAGGCCCACTTCGCCGAATACGGCCAGCTTGTGGGGGATGGGCTTGTTGCGTAGGGATGAAACCACGGCCATGGCCACGGCCAGATCCACGGCTGGTTCGATGATCTTCACGCCACCCACCGCGTTGACGAAGACGTCCTGGTCGTAGCAGGGCACGCCGCCGTGGCGGTGGAGCACGGCCAGCAGCATGGCCAGCCGGTTGCCGTCCAGGCCCACGGTGAGGCGGCGGGGATTGGGGGCATGGGCAGTGTCCACCAGGGCCTGGATTTCCACCAGCAGGGGCCGGGTGCCTTCCTGGGCCACCACCACGCAGGAGCCCGGCGCTTCCCGCTCGTCCCGCTGCAGGAACAGGGCGGAGGGGTTGGCCACGCCTTTCAAGCCCTTGTCGGTCATGGCGAACACCCCCAGTTCGTTGACCGCGCCGTAGCGGTTCTTGAAGGCGCGGATGAGGCGGAAGCTGGAGCCCGTGTCGCCCTCGAAATACAGCACGGTATCGACGATGTGTTCCAGCACCCGGGGGCCGGCCAGGGTGCCTTCCTTGGTGACGTGACCCACCAGCAGGATGGTGATGCCCATCTGCTTGGCCTGGCGGGTGAGCTCCTGGGCGCATTCCCGCACCTGGGCCACGCTGCCGGGGGCGGACTGGAGCTGCTCGGTGTAGACGGTCTGGATGGAGTCGATGACCGCCACCTGGGGCTGCTCCATCTTGAGGGTGGCGAGAATGGCTTCCAGACGGATTTCCGTGAGCAGGGGGATGTCGGCACAGAGGCCCAGACGGTTGCCGCGCAGGGCGATCTGAGCGGCAGATTCCTCGCCGCTGACATAAAGCGTCCTGGCCCGGGCGTTGATATCGGCCAGGGCCTGGAGCAGCAGGGTGGACTTGCCGATGCCCGGGTCGCCCCCCAGGAGCACCACGCCACCGGGTACCAGACCGCCGCCCAGCACCCGGTCGAATTCCGCCAGGCCGGTGGGCAGTCGGGGCGTCTCCACCGCCTGCACGGCGGACAGGCGCACCACCTCGCCGCTTGCGGCCAGGGCCTGGAAGCGCCGGGGCTTGGCCTCCTGGATGGATTCGGTGAGCGTGTTCCAGGCCAGGCAGTGGGGGCACTGGCCCTGCCATTTGCTGGTCTGGCCGCCGCACTGGGCGCAAACGTAGAGAGTGGTCGCTTTTGCCATGGGGGGATTAGAGCGCATCCGACGGGCGTAAAAAAAGCCCGGAGAACCGGGCTTTTCCATCGACGCGGACTGAAGCTCAGTCCATGGCGCGAATGTTGGAAGCCTGCTTGCCCTTGGGGCCCTGGACCACTTCGAAGGAAACCTTCTGGTTTTCCTTGAGGGTCTTGAAGCCGGAGGACTGAATCGCGGAGAAGTGGGCGAAGAGGTCTTCGCCACCGCCATCGGGAGAGATGAAGCCAAAACCCTTGGTCTCGTTGAACCACTTAACGGTGCCTGTTGCCATGATGAATATTCCAAAAAAAGTAAAGAAAGGTCTTGCGCATCGCGGTACAGAAGGAGACAGGCAGGTATCGGCGGAACGACGACTGACGGAAACACACTGGCCGGCCAAACGCGCGCGCATCATGTTTGCTGCGCCGGACCAAGTCAAGCGTAATTTCCCGGCGAGCCCCGATTCATCGGACTTTTTCCGCCTCCCTGTGCGAAACGTGGCAGCGCCGTTGGAGAATGCCGCCTTGTCCAACGTCAAGGAGTCAGGGGCGGACCGGGTGGACCATCGGCGCCATTCGAGCCACCAGGAACCCTGAAATGAGCACCATCGGCAGCTATCTGAGCGACGACCACAACGCCTGCGACGATCACTTCGCCGCCGCCGAGAACGCGGTGGCCGTGAAAGACTGGGCCCAGGCGCGGGAGCATTTCGACCGCTTTCAGGCATCCATGCGCCATCACTTCGCCATGGAGGAGAAAGTGCTGTTTCCCGCCTTCGAGGCCAGGACCGGCATGAGCGGCGGCCCCACCTTCGTCATGCGCGCCGAACACCAGCAGCTGAACGTCCTGCTGCAGGAAATGGGCACCGCCCTGGAACGGAAGGACAAGCCGGCCTACCTGGGCCAGTCCGAGACCCTGCTCATGCTCATGCGCCAGCACAACATGAAGGAGGAGAACATCCTCTACCCCATGGCCGACCAGGCCCTGGCCGACCAGCAGGCGGACCTGCTGACGGCCATGCGGGCCCTGCCCTGAGGAGGCTCTGCCAGCCATGGCGCAGGAAGTGCTGGTGGACGCCCGCTGGCTGTTGCCGCCAGAGCCCTTGGAAAAGGTGCTCCTGGCCCTGGACAGCCTCAAGCCCGGCCAGCGCATCCGCTTCCTGATGCACCGGGAGCCCTATCCCCTCTACGACATCCTGGAGAAGATGGGCTTCACCTACTGCACCCACATGATCGAGGACGGCTGCTTCGAGATTCTCATCCAGCCGAAGCAGCCATGATGGGGCCCGGCCTCGCCTTGGAACAGGCGCCACCTTATTCCGTCCCCTTGCGTTTTTTCCTCACCGCGCCCCTGTTCCTCACCGCAGCCGGCCTGCTGGCGGCCGGATACCCGGACTGGAGCGCCGATCCCCGAACCCCTTCGGCCCTGGCCCTCACCCATCTGGTCACCCTGGGATATCTGGGCATGGTGATGGTGGGCGCCATGACCCAGATGCTGCCGGTGGTGGCCGGGGCGCCCATGCCCAGGGCCAGGGGAGTCGCGGCGGGGATTCACATGGCGCTGATGCTGGGCCCGCCCCTGCTGGCCTGGGGCCTGGCCGGTGGCGGGGAAACACCCTTGCTGATCGCCGCCAGCCTGCTCACGGCGGGCTTCGTTCCCTTTCTGATCGCAGCGGCCATCAGCCTGGCCCGGGGCCGCGCCTTGGACACCGTGCGCGCCATGATGCTGGCCCTGGCCGCCCTGGTCGCGACGCTGACCTTCGGCCTGCTGCTGACCGGCTGGCTATCTGGCCTGTGGTCGCTGGTGGAGCCCCTGGCCTGGCTGGACCTTCACATGGTTGCGGGCCTGGCGGGCTGGGTGGGCATCCTGGTGATGGGCGTGGCCTGGCAGGTGG
>CAZYEY010000234.1:0-20257 GCA_964646585.1 uncultured Thiobacillus sp. | reverse complement strand
CATCCCCCAGGCCCGTGTGGTGACCGGAGAAAAAGGCTGGCAGGCTGTGGGCCAGTTCGATGCCCCGGGTGAATTCGGTCTTCACATGGCCCAGCAGGGAGGCGCTGGCCATGCCGTCCATGGAGGTGCCGGCGAAGGTGATGGCGAGCCCGTCCAGAAAACCGGGCGCAGTGGCGCCCGCCAGGTTGCCAGGCAGGGTCCACTGGGTCATTTCCACGGGGAAGGCGATGAGCAGCATGACCCGGGCCGCCATGGCCGGGTTGAACACGTTCTGGCCCAGGCCGCCGAAAATCTGCTTGCCCACCAGGATGGCGAACAGGCCGCCCACGGCAGCGATCCACCAAGGTGCCCAGGGGGGCAGGGAGAGCGCCAGCAGCCAGGCGGTGAGCATGGCGGAGCCGTCCATCAGAGCGGGTTTGACCGGCTTGCGGGCCAGGCCAAGGCAGGCGGCCTCCGTTGCCAGAGCAGTGAGGACGGCCACCGCCCAGAGGTTGAAAGCGGGCCAGCCATAGAGCCAGAAACCGAACAGGGTGGCCGGCGCCAGGGCCACCATGACGGTGGCCATGATCTGACCCACGCTGGTTGGCGCGTGGGCGTGGGGGGAATGGGCAGGGGCTGTCATGGGGTCTCCACGGCCTGCTTTTCGGCTTCGGCCCTGGCGGCGGCCGCTTTCTTGGCCGCCTCCTGGGCGGCTTTCTTCGCGGCCCGGGCCTTGGCTGCCTCCTCCCGCTCCCGGGCGATGCGCTCCAGGCGGGCCGTGCGTTCCTCGGCCAGCTTCTTCGTGGCGTCCTGCTTGAGCTTGGCCCGTTCCTTGGCCGCCAGTTCCCCCTTGGCGTAGTTGAAGTAATGCACCAGGGGAATGTGGGCCGGGCAGACATAGGCGCAGGAGCCGCAGGCGATGCAGTCCTTCAGGCCCAGGTCCAGGGCACCGGCGAAGTCGGCCACCCGGATGTGGTTGGCCATCTCCAGGGGCAGCAGGCCCACGGGGCATGCCCGCACGCAGGTGGAGCAGCGGATGCAGGCGGTGGGCTGGCGTGCCAGATCCGCGGAGTGGGAAGAAGCGCCCGGCCTGCCGCCCAGGAGGGGCTGGCCGTTCCCGGGGCTGCCCGGCGAACGGCCTGGTAGCCCGATCTCTTTGGCGGTCAGGGCCAGCAGGCCACTGCTGCCCTTGATGACCGGCACCAGGGGGTTGGTGAACTGCTGACCCATCATGGGACCACCCATGACCAGGCGCGCAGGCGTCTCCCGGAAGCCGCCGCTGGTCGCGAACAGGTCCTGGGCCGGCGTGCCGATGAGCACCTCCAGATTGCCCGGGGCCGCCACGGCGCCGCCGCTGACGGTGACGATGCGGGACACCAGAGGCCGACCCAGCTTCAGGGCCTGGGCCACGGCGAAGGCCGTGCCCACGTTGTGCACCAGCATGCCGATGTCGGCGGCCCGGCCACCGGCGGGCACCTCCTTGCCTGTGAGGGCCTGGATGAGCTGTTTCTCCGAACCCATGGGGTACATGGCGGGCACTGTCCGGACCTGGACCTCGGTACCGGCGGCCGCGGCGGTCATGGCGGCGATGGCCTCGGGCTTGTTGGCCTCGATGCCCAACAGCACTTCCTTCGCGCCGACGGCGCGCAGGATCAGACGGATGCCAGCCACCACCTCCGGTGCCCGGTCGCGCATGAGGCGGTCGTCGCAGGTGAGATAAGGCTCGCACTCGCCACCGTTCATGATCAGGGTGGTGACGCCCCCACGCCGGCTGACGTTGAGCTTCACCGCCGCAGGGAAGGCGGCGCCCCCCAGACCGACAATGCCCGCCGCGCCGACCCGGGTGGCGATCTCCTCGGGGGACAGGGCGAAGGGATCGGCGGGCGGATCGAAGTCGGCCCAGCGTTCCTCGCCATCCGCTTCGAGGGTGATGGTGGGCACCGGCAGACCAGAGGGGTGGGGCGCCGGGTAGTCGCCGATGGCCACGATCCGGCCGGAAGTGGGCGCGTGCACCGGCGCCGAGACCGCCCCGGCGCTGGCGGCGATGAGCTGGCCCTTGCGCACCTGGTCACCCACCTGGACCACCGGGCTCGCCGGAGCGCCGATGTGTTGTTGCAGGGAGACGAACAGTCGCTCCGGCAGGGGCGGGACACGGATGGGGATGTCCGCCGACAGTTCCTTGCGGTCTTCCGGATGGACGCCGCCGCGCATGCGGAATCTGGAGAAATAGGCGGCGATGTTCATGCAGGCGCCCATTCCGTCTGGGGCTTGTGCCAATACCAGGATTGCAGAGTCACCGGTACCGGGCGCAGGCTGAGCGCTTCGGTGGGGCACACGTCCACGCACTTGCCGCAGGCGGTGCAGGCCTCCCGGAACACCACGTGGATCTGCTTGGCGGCGCCCATGATGGCGTCGGTGGGGCAGACCTTGTAGCAGCGGGTGCAGCCGATGCAGATCTCTTCCTTCACCTCGGCGATGCTGGGCACGTTCTCCTTGATGCCGGACAGGTCGGCCTCCACGCCCAGCTTGGCCGCCAGGGCCAGCACCAGGTCGCGGCCGCCAGGGGGGCAGAGGGTCACTGGCGCGCGGCCTTCGGCCAGGGCCTGGGCGGCGCCGGCGCAACCCGGATAGCCGCATTGGCCGCATTGGGAACCGGGCATCATGGCCTCCAGTTCGGCAGCCAGAGGATTGCCCTCCACTGCCAGGCGGCGGGCGGCGTAGCCCAGGATCAAGCCCAGGACCAGGCCCAGGATGGCGAGGCTGGCGACGGCGGAAATCATCGGTGGTTTCTCCTCACTTCACACCCAGGCCGGCGAAGCCCATGAAGGCCAGGGACAGCAGGCCGGCAACGACGAAACCGATGGGGGCGCCGGAGAAGGCGGCAGGGGCCTGGGCCAGGGCCAGGCGCTCGCGCAGGCCGGCGAACAACAGCAGCACCAGGGTGAACCCCAGGGCGGAACCGAAGCCGTACAACAGGCTCTCGGCGAAGCCGTGCCTTTCCATGATGTTCAGCAAAGCCACGCCCAGCACGGCGCAATTGGTCGTGATGAGGGGTAGGTAGATGCCCAGCACCTGATAAAGGGAGGGGCTCACCTTGCGGATCACCAGTTCGGTGAACTGCACGGTGGCGGCGATGACCAGGATGAAGGAGAGGATGCGCAGGTATTCGATGCCCAGGGGTTGCAGCAGCCAATGCTCGATCATCCAGCTCGCGGCGGTGGCGAAGGTCAGTACGAAGGTGGTGGCCATGCCCATGCCCAGGGCGCTGTCCATCTTCCTGGACACCCCCATGAAGGGGCACAGGCCCAGAAACTTGACTAGCACCACGTTGTTCACGAGGGCGGTGGAGAGGAGAAGCAGCAGGTATTCGGTCATGGTGGGACTCCGGGCGTAGCCTTGCACGGGTCATGCCAGCCGCCGGATGCCGGAATGGGATGCTGAAAAAACAAGGTCTTGCGACTTGCTGCACCGGTCTGGTGCGAAAAACCTCTTGTCATAGTACGGCCAGCCCCGGGCTTCCTGTCGCAAACGCCACAAACCACGGTGCAGCAAGGGGCTTTGCAGACAACGGGATGGCGATTCCCGGGTTGGGCACGTTTGTTGCTAGGGTTTCCTCGACCCCTTACCCAAGAGAGACTTCATGAACCCCTCCGCCCCCCAGGACGGCACTTCGGAAGCCCCCCTGGAAGTCTTCCGCCAGGCCGTGGAGCAATCGGCCCTGGCGATTTCCATCACGGACGACAAGGCCCGCATCCTTTACGCCAATCCCGCCTTCCAGCGGGTGACCGGCTATGGCCGGGAAGAAGTGCTGGGCCATAACGAATCCCTGCTGTCCTACCGGGTCACCCCCAGGATCGTCTATGAGAGCATGTGGGCCCAACTCCTGCGCCAGCGGGCCTGGAACGGCCTGCTGGTGAACAGGCGCAAGGACGGTAGCCGCTATCTCGCCGATCTCACCATCACCCCGGTGGTGGACGAGACCGGCCGCACCAGCCATTACCTGGGCATGCACCGGGACGTGACCGAGGTGCATCGCCTGGAACGCCAGGTGCAGAACCAGAAGACCCTCATCGAATCCGTGGTGGACGCCGCCCAGGTGGCCATCGTGGTGCTGGACGAGGGCGAACGGGTGGTGCTGGACAATCAGGAATACAAGAAGCTCATCGGCGACCTGGGGGCCGAGCCGGCCCAGACCGTGCTGGCCGCCCTGCGCGCTGCCATGGGCGAGGATTTCGAGAAGGCACGCCAGTCCGGACGGGGCTTTTCCGGGCGCGAGGTGTCCTTCCCCCGCAGGAACGCCGAGCCCCGCTGGTTCGTCTGCGCCGGCTCCTGGATCGAGGAGCTGGATGCCAGTGCCGACGCCTTCTACGAGCCCCGCCGGCGTCATTACATGCTGCTCACCCTCCAGGACATCACCCCCCTCAAGGAGCGGGAGGAGGCGGTGCGGGTCAACGGCCTGCGCGCCCTGCTGGCGGAGCAGGAGCGCATCCAGAGCCTGCGGGAGGCCCTGGCCGGCGCCGTATTCCAGCTGGAAGGCCCCTTCAACATGATCGCCGCCGCCGTGAAGCTGCTGGAGATGCGCGGCGAGGCCGGTGGCCTGGTGGAGGGGCTGCGGGAAGCCATGCGGGCCGGCGGCGAGGCCCTGGACGGCCTGCGGGCCGGTACCCCCAGCGCAGCCGCGGAGGCGGTTCAGGCGGTCAACCTCAACGAGGTGTTGCGCGATGTGCTGCGTCTGGCCACGCCGCGCCTGCTGGCCGACGGCGTGGTGGTGGAATGGCGGCCGGAGGCGGCCCTGCCGCCCATGCAGGGCCGCGTCAACCAGCTCTGCAACCTGTTCAAGCAACTGGTGGAGAATGCCTTGGATGCCATCCACGACACCCGGGGCGGCCGTCGGGAATTGCGCATCGCCACGGCCGCCTTCCCAGACCGGGTGGAGGTGACGGTGGAAGACAGCGGTCCCGGCGTGCCGGAAGCCGCCCGCATCAAGGCTTTCGAGCCCTTCTTCACCACCAAGGGCGCCGACCGTCAGCACATCGGCATGGGTCTTGCGGTTGCCCGGGAGGTTGTCAACGGCCACGGCGGCTTCATCGCCATCGGGGCGCCGGCGGAAGGCCGCGGCGGTTGTCTGGTGCGCGTGCAATTCCCGGTGGGAGGCTGACGTGGACTACGAAAGCCACATCCCCGGAAACCGCGACCTCAACTTGAGACGGCGCTACGACCAGCTCCAGGCCGACTTGGAAACCCTGTTCCAGGTGAGCCAGGTGCTGTCCCGCTCCCTGGACCTGCGCGACACCCTGGCCGGCGTGCTGCGGGCCCTGCACGAGGGCGGCGGCCTGGAACGGGGCATGGTGACCCTCACCGACAGCGACACCGGCGAGCAGCAGGTGGTGGCCGTCCATGGCCTGGGCACGGTAAAGGTGGACGAGATCCGCTACCAGCCCGGCGAGGGCGTGGTGGGCGCGGTGTTGGAGGAAGGCGACAGCGTGGTGCTCAAGCGCATCGCCGACGAACCCCGCTTCAGCGGCAAGCTGGGTATCTATGACGAGGACGGTCCCTTCATCGGCGTGCCCATCCGCGTCGCCCAGGCCAGCGTCGGCGTGCTCGCCGCCCAGCCCTCCGTGGACGACGTGGATGTGCTCAGGGAACGGGCCCGCTTCCTGGAGATGGTGGCCAACGTCATCGGCCAGAGCGTGCGCCTCAGTTGGGAAGTGGAGCTGGAGCGCCAGGAGCTCACCGAGGAGCGGGATACCCTGCGCCGCACCGTGCGGGCCCAATACGGCTTCGACAACATCATCGGCCACACCCAGCCCATGCGCCGGGTGTTCGAGCAAGCCCGCCAGGTTGCCAAGTGGAACACCACCGTGCTGATCCGGGGCGAGACCGGCACCGGCAAGGAACTCATCGCCAACGCCATCCATTACAACTCGCCCCGGGCCAAGAACAGCTTCGTCAAGCTCAACTGCGCCTCACTGCCGGAGAACCTGCTGGAGTCGGAACTGTTCGGCCACGAGAAGGGGGCCTTCACCGGCGCCCTGGCCCAGAAAAAGGGCCGCTTCGAGCAGGCCGGCGGCGGCACCCTGTTCCTGGACGAGAGCGGCGAGGTCTCCGCCGCCTTCCAGGCCAAGCTGCTGCGCGTGCTCCAGGAAGGCGAGCTGGAGCGGGTGGGGGGCACCCGCACCATCAAGATCGACGTGCGGGTCATCGCCGCCACCCACCGGGATCTGGAAGCCGACGTGCAGTCCGGCAAGTTCCGGGAAGACCTGTATTACCGCCTCAACGTCATGCCCATCTACCTGCCCGCCCTGCGGGAGCGCATGGAGGACATCCCGGACATCGCCCGCTTTCTCACCGGCAAGATCGGCAAGAGCCAGGGCCGGGAACTGGAGCTCACCGACAGCGCCCTGCGGGTTCTCATGCACCACGACTGGCCGGGCAACGTGCGGGAGCTGGAGAATTGCCTGGAACGGGCGGCGGTGATGAGCGAGAACGGCGTCATCGACCGGGATGCGGTGCTGGTGACTGGCATCGAGGAGAAGGTGAGCCTGGGCCGGGCCAGCAACCGGGGCGTGGATCTGGACGATCCGGACCTGGACGAGCGGGAGCGGGTCATTGCCGCCTTGGAGCAGGCCGGCTGGGTCCAGGCCAAGGCCGCCCGGCTGCTGGACATGACCCCCCGGCAGATCGCCTATCGGATCCAGACCCTCAACATCAAGGTGAAGCAGATCTGATGGATGCCATCGATGCCCACCACGCCGCCGCCTGGGCCGCCACCGCCCACCTGGAACCCGTGGAGATCGACTGCGCCACCGCCCTGATGCTCAAGATCATCGATGGCAAGTGCAGGATGAATCCCGCCGAGAAGGCCATCATGGCCGTGGTCTACGACGTGGTGAAGGCGCGTCCGGGCCTCTGCCTGGGCGCCGACGACCATGCCCTCATCGCCCTGGCCCGGGAGAGCCGCGACCCGGAACTGCTGGCCCGGGTCTATGAACGCCGGGTGCTGGCGGAAACCATGATCTCCCGGCCGGTGATGAAGGCCTACAAGGCCATGCTGCGGCAGGTCGGCGTGCTGGGCGATATGCTGGACGAGGTGACCTATTGAGTCCTGAGCATCCGGGGGAAGTCCGCTTCTTCCTCACCTATACCGGCGTCAGGCTGCCCTTCAACCTGGTCACGCCCCTGGCCCCCGCCGAGGTGGAGAACCGCAACACCTACTTCAAGGGCTGGTTCGCCGGCGATCGCCTGCTGGGCTTCGACAAGATGGTCTACGGGGAAGTCGAACTGGCCCACCGCTACACCTACCGGAATGATGGCAGCCTGGCCCAGGCCGAGATCATCGATATGGATGGCGAATCCACCGTGCTGGAATTCGGGCCGGAGGGGAGCCCGGCATGAAGTCCTTCACCCCCTGCAAGGGCAAGGATTTCTGCCGGGACGATGGCGTCCGGTGCTTCACCTGCGGCCGCTCGGTGGCGGAGATCGTGGAAACCCGCTGCCTCATCGACGACCTGGCCCGGCTGGCCCTGGACCACGGTTACGCCAACGTGGACGAGTTCGCCGCCTATGTGGCGAAGAAGGTGGAGAAAACGGTACGCCATCGGCGGGCGGGGGGCGGCGGAGAAGACTGATGGCCTGTGGCTACGGCGGTGCACAAACCCGTGCTATAAACATTAGAGTTTTCTAATTTACGGAGTCCCCATGTCCCCCGAAGAGAAATCCAAAGCCGCGGAAGCCGCCTACGAAAAGGCCCTGCGCTACGAACTGGACTACGGCTGCTGTCCCCAGTGCGTGCTGGCGGCGGTGCAGGAGACCGTGGGGGTCATCGACGACGCGGTCATCAAGGCCAGCCACGGCCTCTCCGGCGGCGGCGGCCTGTCCGGCCAGGGCGCCTGCGGCGCGCTCACCGGCGGCCTGGTGGCCCTTTCCGCCAAGCGGGGCCGGGACCGGGACAAGCTGGACAAGGGCCGCTTCATCGGCAACTTCCAGAAGGGCAAGGAGCTGGTGGAACGTTTCCGGGCGGAATTCGGCGGTGTCACCTGCGAGGAACTGCAGAAGAATTTCACCGGCCGCACCTACGACATGTGGAAGGCGGAGGAATACCAGGCCTTCAACGCGGCCCGGGGCCACCAATGCGCCCTGGCCACCGCCACCGTGACCAGGTGGGTGGTGGAGATGATGTAGGGATTCAGCCCGCCAGGACACGGGCCACGGTCGTCCGCAGGTCTGGCAACAGCTCTTCGGCAAACCAGGGATTCCGCTTCAGCCACAGCTGGTTGCGAGGGCTGGGGTGGGGCAGGGGATAGAGGGCAGGAGCGAACTCGCGCCAGGCGGCCACGGTGTCCGTGAGACTGGCCCGGGTGCGGCCGGCCAGGTGGTAGGACTGGGCGTACTGGCCGATGACGAGGCGCAGTTCCAGCCTGGGCAGCAGGGCGAAGATGCGGTCGTGCCACAGCTTCCGGCACTCGGATCGGGGCGGCAGGTCGCCGGACCTGCCGGTGCCGGGGTAGCAAAAGCCCATGGGCACGATGGCCACCCGGGCCGGATCGTAGAACGCCTCCGGCTCCAGCCCCAGCCATTCCCGCAGCCGCTTGCCGCTGGCGTCGTTCCAGGGGATGCCTGTGGTATGCACCCGGATCCCCGGCGCCTGGCCCGCTACCAGGATCCGGGCCCGGGCGTCAGCGATGAGCACCGGCCGGGCGCCCCGGGGGAGCTCCGGCTCGCAGACGCGGCAGGCGCGGATGTCGCGCAGCAGTTCGGACAGTGTCTGGGCCATGGCTTGTCATCCTGTGGCTTCGGGCAGTCGCGGAGGGAGGCGCCGTTCGGGTGAGTTCGGGCGGAGGAAAAATTCCCGATCCATCTGCAGTTACGAAACAAAAAAGCGGCCAACCGAGGTTTTGGGATCATTCGAATCGTCCTGCCCGACGGGTGGGCAGGTCCGTGGCCAGGATAGGCCGGGTGGTCACGGTTCTGTGGATTGGCGCGGGGCATCCCCAGGACGGGGGGCGCTCGGTGGGGGCTGCCCGCTCCCCTGGTTCAGCCAGCGTTCCAGGGTCGTCCGCAGCTTGTCGATTTCCACGGGCTTGGGAAGATGGTCATTCATGCCGCTGGCCAGGCACAGATTCCGGTCTTCATGGAGGGCGTTGGCGGTCATGGCGATCACCGGGACGGGCGGCCGGCCGGTTTCCTCCTCCCAGGCGCGCAGGGCGAGGGTGGCCTCGACACCATCCATTTCCGGCATCTGCATGTCCATCAAGACCAGGTCGTAGGCGCCGACTTTCAACTTTTCCAGTGCCTCGCGGCCGTTCCAGGCGACTTGGTGGGGGATGCCCAGCTTGTCCAGGAAACGGCTGGCTACCATCTGGTTGACGCGGTTGTCTTCCACCAGAAGGACCTGGCGGTGACCA
This sequence comes from uncultured Thiobacillus sp., assembly GCA_964646585.1. Taxonomy (GTDB): domain Bacteria; phylum Pseudomonadota; class Gammaproteobacteria; order Burkholderiales; family Thiobacillaceae; genus PFJX01. The sequence goes on along the minus strand of CAZYEY010000234.1, from coordinate 10,874 downwards.
GCCACGGGGATGGGCGCCGGTGGCGCTGACGGCATGACGGCGGGCTGGGGCGTCCGGTTCAGTTCCTGGAGCAGGCGGCTGTAGGTGAAGGGTTCCGTCAGGATGGCGTCCACCCAGGGCGCGATGGTGGCGCTGCCCACGCCGGCCTCCGGCAACAGCAGGAAGATGTCGCGGCCTCCGGGACGGTCCCGCTTGATGTCGGCCAGGCTGGCCAGGCAGCTCGTCTTGCCGATGAACACCCAGGGGCGGTCGGGTTCGGCGGCGTCGGCCTGGCGGACGGCATCCAGTCCCCGGGTCGTCAGCACCTCGGCGCCCAGAGCGGTGAGGTGGGCGGTGAAAACTTCCACCTGGTGGGCTTCGGTGCAGGTCATCATGGCCCGGTAGCCCGCCAGGGGCGAGGGTCTGGCGGGGGCGTCGGCCACCGGACGCGCCGGCAGGCTGAAGCGAAACAGGCTGCCCTGGCCCGGGGTGCTTTCCACTTCGATGTCGCCCCCCATGGCCCGCACCAGGTCGCGGGAGATGGCCAGGCCCAGGCCGGTGCCGCCATACCTGCGGGTGGTGGACTCATCCGCCTGGCTGAAGGGCTGGAACAGGCGGGCCAGGGTGGCAGCGTCCATGCCGATGCCGGTGTCGTGGACGCTGAACTGGATGCGCGCGCCCCCTTCGATGGCCTGCACGCGCAGGTCGATGCCCCCCTGGTGGGTAAACTTCACGGCGTTGCCAATGAGGTTGATGAGCACCTGGCTCAGCCGGGTGGGGTCGCCGTGGATCAGGGTGGGCAGGTCAGGAGAAGCGAAGAAGCGCAGGTACAGTCCTTGGGACCGGGCCCGCTCCGCCACCAGATTGGCCACGCTGTCCACGGTCTGCATCAGATCGAAGGGAATGTCCTCCAGGGTGATGCCGCCGGCCTCGATCTTGGACAGGTCCAGCACCTGGTTGATCAGTTCGAGCAAATGCACGCCGGCACGATTGATCTCCCCCACGAATGTCTGTTGCTCGCCCGGCAGGTTCTCCTCTTCCAGCAACTGAGCGAAGCCAAGGATGGCATTCATGGGCGTGCGCAGCTCGTGGCTCATGCGCGAGACGAACTCGGACTTGGCGCGGCTGGCGCGTTCCGCCTCGTTCTTGGCGGCGCGCATCTCCTCCCAGGCGTGGCGCAGGCGCAGATTGGAAGCCCGGATCTTTCCGGCGAACAGACCGCCCGCCACGGTGACGGTGACGATCACCAGGAGCACCAGCAGATTCTCCAGGGCCTGGTAGCGCTTCTTCTCCTTGGCGAGTTGGACCTCCAATTCGGTCAGCCGCTGGCTGGAGTCGAAGAACAGGCGGTTGGCGTTTTCCTTCAGGCGCTGGAAATAGGGGGGCAGATGCTTCAGGTGGAGGGTGAGTTCCTGTTCCAGCCGGAAAAGGCTGGCGCTGTCCCCTTGCGCTCTCAGAGCGGTCCGCCGGCTCAGCAGGTTCCGTAACTCGGTGGCTTTCGCCTCCGCCTGGTACAGCAGCGGCTCGATCTCGATGAGCTCCATGACGAAGCTTCCGGCGGCGGGAGGCTGGTAGCGCACTTCCCGGATCATGCTGTCGCGGCCTTCGATGTTGAGCTCATTTTCCCGCCGCACCGTGCCGCCTTCCTTGAGCACCAGAAGATCGTGCCGGAGCTTGGCCACGTGGCCCCGGATTTCCCCTTCCTTGCGTGACTGGGCGGTATCGCCATCGAGGGTGGTCATCAGGTAGAAGTCTTTCTCGATCTCGAGGATGCTGCCCACGACCTCCTCGCCAATGTCCAGACGCGCCCGTTCGTTGGCGCTGCGGGCGCCGAGTTCGTCCTGCAGGTGGGAGAAGAAAGTCTTGAGGCCCACTACCAGCAGCAGACCGGCAAGGAATACGCCGATCAGCCAGTACAGGCGGGAAGCAGCCAGTTCCTTTGGCTGCTCATCCGAAGGGGCGGAAGGTGGGAGTGTCATCATGCCAGGATGGCACGAATGGCTTGTTCAGCCAGGGGTTTTGTTGTCCAGGAAGCCCCATTTGCGGAAGATGGCCTGGCCTTCCTCGCCGGCGGTGAAGGCCATGAAGCGGCGGGCCAGGTCCTTGTTGCGGGAGAAACTGAGCAGGTTCAGGAGCAGGGCCTGGGGCTTGGCCAGCCTGGGACTGAGGTCCACCACGTCCATGAGGGGCGAGTTGTCCGGGAAGAAGGCGGTGGCGCGCCAGTTGAGGATGGCGTCCGCCTCGCCCTTCTTCATGGCGTTGTTGAGGACCCGGGAATCGGGGGCCAGGAACACGGCGGCTTCCAGCACTTTCTGGTAGATGCCCACGGCCTCCAGCACATCCTTGGTCTCCTTGCCTACGCTGCCGGATTCGGCGTTGCCGACCAGGATGGCAAGGTCGGGGCGCAGCAGTTCACGGGGATCACCTTTCACCTTCTTGGGGTTGCCCTTCTTCACCAGCAGGGCCAGCTGGTTGTGGCCCACCGTGACCGCCTCGTCCAACAAGCCCTCGTGCAGGTATTTGCTTCTGTAGGTGGGTTCGCCGGGCAGGTAGAGATCGCCCACCCGGCTTTTTTTCAGGCTCTGGTACAAGTCCTCGGAGCCTCCCTGGGCCAGGGTGATCTTCACCTTCTCCCGTTGCTCGAAGGCCCGGGCGATTTCGGTCATGGGCCGGATCATGGTGATGCCGCAGTACACCAGGATTTCGCTCTGGGCACGGGCTTGCAGGGCGAGGCAGGAGAACAGCCAGAACAGGGGGAGAAGAAGGCGTCTCGCGCGCAGGGAGATCATGGAAAGGGCCCCAATGTCGTCGTGAATTACGGGCCCACCTATATCGACGGATCGGAAGAAAACTGAATGCCCGGATGGGGTCCGGGCGACTGACCATGGAGGTCAGTCCGGTCCCGAGCGAGCGGACGGATGGCGCCCAGCCCCCGTTTTCGGGCTGCTGACATGCGCCTAGGCGAAGGGCACCATCCGTCCGGCCTCCGCTGGACGGCCGAAGAAAAATCCCTGGGCGAAATCGCAGCCGGCCTCCCGGAGGAAATCCACCTGGCCGGAGTTCTCCACGCCCTCGGCGAGGACCTCCAGGCCCAGGCTGTGGCCCAGAGAGATGCTGGCGCGGGTGATGGCGGCGTCGTTGGAGTCGGTGGGTAGATCCCGGACGAAAGCGGCGTCGATCTTCAGCACGTCCAGGGGAAAGCGCTTCAGGTAGGACAGGGATGAATAGCCGGTGCCGAAGTCGTCCACCGCCAGACGCACGCCCAGGGCGGCGAGGGCGGCGAGGATTTCCCCAGCTAACAGAGGATCGTGCATGACGGTGGATTCGGTGATTTCCAGTTCCAGTCCACCGGGACGGATGCGCTCCTCCTCCAGCACTCTGGCCACCATGTCCACCAGGGCCGGATTGCAGAACTGGCGGGCGGCCAGGTTGACGGCGATGCGGGGGGTGGGCAGGCCGGCCTCGGCGAAGGCCCGCCATTGGGCGCAGGCGTTGCGCAGCACCCACTCGCCCACCGGCAGGATGAGGCCGCTTTCTTCCAGCAGGGGGACGAACTGGGCGGGCTGGGCCAGGTGTTCCGACCCGGGCCGGCGCCAGCGCAGCAGGGCCTCGCAGCCGACGATGCGATGGTCGGCGAGAGCGAACTGGGGTTGGTAGTGGATCTCGAATTCCCCCCGTTTCAGGGCCTGGCGCAAGCCGGTTTCCAGGGACAGCAGCTCCTGGCTGTGGGCGTTCATGTCCGGGGCGTAGAACTGGTATTGGTTGCGGCCCCGGGTCTTGGCCCGGTACATGGCGGTGTCGGCATTACGCAGCAGGGTGCCGGGGTCGTGGCCATCATCGGGATAGAGGGCGATGCCGATGCTGAAGGCAGCGAAGAGATCCTGGCCGTTTACCGGGATGGGTGTCTCGAATGCGGCGCGGAGCTTGGCGATGACCGTCAGGACGCCTTCCAAGTGCGCCAGGTCGCCGATGAGCAGGACGAATTCGTCGCCACCGTAGCGGGAGACGGTATCGTTGGGGCGCAGACATTCGCGCAGGCGGCGGGCGGTTTCCCGCAGCACGATGTCTCCGGCCCCGTGACCCAGGCCATCGTTGACCCGCTTGAAGTTGTCGAGATCCAGGAAGATGAGGGCAAAGCGGCCGTTCTGGCGCCGGGCCCGGGCCAGCTCGGCATCGATCCGGTCCGCCAGCAGGGTACGGTTGGGCAGGCCGGTGAGGGCATCGTGGGTGGCCTGGTGGCGCAGTTCGGCCTCGTGGCGCTTGCGCTCGGTGATGTCCCGGGCGATGGTGGAGTAGTAGGCCAACTCGCCGGTCTCGCCCCGGTGGGCCAGGATGACCTGGGAGACGGGGATGTCATCGTCAGGGGCGCCGCGCAGACTGGTCTCTCCTTCCCAGACGCCATCCCGGGCGGCCGCGGGCAGGGCATCCCGTTGCAGGTGCTGGGCGCCCCAGACGGAAAAGCAGTCCTCGAGGCGCATGCCGTCGATCTGGGCATCTTCGCCGAGACCGAGCATCCTCCGGCCGGCCCGGTTGAGATAGAGCAGGCGGCCTTCGGCGTCGGCGGTGGCGACGAAGTCGGTGGTGGACTCCAGGATGGTGGTGAGCCGGGCCCGGGCCTCCTCGGCCCGCACCCGGTCGGTGACGTCCCGGCCGGTGGAGATGAAGTGGGAGAGGCGGCCGTCGGGCCCCGCCAGGGGGGTGATGGTCTTCTCCTCGTAGAACAGGCTGCCGTCCTTGCGCCGGTTCACCACGGTGTCGCGGAACACTTCGCCGGAGAGCAGCACCGCCCACATGCGCTGGAAATACTCGGGCGGATTGCGGTCGTACTTCACCAGGGAGGCAGGGCGACCCACCGCCTCCTGGGCTTTGAAGCCGGACAGGCGCTCGAAGGCCGGGTTGACGTACTCGATGCGTCCAGCAGGGTCCGTGATGAAGATGCTGTCGGCGGTGTGTTCCACCGCCAGGGAGAGCTTGCGCAGTTCCGCCTCGGCCCGGCGCCGCTCCCGCCGTTCCCGGGCGTCATCCAGCTCGCGACGGACGATGGGGGCCAGGCGGGACAGGTTATGCTTCATCACGTAGTCCTGGGCCCCGGCCCGCATGGCGGCCACGGCGGCTTCCTCGCCTAGGGTGCCGGAGACGAAGATGAAGGGTAGGTCCGCGTCGTGGGCGCGGATGATCTCCAGGACCCGGTCGCCCCGGAAGCCGGGCATGGTGTAGTCGGAGAAGACGATGTCCCAAGGGCCATCTGCGAGGACGGCGTCCAGGGCGGCTTCGTTGGCCACGCGCCGCCAGCGGGGCCGGAAGCCGGCGGACTCCAGGTGATCCAGCAGCAGCAGGGTATCGTCTTCCGAATCCTCGGCGATGAGACAGTTGAGGGGAATGCGTTCGGCGTGCATCGCGATGTTCCTTGGCGTGGCTGCCGGTCTGTCAAGACACTGGCGGGCGGTTCAGCAGCAGCCAATAAAGGCCCAACTGGCCTGCCGCCTGGACGAAGTCGTCGAAATCCACCGGCTTGCGCACGTAGCTGTTGGCGCCCAGGGCGTAACCCCGCAGCCGGTCCTCCTCCTCGTCGGAGGAGGTGAGCAGCACCACGGGCAGCAGCCGGGTGCGCTCGTCGGCCCGGATGCGGCGCAGGACCTCCAGGCCGTCGATCTTGGGCAGCTTGATGTCCAGCAACACCACGGTGGGCAGTTCGGGCTCGGTACCCACGAAGGGACCGGTGCGGAACAGGTAGTCCAGGGCCTCGACCCCGTTGCGGGCCACGTGGACGGCGTTGCCGATCTTGTGGCTTTCCAGGGCGTGGAGGGTGAGGGCCTCGTCGTCCGGGTTGTCCTCTACCAGCAGGATGCTCTTCCCGGTCATGGCCACGCTCCCAGGGTGAAACGGAAGGTGGCGCCCGCGTCCGGCGCGCTCTCGGCCCAGATCCGGCCGCCGTGCTTGTGGATCACGCGCTGGACCGTGGCCAGGCCGATGCCGGTTCCGGGGAATTCGCCGGCGTCGTGCAGGCGCTGGAAGGCGCCGAACAGTTTGTCCGCATAGGCCATGTCGAAGCCGGCGCCATTGTCGCGGACGAAGAAGACCGCTCCGTCCTCGCGGCCGAACCCGATGCGGGCATCGATCCGTTTGCCCGTGAACTTCCAGGCGTTGCCCAGCAGGTTGTCCAGGGCGATGCGCAGCAGCTTGACATCGCCCACAGCGGTGAGACCCGGCGCGATGTCCACGGCCACGGCCCGATCCGGTGTCTGCCTGCGCAGGGTGTCCATCACCTCCGTGGCCAGGGCGCTCATGTCCACGGGCTGGACCTGCAATTCCGCCCGGGTGACCCGGGACAGCTTGAGCAGATCGTCGATGAGTTCCCCCATGTGCTGGGCCGCCCGCCGCACCCGGCCCAGGCGGTCGCGGCCCTTGTCGTTCAGCTGTTCCGCGTTCTCCTTGAGCAGGATCTGGCTGAAGCCGTCGATGGCCCGCAGGGGCGCGCGCAGGTCGTGGGAGACGGAATAGCTGAAGGCTTCCAGTTCCTGGTTGATGACCTTCAATTCGGCGTTCTGCCGGGCCAGGCTGGCGTTCAGTTCCTGGATGCGCCGCTCTGCCGCCCGTTGCGCCGAGATGTCGCGGATGGCGGCGTAGACATAGGGCACTGCCCCCACCCGGATGGGGCTCAGGCTGATGGAGACGGGAAACTCGCCGCCGTCCCGGCGCCGGGCGTAGAGGTCCAGGCCGGCGCCCATGGGCCGGGTGACCGGCCGGTCCCCGTAGCGCCGGCGCTGACCGGCATGACCGGCCCGGAAGCGCTCCGGCAGCAGCATTTCCACCGGCATGCCCAGCAACTCGTGGCGGCCATAGCCGAACAGGGCTTCGGTCTGGGCATTCACCAGCACCACGCGGCCATCGGCATCGGCGATGACCACCGCGTCCGGCGCCGATTCCACCAGGTCGAGGTAACGATCGTCGCCGTCCTCGAGAAATGGCGCCCGCAAGGCTTGTTCCATCAGGGTGTTCATCCATCCGTCCGGAAAACGGTGATGGGCGAACTGTGCAATTCCCGAGTGGTTTGGTCAAGTTATCCCCTCTGGAAAAAGCCGGGTTCCTTTTTGTCGGCTTCGGCACAACGGCTGTTCGGATGGCTGTGGCGTTTGTGACAGCCAGACCGGACCTGAGTGGGAATCGCCTGAATAAACAGAGGGATAGCTGCCGCTCCCGGCCGGGCACAGGGCTTGCATTGAAGGGGACGTAACGCTTTGGAGGGACGACCCGTGCAACTACCCGTCATCAATTCAGACTCTGCCCCCGCTGCCGGCGGCGGCTGCGCTTCCCACTCCTGCGGCTCCACCGACGACCAATTGAGCCACCTGCCGGAGCACATCCGGGCCAAGGTGCACAACCACCCCTGTTATTCCGAGCAGGCCCATCACTACTTCGCTCGCATGCACGTGGCAGTGGCCCCGGCCTGCAACATCCAGTGCCACTACTGCAACCGCAAGTACGACTGTTCTAACGAGTCGAGGCCCGGCGTGGTGTCCGAGGTGCTCACCCCCGAGCAGGCGGTGAAGAAGGTGAAGGCCGTGGCCGCCAACATTCCCCAGATGACCGTATTGGGCATCGCCGGCCCCGGAGACCCCCTGGCCAACCCGGAGCGCACCTTTGCCACCTTCCGCATGCTCACCGAGCAGGCCCCGGACATCAAGCTGTGCGTGTCCACCAACGGCCTGGCCCTGCCCGAGTCGGTGGAGGAGTTGTCCAAGGCCAACATCGACCACGTCACCATCACCATCAACTGCGTGGACCCGGACGTGGGTGCCAAGATCTATCCCTGGGTGTTCTGGAAAAACAAGCGGATCATGGGTCGGGAGGGCGCCGCCATCCTCATCGAGCAGCAGCAGAAGGGCCTGGAGATGCTCACCGCCCGGGGCATCCTCGTGAAGGTCAACTCGGTGATGATCCCCGGCATCAACGACGAGCACCTGGTGGAAGTCTCCAAGGTGGTGAAGGCCAAGGGCGCCTTCCTGCACAACGTCATGCCGCTGATCGCCGAGCCCGAGCACGGCACCTTCTACGGCCTCATGGGCCAACCCAGCCCCAGTCATGAAGAGTTGCAAAAGCTCCAGGACGCTTGCGCCGGCGACATGAACATGATGCGCCACTGCCGCCAGTGCCGCGCCGACGCGGTGGGTCTCTTGGGGGAGGACCGGGGCCAGGAGTTCACCATGGACAAGATCGAGGACATGGAGATCGACTACGCCGCCGCCATGGTGAAGCGGGCCGAGGTCCATGCCCGGATCGCCCGGGAACTGGAAGAAAAGGACAAGGCGCGCGCTGCCGTCGCGGCGGTCAAGGCCCAACTGGTGGCCATCGAGGGTGCCAAGCCCAAGGAAGAAACCCGGCCGGTACTCATGGCCGTGGCCACCAAGGGCGGCGGGGTCATCAACGAGCACTTCGGCCACGCCAGCGAATTCCTGGTCTACGAGGCCTCCGCCAGCGGTGTGCGTTTCATCGGCCACCGCAAGACCATCCCGTATTGCGAAGGGGGCGACACCTGCGGCGACGGCGAGTCCGCCCTGGATCGCACCCTACGGGAACTGGCCGGCTGCGAGGCGGTGCTCTGCGCCAAGGTGGGCTACGAGCCCTGGGGACCCCTGGAAGCGGCAGGCATCATGCCCAACGGCGAGCACGCCATGGAGCCCATCGAAGAAGCCGTGGCCAAGGTATATGAAGAGATGCGCGCCGCCGGCAAGCTGGCCCCGAAAACCGACATGGCCCAGAAAGCCGCCTGAGGAGACTGGATCATGGCCTTCGAAATCATCGAGACCTGCGTCAACTGCTATGCCTGCGAGCCCCTGTGCCCCAACCAGGCGATCTACCAGGCATCGCCCCATTTCCTCATCGATCCGGACAAGTGCACCGAGTGCATCGGCGACTTCGAGGATGCCCAGTGCGCCAGCATCTGCCCCATCGAGGGCGCCATCCTGGACGAGCTGGGGACACCCCTGAACCCCGTCGGTTCCCTCACGGGCATTCCGGTGGAGCTCATCGCCAAGTATCAGGCGGCGGTGGAGGCCACCTACCAGGCGGCGCTGGAGGCGAAGACGGGATGATCGCCAGTTCAGTGCGCTGCGGTGGAGCCCCCTTCTTTTCCAAACGGTGGATGTAGAAACCATGGCCACCGTCCTCTTCTACGAGAAGCCCGGCTGCCTCAACAACGGCAAGCAGAAGATGCTGCTGGCCGCCGCCGGCCACACGGTCCAGGCCAGGAGTCTGCTCACGGAGAAATGGACGGCGGAGCGGCTGCGCGCCTTCTTCGGCGACCTGCCTGTGGTCCGGTGGTTCAACCCGAGCGCGCCCCGCATCCAATCCGGCGAAGTGGCGCCGGAGAAATTGGACGAGGGTGAGGCCCTGAAGCTCATGCTGGCGGACCCCTTGCTCATTCGCCGGCCGCTCATGGAAGTGGATGGCCAGCGCCGGGTGGGATTCGACCCGGAGGCGGTGGATCGCTGGATCGGCCTTTCCTCCCGCGCCGGCGGCGAAGACCTGGAAACCTGTCCGCGCCAGCGGACGGAGGCTTGTGCCCCGGCGCCACCATGAGCGAAGACCCCGTCACCCTCGCCCCAGGTGTCTTCTGGATCGGCGCCCTGGACCCGCAACTGCGGGTTTTCGACGTGATCCTGAAGACCGCCAACGGCACCAGCTACAACGCTTACTGCGTGCGCGGCGAGACCGGCGTGGCGGTCATCGACACGGTGAAAGCCGAGTACGCCGACATCTTCTTCCAACGCCTGGAGCAGGTGGCGGCCTACGAGGAGATCGCCGTCATCGTCCTCAACCACCTGGAGCCGGACCACACCGGCGCCCTGCCCGAGCTCATGCGCCGGGCACCCCAGGCCCGGCTCTATATCTCGGTGAAGGCCCAGATGATGCTCAAGGGCCTGTTGAAGAGCGAGGAGGCCACCCGGAGGCTGGCCTACGCGCCGGTGGATACCGGCGACAGGGTGGACCTGGGGGGGCGCACCCTGCGCTTCCTCCACACCCCCTTCCTGCACTGGCCCGACACCCACTGCACCTATCTGGAGGAGGACGCCATCCTGTTCTCAGGCGACGTCTTCGGCTGCCACTTCTGCGACAGCCGGTTGTTCAACGACCGGGTGGGGGATTTCCGCTTCTCCTTCGAGTATTACTACCAGCACATCATGCGGCCCTTCCGGGAGCATGTGCGCCATGCCCTGGACCTCATCGAGCCCCTGGACCTGAAGCTCATCGCTCCGGCCCATGGCCCCATCCTGCGGGACCAGCCCCGGGCCTACGTGCAGCGCTACCGGCAACTGGCGGCGCCCCAGCTCCACAACGAGGCCGGCGAGCGGGCCAAGACCCTGCTCATCTTCTACATCAGCAGCTACGGCAACACCGCCCGCATGGCCCACGCGGTGCGGGATGGCGCCGAGGCCATCGACGGCGTGCGGGTGAGCCTCTATGACTTGCAAGGGGGCGAGGTGGCGCCCTTCGTGGACCTCATCGAAGAAGCGGACGGCATCGTCTTGGGCTCCCCCACCATCAACGGCGACGCGGTGAAACCCATCTGGGATCTGCTCTCCTCCCTGGCCGTGGTGAACATCAAGGACAAGCTGGGGGCCGCCTTCGGCTCCTACGGCTGGACCGGCGAGGCGGTGAGCATGCTGGAGGACCGCCTGCGCGGCCTGAAGCTGCGGGTGCCGGTCTCCGGCGTGCGGGTGAAGCTCATCCCCACCGACGAGGAGCTGGAGCGCTGCCGCGCCTTCGGCCGCCAGCTGGCGGAACACCTGACCGGCCGCGTGGCGCGGAAGGTCATCGATATGTCGGAACTGCTCGCGGCCACGGCGACGGAGCACGCCAAATGACCGTCGCCAATCCTCTCCCCACCCCAACCC
>CAZYEY010000233.1:0-5399 GCA_964646585.1 uncultured Thiobacillus sp. | reverse complement strand
CGGCAAGATGGGATTACCTCGGCGGGCCGGGGCGGCTCAGCGCCGGCGTCTACCGCGACGACCCGCCCGGGCGCAAGAAGGCTTTACGGCCTTGGGCCGCCAGGCGGCGCAAAAGGGCCCCGCCCGAGCCGAGGCCGCTGTACAACCAGCCCGGGACGACCCACGCCGCGCAGGTGGTGCTGGTCGAAGGCGAGAAATGCGCCCAGGCCCTGATCGACGTGGGCATCGTGGCCACCACGGCGATGCACGGGGCGAATGCCCCGGTGGAAAAAACCGACTGGTCACCGCTGGCGGGCAAGGCGGTACTGATCTGGCCCGACCGCGACAAGCCGGGGTGGGAGTACGCGATGGCCGCCGCGCAGGCCGTGCTGACCACCGGCGCCGCCTCGTGTGACGTGCTGCTGCCACCGGAGGACCGGCCCGAGGGTTGGGACGCGGCTGATGCTGTGGTCGAGGGTTTCGATGTCATGGGATTTCTTGGCTCGGGCCCGCGCATGAGCATCAAGCCTGCCAGCAGCCTGCCGGCGCAGGAGGCCTCGGTTTGGGCTACCGACGATGCGCTGGCGCTGGCTTTCACCTCGCGATATGCCGAGGACTGGCGCTATTGCGCGGCCTGGGGCAAGTGGCTGGTGTGGGACGGTCGGCGCTGGCAGGCCGACGAGACGCTGCTGGTGCACCACCTCATCCGCGCCATCTGCCGCGAGGCCGCACACAAGGCCGACTCGCACCGGCTCGCGGCCAAGCTCGCCGCCAGCAGCACCGTGGGCGGCGTGGAGCGGCTTGCCCGTAGTGATCGACGGCATGCCTCCACTTCCGAAGAATGGGATGCCGACATCTGGCTCCTCAACACCCCTGGGGGTGTCGTCGATCTCAAGACAGGCCGCATGCGTCCTCACGAGCGCGCCGACCGGATGACCAAGATCACCACGGCCACGCCTCTGGGTAAGTGTCCGCACTGGCTGGCCTTCCTCTCCGACGTGACTGGCGGTGATACCGAACTCCAGGCTTATCTGCAGCGGATGGTCGGCTATTGCCTGACCGGCTCGACAGAAGAGCATGCGCTGTTCTTCCTCTATGGCACCGGCGCCAACGGCAAAAGCGTATTCGCCAACGTCCTATCGACCATTCTGGGCGATTACGCCGCAACCGCGCCAATGGACACCTTCGTCGAGACGCGCGGTGATCGGCATCCGACCGATTTGGCAGGGTTGCGCGGCGCGCGTTTCGTGACGGCCATCGAGACCGAGCAAGGGCGACGCTGGAACGAGTCCAAGGTCAAGGCCATCACCGGCGGCGACAAGATCTCGGCGCGCTTCATGCGCCAGGACTTCTTCTCGTTCTTTCCGCATTTCAAGCCGGTCGTCGTCGGCAACCACAAGCCCGCGATCCGCAACATCGACGAGGCGATGAAGCGACGGCTGCACCTGATCCCCTTTACCGTGACTATCCCGCCCGATAGGCGCGACGGTCGGCTTACCGAAAAACTGCTGGCCGAGCGTGATGGGATTCTCGCCTGGGCGATGGAAGGCTGTCTTGCGTGGCAACGGGAAGGACTCAATCCGCCCACCTGCGTTCAAGCCGCGACCGAAGAGTATTTCGAGGCCGAGGACGCCATTGGTCAGTGGATCGAGGAGCGCTGCGAGCAGCACGCAGAGGCCAAGGTTTCGACCTCGGATCTGTACGCGGATTGGCGGGAGTGGGCGGAGCGGGCTGGCGAGTACGTGGGCTCCATCAAGCGCTTCGTCGAGAACCTGCTCTCGCGCGGCTTCGAACGCACACGCCTGCACGGCGGGGTGCGGGCCATCAAGGGGCTGATGACTCGTCCTAAACCCTACAACCGCAGCTACTACGACCCGATGGACTGAACGGGGTGACAGATGGTGGCAGGTCTGCTGATTAACCCGTATACGCGCGTGCGCGCACGTATGAGAGATAACCGGCAGACCCGACACCATCTGTCACCCGCCGAACTGGATCGACAGATGAACCAAACCATTCTTGCCCTGGATCTGGCCACCACTACCGGCTGGGCGCTACGCGATAGAACCGGCCACATCACCAGCGGCATCGTCTGCTTTCGACCGCAGCGCTTCGAAGGCGGCGGCATGCGCTTCCTGCGCTTCAAGCGCTGGCTCGCGGAGTTGAAGCAGTGCGCCGAGGGCATCGACCTCGTGGTGTTCGAGGAGGTACGCCGCCACGCCGGTGTCGACGCCGCCCACGCCTATGGTGGGTTTCTCGCCACGCTCACCGCCTGGTGCGAACACCACGGCATCCCCTACCAGGGCGTGCCGGTTGGGACGATCAAGAAGCATGCGACCGGCAAGGGTAACGCGAGCAAGGACGAGATGCTGGCGTCCATCCGGGCGCGCGGCCACCAGCCTGCCGACGACAACGAAGCCGATGCCCTGGCGCTGCTCTTCTGGGCCATCGAGACGCAGGAGGCATGAGATGAAGATTCCTGCCTACCGTTACCGCTGCCCCCTGGGATGTCTCGATGACCGTGACGACCCGGAAGACATCAAGCGCCAGGGCTGGCGCGAACAACGCATCCTCGTGGTGTCCGAGAAAGACACGCGGCTGGACTTCGTCGAACGCGAGCTGATCCGGAGAATCGGGGAGCGCCTCTACGGGGAGAAGCGCCATGGCTGAATGGACGATGGATGAGGTGGCTAACCGTTTCGCCGAAGCCGCCGAGACGGCGCACCGCTTGCCGAGGGTGCGGGTACAGGGCTACTTCAACGTCTGGCCGGAGTTCAAGCGTGAGCCCTGGGAGGTGATCGGCTCGTCCGAGGACGGCTTCCGGCCACTACCACCGAGCCCCGAGGCCATCGAGCGGATGCTGGAGGCGATGCGATGGGTGCAGTGGCTCACGGTCGAGCAACGGCATCTCATCTGGATGCGTGCGAGTCAAGACGAATGGAAGTTCATCTGCCGCCGCCTCGGCTGCAACCGCACGACGGCCTGGCGGCGATGGCAGCGGGCGTTACAGATCGTGACCGATCGGCTGAACGCCAAGCCGGGAACCTCTCGACAAGATATGCCACCAAGTGGCATACTTTCAAAATGAAAAGAGTGTTCAAGACGCGCCACTTCGCCCGCTGGATGCGCAAGACCGATCTGACCGATGCGGGCTTGTGCCGGGCGGTTGAGGAGATGTCCGCAGGCCTCATCGATGCCGACCTGGGCGGTGGTGTCGTCAAAAAGCGTGTGGGACTGGCCGGGCGCGGCAAGCGTGGCGGCGCGCGCACTTTGATCGCCACCAACAAGGGCGATCGCTGGTTTTTCGTCTACGGCTTCGAGAAAAACGAGCGGGCCAACATCTATGACGAGGAACTGGAAGTCCTGCAGGATATGGCCGCCGATTTGCTGAGCCGTTCCATGCGCTAATTGAATGAATCCGTCGCCGATGGAACATTGCAGGAGATTTGCCATGACAACCATAGCCAAGCCTAAGAGCCGTCTGCTTGAGGCCGTTCATGAAACGGCGAGCGACCTACATCGCCTGGGCTTCATCGACAAGCGCAAGATGCGTAAGTACGACGCGCTGTGCCTGGAGCCGGTGCACGATTACGATGCCGAAAAGGTGCGCGCCTTGCGCGAACGCCTGCACCTGAGTCAGGCCGTGTTGGCCTCGGTCCTCAACACCAGTGTCTCGACCGTGCGCAAGTGGGAAGGGGGAGACAAGAAACCCAGTGGCCCCTCGCAAAAGCTGCTCGACCTCATCGAACGCAAGGGGTTGGAGGCGGTGCTCTGAAGCCGGGAATTGCGATCGCATGTCCATCGCGCCATAGTGATTTGACGTGTTTTGGCGGCAATGGGCGCGCTTGGGCGGCAATCAACGGCAATGAGCGGGTTTTGGCCGTGCAACATCTGGGCAGGCCTTGGGTTAGGATGACAGCTATGATCTGGCGAGCGGTGTGGGCACAGCGCCGAAGCCTTGCCGCCCGATCGAATGGTTCGAGTTCGGTGGGTCCTTCCTCACCAAAATCCCATGCGGGGGGCGCGAGCGCGGCATCGCCCTAGCGTCAGGGCGCCAAGCAGGTTACCACCCGGCCCGGTTACCGGCTCCGGTTACCACCCGGCAGAGCGGTCATCGCGTCACCAGACTCCGAACGCAACCCGAACTCACACCACCCGCCCGGCGGCAACGCCCGGCGGGTTTTGCTTTTGGACTTTCCCTTGAACGCACTTCAGGTCGAATACCGCCCGGTCCAGACGCTGATCCCCTACGCCCGCAACCCGCGCACGCACGCCGATAGCCAGATCGCCAAGATCGCCGCCTCCATCGTCGAGTTCGGCTTCACCAACCCGATCCTGGTCGATGGTGACAACGGCATCATCGCCGGGCACGGGCGACTGGCTGCGGCGCGCCGGCTCGGGCTCGAGCAGGTGCCGGTGATCGAACTCGCGCACCTCACGCCTTCGCAAAAGCGCGCCCTGGTGCTCGCCGACAACCGCCTGGCGCTGGAGGCCGGCTGGGACGAGGCACTGCTCGCGCTGGAACTGGCCGAGCTATCGGATGCCGGCTACGACCTGGCGCTGACCGGCTTCGAGGAGGGCGAGATCGACGCGTTGCTCGCCGATGCGATGGTCGATGACCAATCTGAGCCTGAAGCCGAGGCGCCGGATGCCGCCGATGACGTGCCCGAAGCCCCGACCGTGCCGGTCTCCAGCGCCGGTGACATCTGGGTGCTGGGCAAGCACCGCCTCATCTGCGGCGATGCCACCGACCGGGACGTGATCGCCGCGCTGATGCAGGGCGAGAAGGCTGCGCTGTGCTTTACCTCGCCGCCCTACGGCAACCAGCGCGACTACACCACCGGCGGCATCGCCGACTGGGACGGCCTGATGCGCGGCGTCTTCGCCCACCTGCCGATGGCAGACGACGGCCAGGTGCTGGTGAACCTGGGCCTCATCCACCGTGACAACGAAGTCGTCCCGTACTGGGACGGGTGGCTCGCCTGGATGCGCACGCAGGGCTGGCGGCGCTTCGCCTGGTACGTCTGGGACCAGGGGCCGAGCATGCCCGGCGACTGGGCAGGCCGGCTGGCCCCGGCCTTCGAGTTCGTCTTCCACTTCAACCGACAAAGCCGCAAGCCGACCAAGATCGTGCCCTGCAAATTGGCCGGGCAGGACACCCACCTTCGCGCCGAGTGATCTATCCCCGCGAATCGCGCGCAGGACGGGGAGGTCGGCGGCCGGGTGGGCGACGCCCCTCCCACTCTTGCCTTTGTGGCGCAGCACGCGGATCCGCGAGGCGGGGATGCGGCTGTCTTGGGTGGGCAGCCCCTTGTGCGTCCAGCCGCCGACTTCACCGTCCTTGCCGCGCATCGCGGTGCTCGATCCATCGGCGCGCAGGTGGGTGTCCTGCCCAGCCCATTTGCAGGGCACGATCTTGT
>CAZYEY010000232.1:0-9873 GCA_964646585.1 uncultured Thiobacillus sp. | reverse complement strand
CCCAGATAGCGATCTTGGAATGCTCGGGATCGTTGATCTGCATGGGCGGGCAGGGGGGGAAGCAGGCGCCGCAGCAGATGCACTTCTTCTCGTCCACCTCCAGGGAGGGCTTGCCGTTCACCAGGGCGGGACGGATGGCGGCCACGGGGCAGCGGGCCACAACGGATGGGCGCTCGCAGATGTTGGCCACCAGATCGTGGTTGATCTTTGGCGGCTTGGTGTGCTGGACGATGATGGCAATGTCGGCCTGGCCGCCGCAGTTGATCTCGCAGCAGGAGGTGGACAGCTTGACCCGGTTGGGCATCTCGCACTTGACAAAGTCCTCGTACAGCTCGTCCATCAGCGCCTTGACCACGCCGGAGGCGTCGGTGCCGGGAATGTCACAGTGCAGCCAGCCCTGGGTATGGGCGATCATGGACACGGAATTGGCGGTGCCACCCACGGGGAAGCCGTTGTCGTTCAGCGCCTTGATCAGGGGCTCCACCTTGGCCTGGTCGGTGACCATGTATTCGATGTTGGAACGGGTGGTGAAACGCACGTAGCCATCTGCGAACTGGTCGGCCAGATCAGCCAGCTTGCGGACGGTGTAGTGGTCCATCTGACGCTGGGTCCCCGCCTTGACGGTCCAGATTTCATCACCACTCTCGGCACGGTGGTACAGCACGCCCGGCTTGGGATGGGAGTGATACACCCACTTGCCGTAGTTGTTCTTCATGACAGGGTGCATGTAGGGCATCGGGTCCGGAGCGCCGGATTCGATGGTCTCGTGAGTTCTTTCAGCCATGCTTATCTCCAACTTTTTGAGATGAGATCAATAACCTTGCAATCAACTTGGTCCGGCACGCCTGGCGCCGGACCAGCACTCCGGCATTAGGCGGCAGCCTGCTTCCTTTCAAACCACTTCTCGGCCTCCTCGTCCCAGCCGTCGGTACGGACGTAGGGGTTGGTACGGGGATGGACGATCATGTTGGGATCCACTTCCAGACCGATCCCCTCGAGGAAGTTAACCAAACCGATACGGTCGATCATCTCGCCAGTGCGCTCGTGCTCCAGGGCGTTCTCGGCAAAGAAGTCCAGAATGTTGCGAGACAGGTCATTGAGCTTCTCGAAGTCCTCGTCGGACTCCAGCTTCATGAACGGGATCACCACGGTACCCATGGTGGCGCCGATCTTGAGCACGCCCTTGCCACCCACCAGGATGGTTACGCCCTTGTCCTTGCCGGGCAGCAGAGCGCCGGGCATGACGTTGAGACAGTGCATGCAGCGAACGCAGTTGTGGTTGTCAATTTCCAGGCAGTTGGCATCGGACACAGCCACCTTGGTGATGCCCTCGCCAGCGGCGGTACCGTCGTTCTTCACCAGACGGATGGCACGGGTGGGGCACATGGAGACAACCATATTGGTCAGGTCTTCCATGCTGTGGCCGGCCATCCATTCCCGAGCCAGCTTCTCGTCGGCGCGGATGCTGTCACGCCAGGTGCCGATGGTGGCCATGTCGGAACGCTGGATGGCGTTCACGCAGTCGTTCGGGCAGCCGGAGAACTTGAACTTGAACTTGTAGGGCAGGGACGGACGGTGCATGTCGTCCAGGTTGTTGTTGATGACGGTGCGAAGGGCGCGGGCCTCGTCATAGCAGGACATTTCGCAACGGGCGGCACCCACGCAGGACATGGAGGTACGCAAAGCGGGGCCGGCACCGCCCAGATCGAAGCCCATCTCGTTGAACTTGTCGAAGGAACGCTGCACGTCCTCGGTCTTGATGCCCTGGAACATGATGTCGCCAGACTGGCCATGGAAGGCAATCAGGCCGGAACCGCCGGTTTCCAGCCAGGCGTCGCACAACTGACGCAACAGGTCGGAGGTGTAGTGCATGCCGGCGGGGGGCTGGATGCGCAGGGTATGGAACTCGGCAGCCTCGGGGAATTTGGCAGTGCCGTCGGGGTTCTTGAGCTCGGTGAAACGGGGAATGACGCCACCACCGTAGCCCACCACGCCCACGGTACCACCCTTCCAGTACCCGAACTTGGTCTCGTAGGAGGTCTCGAGCTGGCCCATCAGGTCGACCATCATGTCGTTGTCTTTAGCCAGGCGCTTCAGACCGGTGACGAACGAAGGCCAAGGGCCTTTCTCGAGGTCGTCCAGGTTCGGCGTATCAATCATTTGCTTAGCCATCTGTCTTTCTCCTTGAAGTCTTGAACTACGGGTGTCGTCATTTCTCACAGCACCATCCCGACGGCGCGCTGTCCGCTCGGACCAGTCAGCGCATATTAGGGAGCACTAATCAAACCATCCATCATTCCGAAGGGGTAACGGGGTTCTTCACTCGGGTATCTCTCCCCCTACCCGATCGGGTAGGTATGGAAGAACCGCGAATCAGCCCTACCTATACTTGACCGCCGATGTCAGATAATAAGCACATCCAGAAAAGCCTATGGATTATGGACCAGATCACATCCCTCGCCAAATTCAGAAATCCCTATGGCAACCAGGAGATCGAACTCCAGGACGTTCGCTACGAGGCCGGAGGCACGCCCATGCTGCGACTGCGTATTCGCGAAAGGGGGGCCCGTTTCACCATCTTCGACGTGGATCCGGTAACCGCGAAATACTGGGCTGACGAGATGTTGAAATGGGCCACGCCCTTGGCGGAATCGAAGCCGCCAGAGGAAAAGGAGTAAGTCATGCGTCTCTTCAACCCGGAATGGGAAGCCATCAAGGAATTCGAGCACACTGCCTTGTGCCGGGATGTCCAGTTCGAACTGACCGGCCAGGAGTTGCCCGAGGACCATGGCTTTGCTCTGTTCGAGGAGATCGCCCGGCACCTGCCCTGGCTGCGGGAGACTCCGGAAGCGGGCATCCATCCGGTGCATGGCGCCCCCAGCGGCCGGAACGCGAATCTGGTCATCAACCGCCGGGTGAAGCTGGTGTTGCGCTTGCCAGTCGCGCGGGTGGAAGAAGCTCGTGCGCTGGAGGGCAAGCGCATCGATCCTGGAGCCGGAGAACTGGGCATCGGTGGCATGAAGGAGCGCCCCCTCACCCCCTATGCCACCCTGTACTCGCCCTTTGTCGACATGGGCACCACCGACGAGGCCGGATTTCTCGACCGTGCCCGCAAGGAACTGGAAACCATGGAAATCCGCTGCGGCCTGATACCGGGCAAGGCCCGCCACATGCGCACCCCCAATGGGGTTATTGGCGGCTACAGCCTGATGCTGCACGATATCACTTTGAGCCAGTCCATGGCCGTGCAGGAGCGGGGCCTGGGACTGCATCGGGGTTATGGTTGCGGCCTTTTCGTGCCGCACAAGTCCATCAAGGAAGTGGGCGGCGGCTGAGCGAACCGGCCAAAGCGCACAGTTTTTTCAACTTGTCTGATAGGAGAAAACCGTGGGATACGTTCTGAATGGCGAAGAACTCGAAGTGGATGATGATGGTTTCCTGGTGGAAGCCAATTTCAGCGATGAAATCGTTCCCGTCATCGCAGAAGCCGAGGGCATCAAGCTGACCGACGAGCACTGGCAGATCATCAACTTCATGCGCCGGAAGTATCAGGAGGATGGCCACACCCCCAACTTCCGCAACATGGTGGCAGAACTGGAAGAAGAGGTTGAGGGGGTGGACTGGAAGAAGAAACTCTACGAGCTCTTTCCCCAGCAGCCCAACCGACAGGCTGCCAAGGTGGCCGGCCTGACCAAGCCCTTCGGCAAGGGTGGATACTGATCCAGTAGACAGTTTCCAGTCGGCGAACGGAGCCCCTGATGGCCACCGCGGTTTCGCCGACTGCGGACTGTCCACTGGTTTGCTCGATCAGTCCCTCAACGCGGCGCCCACCCCCGCAGCGGCCACCTTGCCATGTTCTCCAACACCCTCGTCACCACCGAAGACCTCGCGGCCCATCTCGACGATCCCAACTGGATCGTCTTCGACTGCCGCTTCACCCTGACCGACCCCAACGCGGGCCGGGAAGCCTACGAGAAGCACCATATCCCTGGCGCCCGCTATGCCCATCTGGACGAGGATTTGTCGGCTCCAGTCACGGAGGAAACCGGACGTCATCCCTTGCCCGATCCCATGGCCTTTGCCAAAAAGGTCTGCGATTGGGGCGTGGGGATAAACAAACAGGTGGTGGTCTACGACGACAGCTATGGGGCCATGGCCGCGCGCCTGTGGTGGATGTTGCGCTGGCTGGGCCATCCCGGCGTCGCCTTGCTGGACGGTGGCTATCCCAAGTGGCAGAGGGAAAAGCGGCCGGTCACGGCGAGCCGTCCGGAAATTCACAAGGGGAGTTGCGCCTGCCTGCCCGAACCCAGCCAGATCGTGGACGTAGCCACCGTGCTGCGCGCATCCCAGACCGGCGAAGGTCTCATCATCGACGCTCGTCCGGAGCGGCGTTTCACCGGTGAGTTCGAGCCCCTGGATCCAGTGGCGGGCCACATCCCCGGTTCCATCAACTGGTCCTTCGAAGAGAACCTGGACATCGATGGCACCTTCCTGCCCCCCGAAGCCCTGCGGGAGAACTTCCAGGCCCTGCTGAAGGGCCGCGCCCCCTGGCAGGTCATCCACTCCTGCGGCTCCGGCGTCACCGCCTGCCACAACGTGCTGGCCATGGAAATCGCCGGCCTGCCCGGCTCCCGCCTCTACCCCGGCTCCTGGAGCGAGTGGATCCGCGACCCCTCCCGCCCCGTCGCCACAGGAGAATAAGCATGGCCCTGCGCGTCAAGACCGTCTGGTTCAAGAAGGAAGGCGAGCGTCCCGCCGAGGAGGTGGCCACCGTGCTGGCCTCCACCATCTGGCGCCTCGCCGACAAGGCCGTGGACAACCTGTCCAAGGCCGACTTCGACATCGTCACGCCCCAGCGCGGCTTCAAGATCATCGGTGAATTGACCTGCTTCCTGACCCATTACGTGGACCGCCTGGCCTTCGAACGCATGGATGACGACAAGCGCCAGGCCCTGGTGAGCGCCGTGGGCGTGCGCCTGGCCGAGATCATGGAGCAGAACATCCTGGACATGACCGGCAGGAAGGACCCGGACTACGACTATCAGGACGGCTACATCGATCTGCTCAACCGGCGCATGGCCGACTACGCCGAATTCGAATTCCCCAAGGACAAGGCCAGCTTCCAGGCCCTGCGCTTCCTCTCCCTGATGATCCGGGAAGGCATGGAGAAGACCGATCAGTCCTGGATCCAGGACCAGCTCATGGACATCGAGGTGCCGGAGATGCTGGCCATGGTGAAGAAAAACATGGATGGCTTTTATCCGCCCGCCACCCCGGCTGGCTGACCGGCGCCTGAAAAAGATCAAGGCGCCTACGGCCAGATGCGGCCACACTTCCCTCCTCTTCTCCACGCGACCGCCATGATCCCCGCCGACTCCCCCTTCCATCCCGATAACGAACCCGGCTACCGGGCCTGGCGCGAGGCCAAGCTGGCCGGCTATCCCACCCGGAGCGAGGAACTCATCGTCCACGTGAAGGACCCGGCAAGCCTCACCGATGAGGAATATCGAGCCATCTGGCGTCGCATCGCCAAGACCAACATGGCCATCTACGCCACCGACCAGGGGGAACGGGAGGACAAGGAAGGCCCCCGCCTGCTCTCCGCCCAGTTCGGTCTCACCCGGTTGGACGCCAACTGGCTTGCCGACGAAGATGGCATCTCCAGCCTGACGCCCCGGGACGAGGACACCAGCGACCCCTCCGGCCGGGCGCCGGGCACCGACCCGGGCAAGCGGGGCGACTACATCCCCTACACCCATCACCGCATCCGCTGGCATACCGACGGCTACTACAACCCGCCCGACCGCCGCATCTGGGCCATGACCCTGCACTGCGTGCGCCAGGCCGACGAAGGCGGTGAAAACGACCTGCTGGACCACGAGCTGGCCTACATTGCCCTGCGCGACGCCAATCCCGATCACATCCGGGCGCTGATGGCGGAGGATGCCATGACCATCCCCGCCCGGGTGGACGAGATGGGCGTGGCCCGTGACGACGAGACCGGGCCGGCTTTCTGCGTGGATCAGGGATTGCTCCACCTGCGCTACACGGCGCGGACCAAGAGCATCGCCTGGAAGCAGGATGCCGCCACCCAGACGGCGCTCCATGCGCTGGAGGAATTGCTGGCAAGCCGGCCCTTCGGGGTCTTCACCCTTCAGTTGCAGCCAGGCATGGGCCTCATCTGCAACAACGTGCTGCACACCCGCTCCGGCTTCACCGACCGGCCCGGGCACCGGCGCCTGCTATACCGGGCCCGCTACCACGATCATCTGAGGAACCTGCGGGATTAGCCGCCAGCGACTCCCGAGCCCGACCGGCTGCTAGCCCTTGCCCGTGCCGGGGCCCAGCTTGTGCTCCACGGCGAATACTGCCGCTTCCACCCGGGAGGAGAGGTTCAGCTTGGCGAGGATGTGCCGCACATGCAGCTTGACCGTGTCGTAGCTGATGTCCAGCTGTCTGGCGATGGCCTTGTTGCTTTCGCCCTTGGCCAGGTGGGAGAGGATTTCCCGCTCCCGCTGGGTCAGGGATTCCAGCAGGGAGGAGGCGCTGTTGCCCTTGTTGTCCAGCATGCGCACCAGCTTCGCGGTCATGCCCGGCGCCACCACGGTCTCACCCCGGGCAGCGCGGATGATGGCATCCACCACCTCGTCGGGCTCCATGCTCTTCAGCAGATAGCCATT
This sequence comes from uncultured Thiobacillus sp., assembly GCA_964646585.1. GTDB lineage: Bacteria > Pseudomonadota > Gammaproteobacteria > Burkholderiales > Thiobacillaceae > PFJX01. The sequence goes on along the minus strand of CAZYEY010000232.1, from coordinate 3,193 downwards.
GGCGCCGTTGCGCAGGGCACGAGCCATATCCTCCTCCGCTTCGCTGACGGTGAGGATCAGCACCGGCAACTGGAAGCCCTCGCCACGCAATTGCTGCATCACGTGGATGCCGTCGGTGCCACCGATATTGAGATCCAGGATTAGCACGTCCGGCCTTTTCTCCGTCAGCAGGCCGACCACCTCGGCCGGGTTTCCAGTGATGGCACAGACATTGACGGCCCCCTGACTTTCGAGAAGTTCGGCCAGCCCCTTGCGGAACAGGGTGTGGTCGTCCACCAGGACGATGCTCAATCGACTCAAGATTTCTCCTCCACGCCCTGCCGGGCCGGAAAGCTCAGGCGGACGATGGTGCCACCGGCAGGCCGGCTCTCGATGGTGAGCTTGCCACCCAGCTTGGCGGCCCGCTCGCGCATGATGGTGAGGCCGAAGCTCTTTCCCATGTCTGTCGGCGAATGGGTAGCCAGTCCGACGCCATCGTCGGCCACGTTCACCACGTACTGGTTTTCGTGCAGGTCCAGGGTCACCACCACGTGGCGGGCCCGGGAATGCTTGCTGATGTTGTACAGGGCTTCCTGGATGATGTGGAAGACCTGGATCTCCTCTTCCGGGGTCAGCACCACGTCCTGGGCCACGTTGAGGAAGTCCACGTCGGCGTTGGCTTTCTTGCGGAAGCTCTCGGCCATCTCCTGGAGGGCGGGCACCAAGCCCCTGGGGTCGATACGGTCGCGGAACTGGGTGATGAGGTTGCGCAGTTCCGAGTAGGCCATGTCCACCGCCTCCTCCACATCACCCAGGTAGCGGTTGGCCCGCTCCTGATCGCCGTCGGCCAGGGCCTCGTTGAGCACCGACAGCCGCATCTTGGCATAGGCCAGGGTCTGGGCCAGGGAGTCGTGGATCTGGTTGGCCAGCATGGTGCGCTCGTTCATCAGGGAGATGCGCATGTTTTCCCGGGTCAGCCGGGTGTTCTCCAGAGCCATGCCCAGGTGTTCGCTGATGGAGTTGAACAGGGTGCGAATGTCCTTGGGGAGGGGCTCCGGATTGTCCAGGAAGACGTTGTAGACCCCCAGCACCTTGCCCTTGAAACGCAGAGGCACGGCATAGACCGTGCTGCAATGCTGGGCGAAGTAGATGTGGCGCACCTGCTTCTGGCATACCTCCATGACGCTGTCGTTCTGGGAAGACTGGGTCAGGGTGGCCTTGCCGCAGATGCCGCACTCCAGGGGCACGTAGCGCTCCTTTTCCACCAGGGCGGGGGACAGCCCCAGGGAGCCCACCATGCGCAGATGGGCGCCGTCGGCGGTGAGCACCCGCACCGCACCCGCCTTGGCCTTGGAGATGCGCATCATGATTTCCAGGAAACGCATGAGCATGTGTTCCGTGTCGGCATCGGAACTCATGTTGCTGGCGATTTCCGCCAGCACCTCGATGACCGGCAGACGGTCGCCCCCCTCGGGATCTTCTGCGGGCGCCGTCGCGGCCGAAGTCATGCCGATCGCGTCGAGGGGGATGCGGTAGGTTTCCATGCGGCTCAGATTCTTATCCGGTGCGGCAATGGTAATGGAGCCGCCCGGCTGGGACGAACCGCCGGGCGAATTCCCTCAGAAGTTCTGGGCCAGCCTGTTGCGGGCCAGGGGCGGATTTTTGTCGAAGTAGCGCTTGATGCCACTGACGATGGCCATGGCCATCTTGTCCTGATATTCCTCGTCATTGAGGCGCTTTTCCTCCTCCGGATTGGAGATGAAAGCGGTCTCCACCAGGATGGAGGGAATGTCCGGCGCCTTCAGCACGGCGAATCCGGCCTGTTCCACATGGGGCTTGTGCAACTGATTGATGCCGCCGATCTCCTCCAGCACTGCCTTGCCCAGCTTCAGGCTGTCGGAGATCTGGGCGGTCTGGGACAGATCCAGCAGGGTCTGCTTCAGGTAGACATCCTTCACGGCGATGTTGACGCCACCGATGAGATCGGCGTCGTTCTCCTGCTTGGCCAGCCATTTCGCGGCAGCGGACGTAGCGCCCTTCTCCGACAAGGCAAATACCGAGGAGCCCCGGGCATGGGGCTTGATGAAGGCATCGGCATGGATGGACACGAACAGATCCGCCTGGACCTTGCGGGCCTTGTTGACCCGCTCGTGGAGGGGGATGAAGTAGTCGCCGTCCCGGGTCAGGTAGGCGCGCATGTTCTCCACCTTGTCGATCATGCCCTTCAGGCGGCGGGCGATGGACAGGGTAATGTCCTTTTCCAAGGAACCATTGGCGCCCTTGGCCCCCGGATCCTCGCCGCCGTGGCCGGCATCGATGGCGATGGTGATGAGGCGGACGTATTCCGGTTTCCCGGGTTTCGCAGCCTTGTCCGCCTTGCCATCCTTGGCTGCGGGGGCCGGCTTGTCGGACTTCTCCGCCGCCTTGGCCGGATCGGTCTTGCGCTCCGCCCGCTCGATGGCGTTTTCCACCAGATTCTCGATGGTGGTCATGGAAGCCGGATAGAGATCCATGACCAGGCGGTGGCCATAGTCCCCCATGGGTTTGAGGGTGAAGACCTGGGGCCGCACCTCGGTCTTGAGCTCCACCACCAGGCGGGTGACGCCGGGCCGGTTGAGGCCCACGCGAATGCTGGCGATGAAGGCATCCTGGGGCGTGACCTTGGGGGCGATGTCGCTGAGCGCGGCGGCGGAGCCCACGCCTTCCAGGTCGAGAACGATGCGCTCGGGGTTCTTCAGGCTGAACTGCTTGAAGGTGATGGCATCGTCCAGTTCGATGGCGATGCGGCTGTATTCCGGCGACGGCCACAGGCGGGCAGCCTTGACCCCGGCGGCCTGGACCGCGCCAGCGACCAGCACGGCCAGGCCAACGATCAGGAGGATGAGGGGGTCAGCCGCGCGACGCATGCCGTTCCAGCCTCCGTGTGCCCTTCGATGCGAACCGATCGCCCATCTCCATCCTCAAGAAAATCCAGATTCACCACCACGTCCGCCGGGGGCAACGAGGCCCGGCCCTTTTCCGCCCATCCCACCAGGCAACCGCGGGCGGATTTAAATAACTCGCAAAACCCGGGTCCTCCCAATCCTCCCGAGCCTCCAAGGGATACCAAATCAAAGGAAAGAAAATAAAACTCGGGGAAACAAAAAAGTCAAACAAAATAAAGGGTGGGCCCTTTAACCCGTCAAAAAAAGCCAAGTTCCCGCAACAGTCCCCT
>CAZYEY010000231.1:0-13629 GCA_964646585.1 uncultured Thiobacillus sp. | reverse complement strand
GCATAAGGGCGAGTAATTTGCGGACTATCATGTTTTTAACAACTTTCGATGTGTCGCCAGACTCATCAGCATGCCGAAGCCGAGCATCAGGGTTACCAGAGCCGTACCCCCGTAGCTCATGAATGGGAGCGGGACCCCCACTACCGGCAATATGCCGGCAACCATGCCCATGTTGACGAAAATATAGGTGAAAAAGTTCAGGCTGATGGTGCCGGCCATCAGCCGTGCGAACAAAGACGGCGCCAACTCGGCGATCTTGAGGCCACGCGCGATGATGGCCAGGTAAAGCAGCAACAGCAGGACCGCGCCGAGGAGGCCGAATTCCTCGCTGTAGACGGCGAAGATGAAGTCGGTGGTGCGCTCGGGCACGAAATCGAGCTGGTTCTGGGTGCCGGACAGCCAGCCCTTGCCGAAGGCGCCGCCCGAACCGATGGCGATGGTGGACTGGATGATGTGGTAGCCCGCTCCCAGGGGGTCCGAGGCCGGGTCGATCAAGGTGAGCACTCGCTGACGCTGGTAATCGTGCAACAGGTAGTTCCAGGCCAGGGGCAGGGCGGCGCCGGCCGCCGCCGCCCCGCCCAGGATCACTTTCCAGGACAGTCCAGCCAGGAACAGCACATAGAAGCCGGAGGCGGTGATGAGCAGGGAGGTGCCCAGGTCCGGCTGCTTGGCGATGAGACCCACCGGCAGGGCCAGCAGCAGGCCGGCGAGAGCGAAGTCCCTGGCGTTCAGGGTTTCCTGCTTGTAGTGGAAATACCAGGCCAACATCATGGGGACAGCCAGGCGCATGAGCTCCGAAGGCTGGATGCGGGTCAGCCCGAGGTCCAGCCAGCGCCGGGAGCCGTTCACCACGATGCCGAAGGCGGCCACCCCCAGCAGCAGGATCAGGCCCAGGGCATAGGCCGGCACCGCGAACTGCATGAGGCGCTGGGGCGGGATGTGGGAGAGCAGGAACATGGCAGTGAGGGCCACGCCGATGTTGGTGAGGTGGGCCAGGGCCCGGTCCGTGTTCTCGCCGGTGGCGCTGAACACCGTGGCGGTGCTCAGCAGCAGGAGCAACAGCAACAGACCCACCAGGGGGCCGTCCAGGTGAGCGACCAGGCGCAGCAGGAAGCGGCGGATCATTGGGACACCTCCGGTGGCGGCACCACCGCGCCGTCTCCGGCCGGACCGCTGTCCTCCTGCTCCTCGGAAATGGGCTCGTGGGCGGGTTCTTCCGGCGCGTAAATGGTGGGCAGCTTGCCCAGCAGCCAGTAGTCGATGACCTTGCGGGCGATGGGGGCGGCGGTGGAGCCGCCATGGCCGCCGTTTTCCACCATCACCGCCACCACGATCTTGGGGTTGTCGGCGGGGGCGAAGGCGATGAACAAGGCGTGGTCCCGATGCCGGGCATGGACCTGGCTTTCCACATACCTGGCCCCCTGCTTGATGCCGATGACCTGGGCGGTGCCGGTCTTGCCGGCGAACAGGTAGGGGGCGCCGGCGCCGGCGCCGGCGGCGGTGCCGCCGGGACGGGTCACGTCGATCATGGCTTCCTTCACCAGGCGCAGGTACTCCGGGGTGAGCTTGATGCGGCCCACGACCTGGGGCGCCGCGTAGCCCACCTTGCCGGTGGCCGGATCGCGCCAGGCCCGGATGAGCTGGGGTTTGTAGACCACGCCGTCGTTGGCCAGAGCCATGGTGGCCACGGCGAGCTGCATGGGGGTGGTCAGCACGTAGCCCTGACCGATGCCTGCCACCACGGTCTCGCCAGCCCACCAGGGCTGCCTGAAACGCTTGGATTTCCACTCCGGCGTGGGCATGAGGCCGGCCAGTTCACCATCCAGGTCCACCCCGGTTTTCCTGCCGAAGCCGAACTGGGAGAGGAAGCCTGCCATGCGCTCGATGCCCATCTGATGGGCCAGGCCGTAGTAATACGTGTCGCAGGAGATGGTGATGGAGCGTTTCAGGTCCACCGAGCCATGGCCGTCCTTCTTCCAGTCCCGGTAGCGGTGGCTGCTGCCGGGAAGAGTGAAATAGCCTGGGTCGGCGATGGTGTCCCCCGGCTTGCGCACGCCCAGTTCCACGCCGGCCAGTCCCATGAAGGGCTTGATGGTGGAACCGGGCGGGTAGACACCGCGCAGGGCCCGGTTGATGAGGGGGCGGTCCAGGGGATCGTTGAGTTCCTTCCAGGTGGCGGCGTCGATGCCGTCCACGAACAGGTTGGGGTCGAAGCCGGGTTTGGAGACCAGCGCCAATACCCCGCCATTGCGCGGGTCCAGGGCCACCAGGGCGCCCCGGTAGTCGCCGAACACCTTTTCCGCCACCTGCTGGAGCTTGGCATCCAGGTGCAGGTAGATGTTGTAGCCGGCGATGGGGGCGGTGCGGGAGAGCACCCGCACGGCCCGGCCGCCGGAATCGGTCTCCACCTTCTCGATGCCGGTGCGGCCATGGAGCCAGGGCTCGTAGGTGGCTTCGATGCCCAGCTTGCCGATGTGATCCGTGCCCTTGTAGTTGGCCGCCAGGCCCGCCTCCACCAGCTTCTGCTGGTCCTTCTCGCCGATGCGGCCAATGTAGCCCACCACGTGGGCGAAGCCCTCTCCGAAGGGATACTGGCGGAACTGGCGGGCCTTCATCTCCACGCCGGGGAAGCGGTAATGGTTGACGGCAAAGCGGGCGGCCTCCTCTTCGGTGAGCAGATTGCGGATGGGAATGCTCTCGAAATTCTTGCTCTCCGCCAGCAGTTTCTTGAAGCGCTTGCGGTCCCCGGGCTCGATGGCCACGACCTCCCCCAGGCGGTCGATGACCTCATCCAGCCTGGCGTTGAGCTTGGAGGGCGTGATTTCCAGGGTATGGGCGGAGAAGTTGTGGGCCAGCACCATGTTCTCCCGGTCATAGATGACGCCCCGGGAGGGGGGGGCAGGCACCAGGGAGATGCGGTTGTTCTCGGCCAGGGCGTGGTAGTGGTCGTACTGCACCAATTGCAGCCAGACAAAGCGGGAGAACAGGGCCAGGAACATCAGGGCCGCGACGACGCCGGCGATTTCCATGCGGCGCCGGTAACGCAGGAACTCGACCTCGGGATTGATGAGGCGCAGCGTGCTCACGGGAGATGCTGGACGGGGTGGGCGGGCCGCCCGGTGATGCGGTCCGCCAGCATGGTCAGGGGCAGCCAGATCAAGGCGGCCACGACGCCGGCGGCCAGCCAGCGCCAATCCGCCTCGGCGCGGCCCATCATGAGGCCCAGGGTGAGGACCAGGACTTCCTTGCCCAGCAGCACGGGGGCCACCTGGAAGGCCTGGCGGGGCGCGTCAAAGCGCTCCAGGCGGCGTTGCACCATGAGGATCAGGAAAGAGGCGGCGCAGTAGGCCAGGGCGTTGAGTCCCATGAGCAAGCCCCGGGCCACGTCGGTCACCAGGCCCAGGGTGAAGGCTGCCCCCAGGCCGGCCAGGCGGGGCGCTCGGATGTTCCAGTAGAGAAGCGCCATGAGGGTGAAGTCCGGCACCAGCCAGCGGATGGAATCGGCCCAGGGCAGCAGGGTGGCGGCCAGGGCCAGGAGCAGGCTGCCGTAAACCTTGGCCCGGGTTGGCGGCGCTGCCAACTCCGCGCCCTGGGGCAGCAGGGGTTTCTCAGAGGCTGGCTCAGCGCGGGCCATGGCGTCTGGGCTGGGGTTTGTCGCTGGCCGCCGGCTTGCCGGGGGCGGGCTGCGGTTTGTGGAGGGGATCGGGTTTCAGCACCACCACGTGACGGTAATTGCCCACGCCCCCCAGGGGACGGCATAGGGCACGGGCGAAGGGCGTGTGGCGGGGGGGCTCGGTCTCCACCACCTGGGCCACCGGGATGCCCGCCGGATAGACTCCGTCGATCCCCGAGGTGTAGAGCCAGTCCCCCGGCTTCAGGTCCGCGTGCATGTCCAGGAAGCGGATTTCCAGCAGGTTGTCCGAGCCCTGGCCGGAGACGATGAGGCGCAGGCCGTTGCGCATGTTCTGCACCGGCGCCCCCTGGTCCCGGTCGGTGAGCAGACTGACTTCCGAGGTCCAGGGATAAACCCGGGTGACCTGGCCTACCAGGCCGGCGGCGTCCACCACTGGCCAGCCCGCCTCGATGCCGTGGGCGGCGCCCCGGTTGATGATCACCTTGCGGGAGAAGGGATCGGGCGCGGTCTCCATGATCTCCCCCGCCACCGGGGTCACCCCGGGGCGGGGCGGAAGGGCCAGCAGGGCGCGCAGCCGGGTGTTCTCGTCCTGAAGGGCGCGGCGGTCCAGCATGTCGGCGCGCAGGCGGTCCTGGAGTTCCCGCAGCTGGGCGTTGGCGGCGGTGAGCTCGCCGTGGGTGACGAAGAAAGCCGCGGCGTTCCGCATCCATTCCCAGGGCTGGGCCAGAGCCATCTGCATGGGATGGAGCACGGCGTTGAGGCTGGCGCGCACTCCCGCCAGGGCGGCGTAGCGGGCATCCAGGGCGAGCAGGAACAGGCAGATCAGGACATAGAGCCCGAAACGGGCCGGCAACCCCATCTCCCTGACGAACAGCGGCGCATGGGGGGCTGGGGACATTGCAGGTGAGGCGTCAGGCGAGGGGAGCGCGGCAGGGGATGAGACGGATCCCCGACCCTATTCAGTCGTTGGTGAACACCGTGGACAATCGGTCCATCTCCTCCAGGGCCCGGCCGGAACCGCGCACCACGCAGGACAGGGGGTCTTCCGCCACGATCACGGGCAGGCCGGTCTCTTCCATGAGCAGCCGGTCCAGGTCCCGCAGCAAGGAGCCGCCGCCGGTGAGCACCATGCCCTTGTCGGCGATGTCCGCGCCCAGTTCCGGGGGGGTTTGCTCCAGGGCAGACTTCACCGAGGAGACGATGGTGTTCAGGGGGTCGGTGAGGGCTTCCAGGATCTCGTTGCTGGTGATGGTGAAGCTGCGGGGGATGCCTTCCGCCAGATTGCGGCCCTTCACTTCCATCTCCCGCACTTCCGAACCGGGGAAGGCGGAGCCCATTTCCTTCTTGATCTGCTCGGCGGTGGCCTCGCCGATCAGCATGCCGTAGTTGCGGCGGATGTAGTTGATGATGGCGTCGTCGAACTTGTCTCCCCCCACCCGCACGGAGGTGGAATAGACCATGCCGCCCAGGGAGATGACGCCCACCTCGGTGGTGCCGCCGCCGATGTCCACCACCATGGAGCCGGTGGCCTCGGCTACGGGCATGCCGGCGCCGATGGCTGCCGCCATGGGTTCCTCGATGAGATAGACCTGGCGGGCGCCGGCGCCGATGGCGGATTCCCGGATGGCGCGGCGTTCCACCTGGGTGGCGCCGGAGGGCACGCAGATGATGATGCGGGGACTGGGGTGGAACAGGCGGGTGTCGTGGACCTTCTTGATGAAGAACTTGAGCATCTGCTCGGGGATGTTGAAGTCGGCGATGACGCCGTCCTTCATGGGCCGGATGGCGGAGATGTTGCCCGGCGTGCGGCCCAGCATCTGCTTGGCCTCGATGCCCACCGCCTGGATGGTCTTCTTGCCGGTCAGGCCCTCCTGGCGGATGGCCACCACAGAGGGCTCGTTCAGCACGATGCCCCGGCCGCGTACGTAAATCAGGGTGTTTGCGGTCCCCAGGTCGATCGCCAGATCGGTGGAGAAATAGCCGCGGAGGAGTCCGAACATGTAATGGGGTCCCGAGGGTCGGAAAAATAGCGGCGTATGATAACCTAGCCCGCTTGTTCTATTAAGTGCGCTCATCCCATGTCGCTCTCCATCGACGACGTCAAACGCATCGCCAAACTGGCCCGCATCCGGGTGACCGGGGACGAGGCCCTGGGTTACCAGGGACAGCTCAATGGCATCCTCGGCCTCATCGAGGAGATGCAGGCGGTGGATACCGCCGGGGTCGAGCCCATGTCCCACGCCCAGGATCTGGCCCAGCGCCTGCGCGCCGACGCGGTCACCGAACCGAATCGCCGCGAAGCCTTCCAAGCCGTCGCGCCCCAGACCGAGAACGGGCTCTATCTGGTGCCCAAGGTCATCGAGTAGCCGCGGGTGGTTGTCCGCGGCCGCCTTCAAAATCATGACAGATCAGACACTCAAGCAACTCTCCACCCTCCTGGCCGAAGGCAAGGCTTCCAGCGTGGAGCTGACCCGGGGCTACCTGGACCGGATCCAGGCCCTGAATCCCACCCTCAACGCCTTCATCACCGTGGAGCCGGACCGGTCCCTGGCCGAGGCCGCCGCCGCCGATGCCCGCCGGGCGAAGGGTGACGCCGGCCCGCTGACCGGCGTGCCCATCGCCCACAAGGACATCTTCTGCGCCGAAGGCTGGCTCACCACCTGCGGCTCCAGGATGCTGTCCAACTTCGTCTCCCCCTACGACGCCCACGTCATCGAGCAATTCAAGGCGGCGGGCATGCCGTCCCTGGGCAAGACCAACATGGACGAGTTCGCCATGGGATCAAGCAACGAGACCAGCTTCTTTGGTCCGGTGAAGAATCCCTGGGACACCGCCCGGGTGCCCGGCGGCTCCTCCGGTGGTTCCGCCGCCTGCGTGGCAGCCGGCATGGCCCCCGCGGCCACGGGCACCGATACCGGCGGCTCCATCCGCCAGCCCGCGGCCCTGTGTGGTATCACCGGCCTCAAGCCCACCTATGGCGTGGTATCCCGCTACGGCATGATCGCCTTCGCCTCCAGCCTGGACCAGGGCGGCCCCATGGCGCGGACCGCCGAGGACTGCGCCCTGCTGCTCAACGTCATGGCCGGCTTCGACGGCCGGGATTCCACCAGCCTGGAACGGGAGAAGGAGGACTACACCCGGGATCTCGAGAGCCCCCTGGCGGGACTGCGGATCGGCCTGCCCCGGGAATTCTTCGCCGAGGGCATGTCGGCCGACACCGCCCGCGCCGTGGACGAGGCCATCGCCCAGTTCCGGCGCCTGGGGGCCAAGACCGTGGAAGTGAACCTCCCCAACTCCCGCCTGTCGGTGGCCGCCTACTACGTGCTGGCGCCGGCGGAAGCCTCCAGCAACCTGTCCCGTTTCGACGGCGTGCGCTACGGCTACCGCGCCCCGGAGTACCAGGACCTGACCGACATGTACGAGAAGACCCGGGCCGAGGGCTTCGGCGCCGAGGTGAAGCGGCGCATCATGATCGGCACCTATGTGCTGTCCCACGGCTACTACGACGCCTACTACATCCAGGCCCAGCGCCTGCGCCGGCTGATCGCCAACGATTTTGCCGAGGCATTCAGGCAGTGCGACGTGATCCTGGGCCCCACCGCGCCCACCACCGCCTTCAAGCTGGGGGAGAAATCCGACGACCCGGTGCAGATGTATCTCTCCGACATCTACACCATCGCCGTCAACCTGGCGGGCCTGCCGGGCATGAGCCTGCCCTGCGGCTTCGATGCCCGGAACCTGCCCATCGGCCTGCAACTCATCGGCAACTACTTCGCCGAAGCCAGGATGCTCAACGTGGCCCACCAGTACCAATTGGCGACCGACTGGCACGCGCGGGCGCCGCAAGGAATCTGACCATGCAATGGGAAACCGTCATCGGCCTGGAAGTCCATGCCCAGCTCACCACCCAGTCCAAGATCTTCTCCGGCGCCAGCATCGCCTTTGGCGCCGAGCCCAACACCCAGGCCTGCGCCGTGGACCTGGCCCTGCCTGGGGTGCTGCCGGTATTGAACCGTGGCGCGGTGGAACGGGCCATCCGCTTCGGCCTGGCCATCGGCGCCAGGCTCAATCGCACCAACGTCTTCGCCCGCAAGAATTATTTTTATCCGGACCTGCCCAAGGGCTACCAGATCAGCCAGTTTGATCTGCCCATCGTCGAGGGCGGCCAGCTGACCATCCAGGTCGGCGACGAGCGGAAGACCATCCGCATCACCCGCGCCCACCTGGAGGAGGACGCGGGCAAGAGCCTCCATGAGGACTTCCACGGCGAGGATGGTAGGCCACTAAGCGGCATCGACCTGAACCGGGCCGGCACGCCGCTCCTGGAGATCGTTTCCGAGCCGGACATGCGCTCCGCCAAGGAGGCCGTGGCCTACGCCCGCGCCCTGCACACCCTGGTGACCTGGATCGGCATCTGCGACGGCAACATGCAGGAGGGCAGCTTCCGGGTGGACGCCAACGTCTCGGTGCGGCCCCGTGGCCAGGAGCAGTTCGGCGCCCGGCGGGAGATCAAGAACCTCAACTCCTTCCGCTTCCTGGAACAGGCCATCGACTACGAGGCGCGCTGGCAGATCGAGCAGATCGAGGATGGCCGCGACATCCGGCAGGCCACCGTGCTGTTCGACCCGGACACCGGCGAGACCCGGGCCATGCGCAGCAAGGAGGATGCCCACGACTACCGCTACTTCCCCGATCCCGATCTGCTGCCCGTGAAACTGGACGAAGGCTGGATCGAGGCGGTGAAGGCGGGTTTGCCGGAACTGCCGGAGCAGAAGCAGGCCCGATACCGGGACCAGCTGGGTCTGTCCGCCTACGATGCAGGCGCCCTGACCGCCTCCCGGGCCATGGCCGAATACTTCGAAGCGGTGCTGGCCGCCCTGCCCGCCGGCGGCGAGCAGGCCAAGCTGGCCGCCAACTGGATCATGGGCGACCTCTCCGCCGCCCTCAACAAGGCGGAGCTGGACATCGCCGCCAGCCGCATCACGGCCCGGCAGCTGGCGGGATTGCTGGTCCGCATCCAGGACGGCACCCTTTCCGGCAAGCTGGCCAAGCAGGTGTTCGAGGCCATGTGGAACGAAGGCGGAGATGACGAAAAGGCGGCCGACGCCATCATCGAAGCCAAGGGCCTGAAGCAGGTCTCCGACGCTGGCGCCATCGAACAGCTCATCGACGAGGTCATGGCCGCCAACGCCAAGTCGGTGGAGGAATTCCGTTCTGGCAAGGAGAAGGCCTTCAACGCCCTGGTGGGCCAGGTCATGAAGGCCAGCAAGGGCAAGGCCAACCCGGCCCAGGTCAACGAGATCCTGCGCCGGAAACTCAACGCCTGAGGGAAGACGTCAGCTCCCGGAAGCGGAGCTTGTCCTTCTCGAACTTGCCCTTGATGTGCTCGATGGCCTCTTCCCGCTCGCGGATGCGGCTCTCGAGTTGGGCGATTTCCGCGCGGGCCTCGTCCCGCATCTGGGAGAAGGCGCGGGGGACGCTCTGGCCGGCACGGGTGTATGCGGCTACCTGGCCGTCGGCGTAGGCCAGCTTCTCCGTGGCAGCCTTGAGGCGGGCCTGGAGACCCCGCAGGTTGGCCGCTTCCTGCTCCACCGCCCGATTTCGGGCCAGATCGATCTCCGATTCGCTCACGTAGGTGGTCAGCAGGGCGCGATCCCGACGCGCCCGGGTTTCCGCCTCGCGTTTCGCTTCCTCCTCCCGCAGGCGGGATTCCTCCAGGCGGTGGCGTTCCTCGGGGGAGAGACGGGTGCGGGGGTTCTCCTTCTTCACCCGTCCCTGTTTGTCCAGCTCCGTGTTCGCCACCCCGGCGGACTGGGCCGGGAGGGTATCGCTGTAATGGACCTTGCCTTGCTCGTCCACCCAGCGATAGGTGGCCGCCTGGGCCCCCGGGGGCAGCAGGACCAGGAGCAGGCAGGCCAGCCGGCGCATGGCTCAGGCAAGCTCCACGCCATAGGCGGCGCGATAGGTCTGGATGGCGGCCAGGGTGTCGGCCCACTCCGCCTTGCCGGCCAGGTGGCTGGCCAGATCGTCCAGGTTGACGATGCTGATGACCGGAATGCCGTAATCCCGGCTCACCTCCTGGACCGCGGAGAGCTCGCCCAGGCCACGCTCCATGCGGTCCAGGGCGATGGCCACGCCGCAGGGCTGGGCGCCGGCGGCGCGGATGAGTTCCACCGATTCCCGCACCGAGGTGCCGGCGGAGATCACGTCGTCGACGATGAGGATGCGGCCGGCGAGCCTGGCGCCGACGATGGTGCCGCCCTCGCCGTGGTCCTTGGCCTCCTTGCGGTTGTAGCTGAAGGGCACGTTGCGGCCCTCGCTGGCCATGGCCACCGCCACCGTCGCCGCCAGGGGGATGCCCTTGTAGGCGGGTCCGAACAGGCCGTCGAAGGCCAGGCCGGAGGCGGCGATGGCCCTGGCGTAGAATTCGCCGAGCTTTTTCAGCGACAGGCCGTCGTTGAACAGGCCGGCATTGAAGAAATAGGGGCTCATGCGCCCGGCCTTGGTCTTGAACTCGCCGAACAGCAGCACTCGCTGGGCAATGGCGAAATCGAGGAACGCACCTTTGAAACCCTGCACCCTGAATCCCCTCATCCATGCGTGTCATCACCCTGAATCTTAACGGAATCCGCTCCGCCGCCAGCAAAGGACTCTATCCCTGGCTGGAAAACCAGAATGCCGACCTGGTCTGCCTCCAGGAACTCAAGGCCCAGGCCACCGACCTGACGCCCGAGATGCGGACGCCGGCGGGCTTGCAAGGCTACTTCCACTGCGCCGAGAAGAAGGGCTACAGCGGCGTGGGCCTCTACGCCCGGCGCCGGCCGGATGAACTCGTCGAAGGGCTGGGCATTCCGGACATCGACGCCGAGGGGCGCTACCTTGAGGCGCGCTTCGGGGCGCTGTCCGTGATTTCCCTGTATCTGCCCTCGGGCTCCAGTTCCGAAGAGCGCCAAGCGGCCAAGTTCAGCTTCATGGAACGCTTCCTGCCCCACCTGGAACGGCTCGCGGCCGGCGGGCGGGAGGTCATCCTCTGCGGCGACTGGAACATCGCCCACAAGGAGATCGACCTGAAGAACTGGAGATCCAACCAGAAGAACTCCGGCTTCCTGCCCGAGGAGCGGGCCTGGATCACCGGGGTGTTCGAGCGCCTGGGCTTCGTCGATGTCTATCGCAGGCTCTACCCGGACCATGCCGGCGAGGCCTACACCTGGTGGAGCAACCGGGGCCAGGCCTGGGCCAGGAACGTTGGCTGGCGCATCGACTACCAGATCGCCACCCCGGGCATCGCCGCCCTGGCCCAAAGCGCCTTTGTCTACAAGGACCAGCGCTTTTCCGACCACGCGCCCCTGATCGTGGATTACGCCATGCCGTTGTAAGCTTGCGCAAAGACCTGTCCTAAACTGCCCCCACCCCGAGACCCGGATCCGACCCATGCCCATCACCACCCTGGAACAGCTTGCCGCCGCCGTGAAGGCGTTCGGGCGGGAACGGGACTGGCACCAATACCACGATCCCAAGAACCTGACCGCCGCCCTCATCGTCGAGGCGGCGGAACTGCTGGAGCCCTTCCAGTGGCTGACTCCCGAGCAAAGCCTGAACCTCCCGCCGTCCAAGCGGGAGGCGGTGCGCCAGGAAATGGCCGACGTGCTCATTTACCTGGTGAGCCTGGCCAACTGCCTGGACATCGACCTGCTCAAGGCGGCCGAGGACAAGCTGGCCATCAATGCCGCGAAATACCCGGTAGAGAAGGCCAAGGGGTCCTGCGCGAAATCCCACGAACTGTGAATGTCCAATGAGCCTGTTCAGACACCACCTGTTTTTCTGCCTCAACCGGCGCGACGACGGCCAGCCCTGCTGCACCGACCACGATGCCGAAGCCATGTTCGAATACGCCAAGAAGAAGGCCAAGAAGTTGGGCCTCCACGGCAAGGGCGGCGACTGCCGGGTGAACCGGGCGGGCTGCTTCGACCGTTGCGGCGAGGGGCCGGTGTGCGTGGTCTATCCCGACGCGGTCTGGTACACCTACGTGGACCAGGCCGACATCGACGAGATCGTCGAATCCCATCTGCGCGACGGCCAGGTGGTGGAACGGTTGAAGATCTGACTGCCCGTTGAAGAAGCACAAACTCCGCATCAAGGGCCCCGCAGGCGCCATCGAGACGGTCATCGAGGAGCCGGACGGCGAACCCCGGGGCCTGGCCCTGGTGGCCCATCCCCACCCCCTGCGAGGCGGCAGCCTGGACAACAAGGTAGCCTGGACCCTGGCCCGGGCGGCCTTGAGTTGCGGCCTGGTGGCCGTGCGCCCCAACTTCCGGGGCGTGGGCGGCAGCGAGGGCGAGTTCGACCACGGCGTCGGCGAGACCCAGGACCTGCTGGCCGTGGCCCGGGCCGTGGAAGCCCACTATGGCAGCCTGCCCTGGACGCTCATGGGCTTCTCCTTCGGCGCCTACGTGCAGCAGCGGGTTGCCAGGAAACTCCATGCCCAACGCCTGATCATGGTGGGGCCGGCGGTGTCCATGTACGTCTTCGAGCCCCCCCGGATTCCCGCCACCATCCTCCACGGCGACCAGGACGAGGTGATCCCCTTCGCCGCCGTCCGGGACTATGCCCAGGCCCACGCCATTCCCCTCATCGTGGTGGAAGGCTGCGGCCACTTCTTCCATGGCCGCCTCAAGGAATTGCAGGGCCACGTGGAGGGCCTGTGTCGGCCATGAGCGCCCCCCTGCGCCTGCGGGGCCTCACCAAGCGCTATGGCGGCCAGCCCGTGGTGGACGGCTTCGACCTGGAACTGGAGCCGGGCCGCTGCCATGGCCTGCTGGGCCCCAACGGCGCCGGCAAGACCACCACCCTGCGCTTGAGTCTGGGCCTCATCGGCGCCGATGCCGGCACGGTGGAACTGCTGGGCCACCCCATGCCTGCGGCGGCGAAGCAGGCACGCCGCCTGGTGGGCGTGGTGCCCCAGGTGGACAGCCTGGACCCGGACTTCACCGTGGCCGAGAACCTCTTCACCTACGGCCGCTACTTCGGCCTGTCCGGCAAGACCATCGCCGAGCGGATTCCCGGCCTGCTGGAGTTCGCGGGTCTGTCCGGCAAGGCCGACGCCCCCATCCCCACCCTGTCCGGCGGCATGAAGCGGCGGCTGACCCTGGCCCGGGCCCTGGTCAACGACCCCGACCTCATCATTCTGGACGAACCCACCACCGGCCTGGACCCCCAGGCTCGCCACCTGATCTGGCAGGGCTTGCGCCGGCTCATCGGTCAGGGCAAGACCCTGCTGCTCACCACCCACTTCATGGACGAGGCGGAGCGTCTGTGCGACGTCATCAGCGTCCTGGACCACGGCCGGGCCATCGCCCGGGGCAGTCCCCGGGAGCTCATCGCCGGCCACATCGAGCCCCATGTGGTGGAAATCCACGGCGACGGTCTGAGCGAGTGGAAGACATCTTTTCTCCCCTCCCCCGCTTGCGGGGGAGGCTGGGAGGGGGAGAGGGTCCGCGCCGGTCGTGAAAAAGCACAAACTCCGCATCAAGGGCCCCGCAGGCGCCATCGAAACGGTCATCGAGGAGCCGGACGGCGAACCCCGGGGCCTGGCCCTGGTGGCCCATCCCCACCCCCTGGGGGGTGGCAGTCTGGACAACAAGGTGGCCTGGACCCTGGCCCGGGCGGCCTTGAGCTGCGGCCTGGTGGCGGCGCGCCCCAACTTCCGCGGCGTGGGCGGCAGCGAAGGCGAGTTCGACCATGGCGTCGGCGAGACCGAGGACCTGCTGGCCGTGGCCCGGGCCGTGGAAGCCCACTATGGCAGCCTGCCCTGGACCCTGCTGGGCTTCTCCTTCGGCGCCTACGTGCAGCAGCGGGTTGCCAGGCAACTCCATGCCCAGCGCCTGATCATGGTGGGGCCGGCAGTGTCCATGTACGCCTTCGAGCCCCCCCGGATTCCCGCCACCATCCTCCACGGCGACCAGGACGAGGTGATCCCCTTCGCCGCCGTCCGGGAC
>CAZYEY010000230.1:0-4313 GCA_964646585.1 uncultured Thiobacillus sp. | reverse complement strand
CGCCGTTCCCGGGAAGGGGGGTGGCGGCCAGGATGACCTGTTGTTGGGCGCCGGTGATGAGGACGTACGCGCCGCCCAGGTCCAGCGGGCGGCGGGCGAACTCGTCCAGGGGCGGGTCGTCGTTCTCCTCGGCCACATCCTCGGCCAGGCTGCTGCGTTTGAGGCGGATTTCCAGATCCTTGTCGAGCTTGGTGAAAGCGGCGCGGTTCCGTTCCCGCAGGGCGGGGTCCACCTTGTCGCTCACCACCACGCCGGCCTGGGGAACCTTGACGAGGGTCTTGACGATGGCGGCGCCGGCCTCCAGGCGGACGTGCTCACCCTCTCCAGCCTGGGCTGCCATGCCCTTTCCGTGGTCACCGCCGTCACCGTCCAGGACACGGTGGGCGTGGACGATTATCTGCCCCTGGACGCCGAATGGATTGCCGACCAGGCTCGGGGGGTCCTGGAGGACATGCCGGTGGCCGCCATCAAGATCGGCATGATCGGCAGCGTGGAGGCCGTGGCCGCCATCGCCGAGGTGGTGTCCGACTACCCGGATATTCCCCTGGTGCTGGACCCGGTACTCACTTCAGGCCGGGGCGATCCCCTGGCCAACGAGGAACTGATCGAAGCCCTGCGGGACTTGCTGCTGCCCCAGACCACCGTCCTTACCCCCAACAGCATCGAGGCGCGCCGCCTGGCCGAGGATGTGGACGAGGAGAACGACGACCCGCCCCTGGACGAGTGCGCCCGCCGCCTGCTGGACCTGGGCTGCGAGTACGTCCTCATCACCGGCGCCCATGAGCAGGGCGTCCAGGTGGTCAACACCCTTCACGGCGACGGCGGCGTGGTCCACCGCCTGCAATGGGATCGACTGCCAGGCGCCTATCACGGCTCCGGCTGTACCCTGGCCTCGGCCCTGGCCGCCTTCCTGGCCCAGGGCCAGGACATGGCCGACGCCGTGCGGGAAGCCCAGGAATTCACCTACCAGACCCTCAGGAACGCCTATCGGCCCGGCATGGGCCAGTACATCCCGGACCGGTTGTACTGGGTGCGCGGAGACGATGAAGAGTAGTTCTGCTGCCGCCGGCGGCTGGCGCGGTCTCTACGCCATCACCCCGGACTGGCCCGACAGCCGCCGGCTGCTGGAAACCACCGAAGTCCTCCTGGCCGCCGGCTGCCGCTGGCTCCAGTACCGCAACAAGACCACGACCGACTGCCACCGCCAGGAACAGGCCGTGGCCCTGCGTGGCCTCACCCGGAAATACGGCGCCCGCCTCATCGTCAACGACGATTTGGATCTGGCCCTGTTCTGCGAGGCCGACGGTGTCCATCTGGGAGAAGACGACGGTGAACTGGCCCGCGCCCGCCGCCGCCTGGACGCCGCAGGACCCGGTAGAATCCTGGGCGCCTCCTGCTACCAGCGCCTGGACCTGGCGGAAGCGGCGGCGAAGGCCGGCGCCGACTACATCGCCTTCGGCAGCTTCTTCGCCTCGCCCACCAAGCCCCTCGCCAAACGGGCCGATCCGGCGCTGCTGGCGGCGGGCAAGGCGGTCACCGGCCTGCCGGTGTGCGCCATCGGCGGCATCACCCCGGCCAATGCCGGGGAACTGGTGGCTGCCGGGGCCGATCTGCTGGCGGTGATCAGCGCCCTGTTCGAAGCAGCAGACCCGTACAAGACCACCCGACAATTCCTGACGCATTTCGAGGAAAACCCATGAGCTCCCGCAACGACCAGCTGTTCGAGCAATCCCAGAAAGTCATCCCCGGCGGCGTGAACTCACCGGTGCGCGCCTTTCGCTCCGTGGGCGGCACGCCCCGCTTCTTCACGCGGGGGCAGGGCAGCCGCGTGTGGGACGCGGACGGCAAGGCCTACCTGGACTACGTGGGCTCCTGGGGTCCGCTCATCCTGGGCCATGCCGACCCGGACGTGGTGAAGGCGGTGCAGGACGCCGCCGCCCTGGGCCTGAGTTTCGGCGCTCCCACCGAGATGGAACTGGTCATGGCCGAGAAGCTCCGGGCCATGCTGCCCAGCATGGAAAAGCTGCGCCTGGTCTCCTCCGGCACCGAGGCCACCATGAGCGCCATCCGCCTGGCGCGGGGTTTCACCGGGCGCGATCTGCTCATCAAGTTCGAGGGTTGCTACCACGGCCATGCCGACAGCCTGCTGGTGAAGGCCGGTTCCGGCATGCTCACCTTTGGCGCCCCCAGTTCCGCGGGCGTGCCGGCCGATACCTCCCGCCACACCCTGGTGCTGGACTACAACGACATCGACCAGTTGAACCGGGTGTTCGCCGAGAAAGGCGGCGAGATCGCCTGCGTCATCGTCGAGGCGGTGGCCGGCAACATGAACCTCATCAAGCCCCGTGCCGGCTTCCTCGAAGCCCTGCGGGAGAACTGCACGAAGCATGGCGCCGTGCTCATCTTCGACGAGGTGATGACCGGTTTCCGCGCCGGTCCGCGCGGTGTCCAGGGCCTGTACGGCATCCAGCCCGACCTCAGCACCCTGGGCAAGGTCATCGGCGGCGGCCTGCCCGTGGGCGCCTTCGGCGGCCGGGCGGAAATCATGGACAGGCTCGCCCCCCTGGGCCCGGTTTACCAGGCCGGCACCCTGTCCGGCAACCCGGTGGCGGTGGCGGCCGGCCTGAAGACCCTGGAGAAGATTTCCGCGCCGGGTTTCTTCGAAACGCTCTCTGCGAAAACCCGCCGCCTGGTGGATGGCCTGTCCGCCGCCGCCCGGGACGCCGGCGTGATCTTCTCTGCCGACAGCGTGGGCGGCATGTTCGGCATCTATTTCCGCGCCACCCCGCCCACCTCCTATGCCGAGGTCATGGCCAGCGACAAGGACGCCTTCAACCGCTTCTTTCACCTGATGCTGCTGGAAGGCGTGTACCTCGCGCCTTCCGCCTTCGAGGCGGGCTTCGTCTCCGCCGCCCACTCGGACGCCGACATCGATGCCACCGTGGCCGCCGCCGCCCGTTGCTTCGCGAAGCTGGTCGGCTGAGCAGGTCAGGAATGCACGACGAGCTCTCCCCCGAGGATCGCTTCCGCCTGGAAGTCCTGCTGGCCCAGAACCTGAAGGCGGTGCGCATCGACGAATCCAATCTGGTCCTGCACGCCCTCACCAGCCAGGGCGAAGCCAGCATTCCCCTGGTGCCCAACTGCCGGCCGGACAAATACCTGCGCCATGTCCGGGAATTGCTGTCCGGCCACGCCCTGGGCTCTCCCGGCGGCTACCCGGTCTATCTTTCCCGCTGGACCCGCCACGGCCAGATGGAAGGCATCAACCTGGGCAAGCTGCTCCTCACCGGCGAGCCCGAGGCAGTGGTAGCGGTGGTCTATTCCCCCGCCCTCACCGATGAACTGGCCCGCTACGCCTGGTGGATCCAGCCCACCATCGAGAACGCCCGGCTCATGCTGCGCCGGGATGCGGTATCCCAAGGAGAAATGGGCAAGGTGCTGGCCGATTTCCTGGTGGAACACCTGCCCTTCCTGCAGGAAGACCAACTCGCCATCATGGACACGGTGGCGGTGCTGCTCCACTCCGGCGTGCTCACCCCCGAACAAATGGAAACCACCTGGAAGCGGGGCAAGCGCGCCAACAGCCACTACGTGGCCTTCCTGGAAATGGCGGCAGGCAAGCTGCCGTTACCCGGCCCCGCACATCCCGACCTGGAAGCCGTTCGCGCCGCCTACGCCGACCAGCTCGCCGCCGGCCAGCCCGCGCCCTGCGCCCTGGAGCGGGCCCTGTCCGCCCAAGGCCAAACCTTCCTCGCCGCTGCCGCCGAGATCCTGGATCGACCGGAAACCCAGGAAGTGGTGACCCGCACCCTCAATGCCATCGGCCGTTACTTCTCCGGTGGCGAAGCCTGGTCTGGCAGCATCGATCAGCCAAGCCGGGACGCCTGCCAGCGCTTTGCCCCCTGCCTGGAGGCTGCCGCCCGTCTGGCGGGGGTGAATGAAGCGCCCCTCAAGACCATCTTCGCCCGCTCCACCGCCATCGGCTCCCTCATGCGTCGCAAGATCGAACCGGTGGTGGCTCCCATTCAGGCGGACATCCGGTTGCTGCGAGGGGCTTCCTGACCACCGCCCCCCCCATGAAAAAACCCGGCCTCAGCCGGGCTCCTTCATGCCTGCCCACCGGCTTACTTCGCCGGTTCGGCGGGTTTCATGAACATCTGCATGAAGGTGGCCGGGTCCAAGGGCGGCGTGGCGGCCGGGCTCTGGGGGGCTGTCGGCGCTTTCTCGGGAGTCGGAGCCGGGGTGGGCTTGGCCTGGGTCTGAGGAGGCTGGGGCACGGCAGCCGGGAAGAACGGCATCAGGCTGGGTGCTGG
>CAZYEY010000229.1:0-3259 GCA_964646585.1 uncultured Thiobacillus sp. | reverse complement strand
CCCAGGACTTGGATGGGTGGCGCTTCCCGGCGCAGGAAGAAGAGATAGAGCAACAGCCCCAGGCCCAGCCAGAAGCCAAGGAGGAGGAAGAACTTGCCTGTCCGGCCCACGCGCGTGCCGGCCGTGTCAGGGGGCGCGCTTCTTCTCGACGATTTTCTCGATCACCTTGGCGGCCCAGTCCTTGGCGCCCAGGCCGAAGGCGATGGAGAAGGCCAGCCCAACGGCGCCGAAAGCGATGATGAAGGCGGCGGTGAGCAGCTCGTTGGCGATCTGCAATTGCTCCATGGCGATGAAAAAGACGAACACCATCATGGCGTACTCGGAGAAGGTGGAGACGGTCAGCGCCCCCTCGAACTCCACGTTGTTCAGCCAGGCGAACACCAGCCGGTTGATGAAGCGGGCCAGGATGGTGCCGAACACCAGCACCAGAATGGCGACGATGACATTGGGGATGTAAAGCAGCACCTTGTTGAACAGGTCCGCCACCATTTGCAGGCCCAGGGAGTCGGCCACGGTGACGATGACGGCGAGAATGATCAGCCAGTAGACCAGATTCCCCAGCACCGAGCCCACCGAGAGATCCAGCTCGGCGTGCTTCATGAAGGCCTCCAGGCCGGATTTCTCCGTGGCCCGGTCGAATTTCATCAAGGACAGCAGGCGCATGACCCCGGAGCGCACAACCTTGGCCAGCATCCAGCCCAGGACCAGGAGGATCAGAGCGAGCAACAGCTTGGGCAGGAAGCTGGCCACCTGGGTCCAGAAGGTGGTGAGGGAGGTGACGAAGATGTCGATTTGTTCCATGACGGACTCCATGGCTGTGGCCTTCGAAAATTTGGGCAGATTATAAAGGCCGGGTTCTTACAGCAATTGTTCCCGGGTGAGCAGGAAGATCGTGTCCTGACCGCCTTCGATGTCGGGCCAGGTGAAGTCCAGCTCGGGGAAGGCGGCTTCCAGCACGGCCCGGTTGTGACCGATCTCCACCGCCAGGAGGCCGCCCGGGTTCAGGTGGCGGGCGGCGTCACGCAGGATGACCCGGGTCGCGTCCAGGCCATCGGCGCCGGAACCCAGGGCCAGGGCCGGCTCGTGCCGGTATTCCGGCGGCAGGGCGGCGACGGATTCGGCGTTCACATAGGGTGGGTTGGAGACGATGAGGTCATAGGTGGTCTGCCCCAGGGGCGTGAACAGGTCACCCTGATGCAGGGCGACGCGCTCGGCCAGGCCGTAATCGGCCACGTTGAGCCAGGCCACCTCCAGGGCATCCGCCGACAGGTCCACCGCGTCCACTGTGGCATCAGGGAAAGCCTCGGCCAGCAGGATAGCCAGGCAGCCGGATCCGGTGCACAGGTCCAGGGCCCGGCGGACTTCGCCCGGATCCGCCAGCCAGGGCTGGAACCGTTCCAGGATCAAAGGCGCCAGGAAGGAGCGGGGCACGATGACCCGCTCGTCCACCCGGAAGCGGAAGCCCTGGAGCCAGGCTTCGCCGGTGATGTAGGCGGCCGGCAAACGCTCCCGCACCCGGCGTTCCAGGATGGTCGCCAGGCGCTCGGATTCCTCGGGCAGGAGGCGGGCCTCCAGGAACGGCTCCAGGGAATCGATGGGCAGGTGCAGGCTGTGCAGGATCAGGTAGGCCGCCTCGTCATAGGCATCCCGGGAGCCATGGCCGAAGAACAGGCCGGCTTCGTTGAAGCGGGAGACGGCGAACCGGAGCCAGTCGCGAATGCTGAGGAGTTGGAGGCGGGCTTGGCTGAACATGGTGGGATGCCTGGCAGGGGCGCCAAACTATAACACCGGGGACTGGCTGCTCCCCAGCCGGGAATGGCAAAGGGAGCGCGGTTTCCTTGCGGGAGTGGACTGGACCTGTCCCATGGAGCCATGGCCTTGAACGGGTAGAGAAGGGGAGAGGGGGAAGAAAGGGGAACCACTGGAGAAAGAGGCCGCCTATCCGCCGGGAGCCCGGGGCAGCCGCACGGCGAACAGGGAACCCCGGCCGGGCCGGGAATCCACGATGAGTTCGTGGTCCAGCAATTCCGCCTGCTTCTTCACCAGGGCCAGGCCCAGGCCGTGGCCCAGTTCCGCGCCCCGGGCAGTGTCGTCGAAGCGCCGGTAGGCTTCGAACAGCAGGGGGATGCTGGGAGCGGGAATGCCCGGTCCGGTGTCCCAGACCTGGATCTCCACCTGGTCCCCGCGCCGGCGGGCGCCCACCAGCACCCGGCCCCGCAGGGTGTAGCGCACCGCGTTGCTGACCAGGTTGTCCAGAATGGATTGCAACATTTTCAGGTCGCTGACCACCGTCATGTTCGTTTCCGCGAAGCGCAGCTCCAGGCCCTTGTCCCGGGCCTTGTCGGCCTGTTGGGCACGGGTGTAGTCGAACAGATTGGCCAGGCGGACGGGACGGCGTCGGGGCTGGATTTCCCCCGCTTCCAGCCGGGACAGTTCCAGCAGGCGGCTGACCTGGCCGCTGATGGATGCCAGGGCCAGGGCGCTGTTGTGGGAAAGGCGCCTGAGTTCCTCGCCCAGGGGGCCTTGCTGGTCCCGGGCATGGCCTTCCAGACAGGCGGTGAACATGCCCAGAGCCTGAACCGGCTGTTTCAGATCGTGGCTGACCCCAGCCAGGAACAAGGACCGTGAACGGGACAAGGCTTCCAGTTCCCGGATCAGATGGTCCTTTTCCAGTTGCACGTGGAAGGCGTGACTCAGGGTGCGGTGGATGGAACGGCTGTAACTCAGCAGGATCAGCAGATAGGTGGTCAGCAACAGCCCCCCGGACACGTAGGCGCCGCCGCCCAGCCAGAAAGCTTTGACGATGAAGGGGACGAGGACGGCGCAGGCATAGAGGGAATAGGCCCAGCGCAGGGTGGACAGGGGTGTCACGGCGCCGCCGGTCATGCCCACCACCACGGCGATGGTGACGAAATCCTGGTTCACTTCCTCGCCGTTGAAGGCAACCCATGCCAGCAGGCCCCAGACCAGGCCATTGATGCCGGCAAGCAGGGTGTAGCCCCGGGCCGCCCGTTCCAGTCCCGAGGCCCCCAGTTGATCCAGCATGCCGCCCTGACGGTGGTTCCAGGCCCAGCGCAGGGCGCTGATCAGCATCGGCGCCACCCACCAGAAGCCGATGCGCCGATCCCCCGTCTCGTACCCGAACATGACAGCGAAGGCCGTGGCCACCACCATGTTCGCCGCCAGCATCCCGGGCATGTGCTCCCGCAGCAGGCCCAGCAGCAGCCTATGGGTCTCCACCTGGAGGTCGGGGGAGGGC
>CAZYEY010000228.1:0-7085 GCA_964646585.1 uncultured Thiobacillus sp. | reverse complement strand
GCCCTGAAAACAAAGGGATTAAGACCTGGAAGCCTTCGGCAACGCCCCTGGAGACGCCGTGCTGTTCTGCGCCGGCGACCCGGTCCAGTACCCGGAATGCCTGGACGTGGCCGTGGTGCTACCGGAAATCCTGGGCGCCTTTCCAGGACGCTTCCGTGCCGGCATCCCTGCCATGGGGATGGAGCCCGCCATGCAGGCCCGCTACGGCTTCAACCGCTGGCCCACCCTGGTGTTCCTACGCGCTGGCGCCTACGTGGGCATGATCTCCGGCATCCAGGATTGGGCCGTGTACCTGGCGCGCATCCAGGAACTGCTGGCCACCCCCGGGAGCCGGCCCCCATCCGTCGGCATTCCAGTCTCCACGCCGTCCACCGCCGCCCCCTGCCACTGAGGAACTGCCATGCACCCCTTTCCGATTCCCGTCGTCGGCGTGACAGCAAGCCTTGGTCCCGGCTCCCAGCAGGAAGACGAGCCCCTGGACTATCTGCCCATGCCCCACGACATGCGCACTTTCCAGCCCCCCATCCTGCCGGAGCCGGAGGAAGTGGGCGCGCACGGCGAGGCCCGCGCCTGGCTGGGCCGGCTCCTTGACCTGACGCGCGAGTGGCGGCCCGGCATGGGCGTCTTGAGCCTGGACATGAGCAGCCTGTCCGAGTCGGACCGCAAGCTCCTCGACCAGACGCTGGGGGAGGGGGAGGTGAGCGCCCAGGTGGCCGGCGAATCCGGCACCCTGGCCATTCAGGAAAGCATCTTTGCCGGCATCTGGCGGCTGCGGGGCCGGGATCTGGAGGGCAACGCCTTCGCCGACCGGGTGGAAGTGGGCGAGGTGCCCGCCGCCGTGGGCCTGGCGGCCAGGGCCGGCCTGGCCATCCCCAGGCCCCGGCCCATCAACCCTGGCGTCATCAACGCCCCGGCCCTGCTGGCGGAGGTGACCGAGCGGGTGACCGGCTCCGTCGCCGGGCCCCACATCATCAACCTCTCCCTGCTGCCCTTCGGCCCGGAGGACGCCGCCTGGCTTGACCAGTGCCTGGGCAGGGGGCGGGTCACCCTGCTGTCCCGGGGCTACGGCAACTGCCGCATCACCGCCACCGGGGTGGCCCGGGTGTGGTGGGTGCAGTACTTCAACTCCCAGGATGCCCTCATCCTCAACACCCTGGAAATCGTCGACGTGCCCGAGGTGGCCCGGGCCGCCGCCGAGGATCTGGAAGACAGCGCCCAACGCCTGGCGGAAGTGCTGGCATGGCTTCATCCGAAATAGGCGCTGAAGCCGGGCCCGGCGCGCCATTCCCCTCCGCGAAAAGGGGGAGACAAGAGCCGTGGTCCGGGGGGATGATGTTGCACTGCAAACCCGTTTCAAGCGCGTTCCATCCATGCCTACCTTTGAAGGCTCCTTTCTGGGCGACGCCAGCCGCCTGCCCCCCGATGCCCGGCTCGAATGCAAGATCTGCTGGCATGTCTACGACCCGGCCGTGGGGGACCCGGTGTGGCAGATTCCCCCCGGCACCCCTTTCGCCGATCTGCCTCCCCATTGGCGCTGCCCCAATTGCGACGGCGCCCGGGAGCAGTTCATGGTGGTGGACCATGACTGAGGCCGGATCCCTCCGGATGGACCAGGACAGCCCAGCCGCCCTGCTGGAAAAAGTGTTCCGGCGCATTGCCACCACCCGCATGGCCGGCATTGCCATCCTCAACCCGGCCCTGGAAGTGGAGGCCGTAGGCTTTCGCCGCTGGGAAAACGAATGGGTGGGTGTCCTCATCACCCCCTGGTTCATGAGCCTCATCTGCCTGCCCAGCCCGGCCTCCACCTGGTACGACCTCTCCAGTGGCTGCAAGCGCGACCGGGAACTGCCCGCCGGCAGCTACGAATTCCTCACCGCCTTCGAGGAGGAACTGGGCCCTTACCTCACCAGTTCCCTGTTCTCCCCCATGTTCGACTTCCAGACCATGGATCAGGCCCGGGAAGTGGCCTCGGCGGTGCTGGCGGAAGTCTTCAGCCCCGCCCCGCCGGCGGCCCAGCCTGCCGCCGCTCCTCCCCAGGGCTTGGTGGCCAGGTTGGAGCAGCCGGTGAGCCGGCGCGGCTTTTTCGGCGCCCTGCTGCGGCCCGGAGACAAGGGGTGACCGCTTCCTCTCTGGAAGGCCGCATCGACATCCGCCTGACCCGCGCGGTGTCGGCCGTGGTCGGCGTGGACATTCGTTCCTCCCGTCCCCAGCTCGCCCAGAGGCTCATGGCCGGGCGCTCCCCGGAGGAGGCGGCCGACCTGGCCGGCCTCATCTTCAGCCTCTGCGGCAAGGCCCAGAAGGTGGCGGCCCAGGCCGCCTGCGAAGCGGCCCGGGGCGTGGAGCCCGCCCAGGACGTTCGCTTGCGGCGGGAGCGGGAAGTGCTGGTGGAGCTGGCCCAGGAACACGCCTGGCGCCTGCTGCTCAACTGGCCGGAACAGGCCGGCCGGGCGCCGGACATGCCCAGTCTGCTCAAGCTGCGCCAGGCCGCCGCCGACACCGCCGCTTTCGCCAGCGCCCTCGAAGCCCTGCTGCAAACGGCTGTCCTGGGCCAGGCGCCGCAGGTCTGGTTCTGTCGCGACGGGGATGGCTTCGATGCCTGGCGCCAGGCCGGCGTCACCCTGGTGGCGAAGCTGTTCGCCGGCCTGGGCGACGGACCGGATCCGGGCGGAAGCCCCTGCGCTTTGCTGCCGGCCCTGGCCGACCTGGATGACGCCGCCGCCCGGGAACTGGCCTGGCGCGCCCTGGCGGAACCCGCTTTCTGCGCCGCCCCCACCTGGCGGGACGCGCCCGCCGAGACCGGAACCCTGGCCCGGTCCGGCAACCGGCCGCTGCTCGCTGCTTGGATCGCCCGGCGTGGCTCCGGCGCCGGCGCCCGCCTGCTGGCCCGCCTGCTGGAACTGGCCGAACTGCCGCAACGCCTGGGCGCCGAGGCCGACTACGGCGGCCGCCCCCGGGTGGTCCGGGCCTGGGCCTTGGGGGAAAATACCGGCATGGCCGGCGTGGAGACTTCCCGGGGCCTGTTGATCCACGTGGTGCGGCTGAATGAGGGCAAGGTCGCGGATTACCGCATCATCGCCCCTACGGAATGGAATTTTCATCCCGCGGGCCCCCTGGCTCAGGCCCTGGCCGGCCTGGAAGCAGGGGCGGGGCTGGAAGCGGTTGCCCGGCTGGTGTCCCAGTCCCTGGATCCTTGTGTCGCCTATGGAGTCGAACTGATCGATGCATGAAATGTCCCTGGCCGAGGGCATCCTCCAGATCGTCGAGGACACCGCCGCCAAGCAGGGTTTCCGGCGGGTCACCGAGGTGCGCCTGGAGATCGGCGCCCTGTCCGGCGTCGAGGTGGAGGCCCTGAGCTTCTGCCTGGACGTGGTGCTGAAAGGCAGCGTCGCGGACGGCGCCCGGGTGGAACTGGAGCGTCTGCCCGGCCAGGGTTTCTGCCTGGCCTGCGGCGAGACGGTGGAGATTCAGGCCCTCTACGATGCCTGCCCCAAGTGCGGCGGTTATCAGGTGCAGGCCACCGGCGGCACCGGGATGCGGGTGAAGGATTTGTTGGTCGAGTAATTTTCAGGAGTCTGTCCATGTGTACCGTCTGCGGTTGCGGCCAGGGTGAAACCAGGATCGAGGGCCACGAGCATGATCATCCCGACGATCACAGCCATCCCCATACCCACGTCCATGGCCACGAGCATCTCCACGTCCACGGCCATGAGCACACCCACGCCGACGGCACCGTGCACAACCATCCCCACGAGCACGGCCACAGCCATGCCCATGAGCACAGCCACGAGCATGGGCATGCCGGCCACGACCACCACCACGACCACTTGCACGATGCGGGCGCCAGCCACAGCCACAGCCACGCGGAAGCCGAGCTCCACCACGGAGAAGGGGCCATGCACTTCCACGAGCACAAGGGCGACCTCCATTACGGCCTCGGCCCCGCCCACGCCCACGCCCCGGGCCTCACCCAGGAGCGCATGGTCAAGATCGAGCAGGACATCCTGGGCAAGAACAACGCCTACGCCGCCAACAACCGGAGATGGTTCGCCGAACACGGCATTTTCGCCGTCAACCTGGTCTCCAGTCCCGGCTCCGGCAAGACCACCCTGCTGGTGAAGACTATCGAGCTGCTCAGGGATAAAACCCGTGTGGCGGTGGTGGAAGGCGACCAGCAGACCAGCTTCGATGCCGACCGCATCCGCGCGACAGGCGCGCCGGCGATCCAGGTCAATACCGGCAAGGGTTGCCACCTGGACGCCCACATGGTGGGCCATGCCCTGGAACGCATGAATCTGCCCGACGACAGCCTGCTCATGATCGAGAACGTGGGCAACCTGGTCTGTCCCGCCGCCTTCGACCTGGGCGAGGCCCACAAGGTGGTGATCCTCTCGGTCACCGAGGGCGAGGACAAACCCCTCAAGTACCCGGACATGTTCCATGTCGCCGACCTCATGATCCTCAACAAGGTGGACCTGTTGCCGCATTTGAGCTTCGACGTGGCGAAGTGTGTCGAATACGCCCGCCGGGTGAATCCGAAATTACAGGTCATGCAGGTCTCCGCCAGCACCGGCGCGGGGCTGGAACGCTGGCTCGCCTGGCTCACCGAGGGCCTGGACGCGGCCATCGCCGCCCGGAACCGCAACGTGGACCTGCTCAAGCGGCGCATCGCCGAACTGGAGGCGCAACTGGCGGAGAGGGACTGAGGCCGCTCTCATGAACGCCCCCGGCCTTGTCGCCCCGAGGTCCGTAACCCGCCCGATCCAGCGCCGCCTGCGTGTGGCCGGCATCGTCCAGGGCGTGGGCTTCCGCCCCTACGTCTGGCATCTCGCCAACGCACTGAACCTCGCCGGCTGGGTGCGCAACGATCCCGCCGGGGTGGAGGTGCTGGTGGAGGGCGCCCCTGAAGCCATCGAGGCCTTCACCCGCCGCCTGCCCGAGGGAATCCCGCCCCTGGCCCGGGTGCGCGACCTGACCTGGAACGACGGTCCGGCCACGGGCGAACACGCCGGATTCCGCATCGCCGAAAGCGGCGCCGGCCAGGCCGCCACCCTGATCGGCCCCGACACGGGGGTGTGCCCCGACTGCCTGGCGGAGCTGTTCGACCCCGGCGACCGGCGCTGGCGCTACGCCTTCATCAACTGCACCCGCTGCGGCCCCCGCTACACCCTCACCCGGGGCCTGCCCTATGACCGGGCCCGGACCAGCATGGCGGCCTTTCCCCTGTGCCCCGACTGCGCACGGGAATACCGCGACCCCGCCGACCGGCGCTTTCATGCGGAGCCCACGGCGTGTCCGGCGTGCGGCCCGAAGTTGTGGGTGGAATCACTCCCCGCCCCCGCCAGCGGGCGAGGGGGGCAAGACCCCCTCGCCGACTGCCTCCATCGGCTTCGGGCCGGACAAATCGTGGCCATCAAGGGCCTGGGCGGCTTTCACCTGGCCTGCGATGCCCGCGATGCCGCGGCGGTGCAACGCCTGCGCGAGCGCAAGAACCGGGAGGAGAAGCCCTTCGCGGTCATGGCCGCGAACCTGGCGTCCATCGCCGACTGGGTGGAGATCAGCCCCGCCGAGGCCGAACTGCTGCGCTCCCCCGAGCGGCCCATCGTCCTCTTGCGCAGGAAGCCGGGAGCCGACGCGGCCCTGCCCGGCATCGCCCCCGGCCTGGCCTGGCTGGGGGTCATGCTGCCCTACACGCCTCTGCACTGGCTCCTCTTCCACGAGGCGGCGGGCCGGCCCGCCGGCACGCAATGGCTGGACCAAGCCCAGGACCTGGTATTGGTGATGACTAGCGCCAACCCGGGGGGCGAGCCCCTGGTGATCCGCAACGAGGAGGCGGTGGAACGCCTGGCCGGCATCGCCGACGCTCTGCTGCTCCATGACCGGGACATCGTGGCGCGCTGCGATGACTCGGTGGCGCGCATGGGCGCCAACGACGCGCCCCAGTTCATCCGCCGCGCCCGGGGCCATACCCCCCGGGCCATCCGCCTGCCCCGCTCCGGCCCGCCGGTGCTGGCCCTGGGCGGCTATCTCAAGAACACGGTCTGCGTCACCCGGGGGGACGAGGCCTTCGTCTCCCAGCACATCGGCGGCCTGGACAACCCGGCCACCTGCGGCATGCTCATGGAAGTCGCCGAGCATCTCCTGGACATCCTGCAAGTCAAACCCGAGGCCGTGGCCCACGATCTGCACCCGGATTTCTTCAGCAGCCGCCACGCCCTGGAACTGGCCGGGCGCTGGGGCGTGCCGGCCATTCCGGTGCAGCACCACCATGCCCACATCGCCGCCGTGGCGGCGGAGCATGGGGTGAGCGGACCCCTCCTGGGCCTGGCCCTGGATGGGGTGGGCCTGGGCAGCGACGGTCAGGCCTGGGGGGGCGAGTTGCTGCGGATGGACGGGGCCGAATTCACCCGCCTGGGCCATCTCTCGCCCCTGCCCCTGCCCGGCGGCGACAAGGCGGCGAAGGAACCCTGGCGCATGGCGGCGGCGGCCCTGTTCAAACTGGGCCGCGCCGACGAGATTCCCCGCCGCTTCCCCGGCCAGCCCCTGGCCCGGCAGCTGCACGTGATGCTGGAACACGACGTCCACTGCCCGCCCACCACCAGCCTGGGCCGCTGGTTCGACGCGGCGGCCGGCTTGCTGGGGGTGCGGGACGTGATGGCCTTCGAAGGCCAGGCGGCCATGCTGCTGGAAGGCTTGGCGGAGCAGGCGGGGGACGCGGACCCCCTGGCGGGGGGCTACGTGCTCAGGGATGACAGCCGCCTGGATCTGCTGCCCCTGCTGGCCCGGCTGGCGGACGAGCCCGATGCCGGCAAAGGCGCCGCCCTCTTCCACGCCACCCTGGCCCGCGCCCTGGCGGACTGGACCCTGCGCGCCGCCCAGGCCCAGGGCCTGGACACCGTGGCCCTGGGGGGCGGCTGCTGCCTCAACCACATCCTGTCCCGCCAGCTGGCCGGCCATCTGGCGAAGGGAGGCCTCAAGGTCCTGGAGGCCCGGCAAATCCCCCCGAACGATGGGGGGTTGAGCCTGGGCCAGGCCTGGGTTGCAATTCAGTCCCGCGATACTTGCCGGTTGAAGGGGACGCTTCGCGC
>CAZYEY010000227.1:0-4497 GCA_964646585.1 uncultured Thiobacillus sp. | reverse complement strand
GACCATGAACAACCGCTGATCGAGCAGGGTCTGCTCGGCGGCCAGGCACGCGCTGTCGAGGATGAAGTCGGTCAGCGATTTGTGGGCCACCTCGGCGGCACGGCGCAGCACCACCTCCTGTTCGGGGGTAGCGCGCAGCCCAAGTCGGGCCGAGCGGGCGGAAGGCGACGATGCGACGGCAGTCATGGCAGCACCTCTTTTGTTAGATCAACTGCCGCAATGTTAGTACAAGTGACGCACGCCGTCTAGTTGTACTGGTGACCGGTCGCCTTGGTTGACGATGAACCACCGCGCGTAAGTTGTTGATTTTGCGAGAGCCAGAACTGCGCCTACCCGCAGGCCAAACGGAGAACAGAGACGGCTCTGGCCGAGAAAGTGGCCGATTTCGGGCGTTTCGGCTGGTGGCCACCCGCAGCACAAGTGGCCGGAACCCCGCGTGGCGCGGGGATATCGGGCAAGAAAAAGGGCTCGGAGACTTTCCGAGCCCTGGTGATTGGTGGAGCCGGCGTCTACTGAACAAACCGGCGGAAGCCCGGCCCGTTCTTGGATTCATATTTGTTGCTCGTTCTCGTAATGCATCCCGTAATGCATAAAGCTTCTGCTGGGGGCATTTCCCCCTTTCACTCATGTCCGGCCCCCCTCTTCCATATCGGCTCCAGCTTCCTTCATCCGCCGCTTGAAATGGTCTGACATGTCTTGACGCATATGGTTAAAGGCGTCCTCCAGGTATTGGCGGATGGGCTCGTATTCCCTCATCCCCATGAGGGCGGGGGTCAAGCGATCCGGGAGCACTTCCAGTATTCCCACCAGGGTTAGGATTGTGTCCCTCCAGATGAAGCGCATTTCCTCCAGGGGTAGCAGGTTCCCCATTGCCTGTTCCAGCCGCAGTTCCGCCATGCGGGCCAGGGCGCTTTCTTTCCGGGCGCGGGCCTGGGAATAGTCGGAATGCCCCCTCTTGGCCGCCTTGCCCGGCCCGGCTTCCCTCCGGGCGCTCTGCCGGGTGTTGGTGATCCATGCCATCTCCGTTTCCACGGGATCGAAGAGCCCATCTTCATCGGGGGCGATCCTTCCGGACTTGACGGCCTTGCAGACGGCCCCACGCGAGACATTCAGACGGCGGGCTAGTTCGGCCTGGGTAATGCGGCCGGTGGGGTCGGGTGTGTTCATGTTGTTTACCTTTCGTGTGTTAACCAATCTTCTCGGGCCACGATCTAGCGGCGTTCCGGACTCGGCACGACCCGCATACACAAGGCCCCGGAAGGACCCGTGACCCCCAGGGGGTGGCCCCTCCCTCTGTTGGCTTCCGTGTTGCCGGTGAACAGGAAACAAGCGGGCGGATTCATGGCGCGGAAGGACTCCCATCCCCCGCCCCCACAGGGGCGGCCCCGTGCTTTTCCTCGGCTTGCTTGACCCAGGCCCGGAAGCGGGACAGTTCCAGGGGATAGCGGGCCGGGGCCATTGCCAGCCGGGCGGCCTGCATTTCCGGCAGATAGCCAGCCAGCCAGGGTTCCAGGTCGCACAGGCGGACAATGAGCCGATCCAGTTCCGCCGCGTCTTCGGCGGTGGGGTATGGCGGGGCCGTCAGGATCAGCCGGCAGACTTCCGCCACGGTGTCCGGTTCGGTGCGGGCCTGTTCTCTCAGTTCGTCCACTTCGGCGGGGTCCAGGACGGCCGCCATTGCGTTCAAAAGGTCGGGCAGGTGTGCCGGTATGGCCCCGGCTTTTTTCTCGCCAGCGTTCCCCGTTTCCGTGTTCTTTTCCGGCCCCCCCTCGTTTTGAAACCGGGAAAACCGGGAAACCGGGAAAACCGCGTAACCATGCGGGTTTGCGGGCTGTTTTGCATTTCCGGGAAGGCATTTCTGAAACCGGGAAACCGGGAAAACCGGACTTCCTCGGGCTTCTCCGGAATCATCGGTCATTTCCGGGGCCGGGCTTGCCGGGGCCTTCGCGGGGGTGTTCAGCCAGTCAAGCATCGGCCGTTACCTCCCACAGCTTGCGGCCGATGATGCAGTAACTCCGGGCATCCCCGTTCGGCAGTTCTTCCCGCCAGGTGGCCCCGTCTTCGTCGCAGCGCAGGATTCCCCTTGCCTTCAGGACAGCCGCCACGCGCCGGGGCTTGAAACCGGCCTTGCCGCAAAACTCTTCCGTGAAGCGGCCCCGCGTGACATAGAAATGGTAGTTCGGCCGGTGGGGCGCTTCCGGATAGGGCGCGTCTTGATCATAGGCCGATGCCTTCTTGGCCGCGTCTTTCCGGAAGCCCAGGGCATCGGGCACGGCCGCCATGCGGGACAAGTCCGCGTTGTCTTCCGAAACCCGGTGCCAGTCGATAAACCGGGCTTGCCAGTTGCGTTCCATCAGTTGCCGGACATGGGCCAGGATTTGGGCTTCTTCCAGGTTGCCGGCGGTGGGGCGGCCCTTCAGCCATTCCACGAACATCCGCCCGGCCGCGTCGAAGGCTTCCCGCTGGGGCCAGGGGCATATCCGCCATTCGGCCGCCAGTTCCCCGGCCGCCGCCACCAGGGCGAAGGCCCCCGCCACGCGCCGGACTTGGCCGCCGGCATCGTCCGGGACGTATTCATCGAAGAATCGCGTTTCCAGCTTCCGCACGGTGGCGGGCACGTCCGCCGCGTGTTCGATGATGGCCGCGATGAAGGCCCGGCCGGCGGTGCCGTGATACTTGGCCGCCGCCGTCTTCAGAATATCCGTGAAGGCCCGCCCGTCCGCCAGGTGGTGAAGGCGGTTCCACATGCCCAGCCCGGCCCCGGCGTCCGCCGGCAGTTCGATGAAGCGGACCGTCTGGCCCGCGTGGGTTTTCTGGCCCGCACTGGCCAGGTGATCCGCCAGGCCGATTTCCCCGCTCGATAGCATGGCGATCCGCCAGGCGATGGCTTCCCGCAAGCCGCCGGCATGGTGGGCGCGGTTCTTCCCTTTGCTGTTGCCCAGCATGTAGGCGATGGCCCCGGCTTGTTTCGGGTCCACTTCCTTCAATTCGTCCAGGATCAGCAGCCCGTCATTGTGTTGGGCCGCCACGTATTCCAGGGAATTGTCCGTGCTTCGCCAGGAATGGACGGCCCCCTGGGGGTGGCCCCATACGCTGCCGGCCGCGTGAAGGCTGCCGGATTTGCCAAGGGAAGAATCCCCGGTCCAGTGGAAAGCACAGGAAGCGGCCCCGCAGGGCTTCAACAGGGGGCCGGCGAAGGCAGCCGATAAGGTGAACAGCAGGCGGGGATTGTCCACGGCCAGGGCCGCGATATGGTCTTGCCAGTCCTTCAGTTTGCCGCGTGGCGTGAAAACCCCAAGCGCCCGCTTGCTGCCCTGATAGATCAAGGCTTCATCCGTTTCCCCCAGCGCCCCGTCCGGGAACAGGTAGGCGGCCCCGTGCCAGCCGGTGGCGTCCACCAGGCGGGCGCGTTTCTCGGGCCGGGCGCTTGCGATGTAGGCTTTCAGGCGGTCCAGGGCTTGGCGGCCCGGCTCGATGAATAGTCCCAGGTCCGCAAGTTGTTTCGGGCCGTCCATGCCATCCCCCAGAAACAGCCGGCGCGGGATGATTTCGGTTCGCTGGATGCCGTCCATATCCCGGAAGACCAGGACCGGGGACCAGCCCGCCCCGTCTTCGTCCCGCGCCAGGGCCGGGACTTCCAAGCGGTCCGCGATCCGCACTTCACGGGGGGCGGCCCCATCCTTGCCGGGTTCGATGAAATACAGCCCCGCGTCCGCCACCAGGAAGCGGGAATCCGGGGGCGTGGTTTCCGGCGGGCTGGTGTCCGCCGCCGGGGCGGGCTTGGCTTCCAGCAGGGCATCCGGCCGGGCCAGGAAGCCCGCCATCCGGGCCGCGCCCCAGCCTTCCGACAACAGGTCCGCCGCGTCGAAGCCCTGGGGCAGTTCCCCCAGGTTGCGGGCCGCCGCCAGGGCCGGCAGGTTCAGCCAGCGCACGGAAGCCGCGCCGGCCTGCCGGACCAGTCGGGCCGCCGTCTTCATGGCCTGCCGGCCGGGTTCGTCGGCATCCGCCCACAGAATCACGTCCCGGCCCTTCAGTGGGGCAAAGTCCGCCCGGTCCGCCGCCTTGCCGCCGCCGGGCCAGGTAAGGGCCACATGGTCCGGCATCAGTTCCCAGGACGCTTCCGCCGCTTTCTCGCCTTCGCACAGCAGCGCGGCCGCCGGCTTCCGCGAAGACCAGCCAGCCGAATTCCTTCTTCGGTCGGGTGGGGCCGGCTTCCCATCGGGCCACGTGGCCCAGCCCGTCGCCGGCCTGGCCGTGATAGGTATAGAGCCGGTCCGGCTTGCCGTGTTTCGGGTGGGCTGCCGGGTGGGGCGGGGCATCGTCGGGGACGGGCAGAATCGGCCGCCAATCGGGGGCGGTCTTCGTCGCCGGGGTCTTGGCCTGGGGCTGCGCCGTCGGCTTCGTGGTGGCCTTCGCCATGCCGTCCGGGCGGGCTTCCGCCTGTTCCGTGGCGATGCCCAGGAAGTCCGCCAGCTTGCGGGCCGCCTCCCCCTGGGG
>CAZYEY010000226.1:0-18129 GCA_964646585.1 uncultured Thiobacillus sp. | reverse complement strand
AACCCCACCGGGAAAGCGCGGCATTATTCCGGCCTTCGTTCCGCTTGTCAATTAAGAAAACGCTAATTCATTGCATTGCTGAACAGCACTGACATTCAGACGTTGAACAGGAAGTTCATGACATCACCGTCCTTCACCACGTATTCCTTGCCCTCGGAACGCATCTTTCCGGCCTCCTTGGCGCCCTGCTCCCCACCGAAGGCGATGAAGTCGTCGAAGGCGATGGTCTGGGCGCGGATGAAGCCCCGCTCGAAGTCGCTGTGGATGACCCCGGCGGCCTGGGGGGCGGTATCACCCTTGTGGATGGTCCAGGCCCGCACCTCCTTCACACCGGCGGTGAAGTAGGTTTGCAGCCCCAGGAGGTCATAGGCTGCGCGGATCAGGCGGTTCAAGCCTGGCTCATGCAGCCCCATGGCCTCCAGGAATTCCAGTTTGTCCGCCTCGTCCAGGGCGGCGATCTCGGACTCGATGGCGGCGCATACCGCCACCACGGGCGCCCCCTCCTCCGCCGCCAGGGCCTGGAGCCGGTCCAGGTGGGGATTGTTCTCGAAGCCGTCCTCGGCCACGTTGGCCACGTACATGGCCGGCTTGACGGTCATGAGACACAGGGGTGCCAGCAGGACCTTGTCCTCGGCGGACAACCCCAGGCTGCGCACGGGCTTGGCTTCGTTCAGGTGCGGCAGCAGCTTTTCATAGAGAGCCACCAGTTTTTGGGCCTCCTTGTCCCCAGCCCGGGCCTTCTTCACATCCCGGG
Organism: uncultured Thiobacillus sp.; assembly: GCA_964646585.1. Lineage (GTDB taxonomy): Bacteria > Pseudomonadota > Gammaproteobacteria > Burkholderiales > Thiobacillaceae > PFJX01. The sequence goes on along the minus strand of CAZYEY010000226.1, from coordinate 17,375 downwards.
CATGGGCCTTCTCCACCGTGGCCAGATCCGCCAGGGCCAGTTCGGTGCCGATCACCTCGATGTCGGAGAGGGGGTCCACCCGCCCGGCCACGTGCACCACGTTCTCGTCCTCAAAGCAACGGACCACGTTGACGATGGCGTCCGTCTCCCGGATGTTGGCCAGGAACTGGTTGCCCAGGCCCTCGCCCCTGGAGGCGCCAGCCACCAGGCCGGCAATGTCCACGAATTCGACGATGGCGGGCACCACCCGCTGGGGCTTGACGATGGCGGCCAGCTGCTGGAGGCGGGGGTCCGGCACCTCGACGATGCCCACGTTGGGCTCAATGGTGCAGAAGGGGTAGTTCTCCGCCGCGATGCCCGCTTTGGTCAGCGCGTTGAACAGGGTGGACTTGCCCACGTTGGGCAGGCCGACGATGCCGCATTTGAGGCTCATGATGATTCCGCTGGGGGTTTGGGTGGAATGGGAGCAGCGGGCTTGGTGTTGGCGCGCTTGACCGCCGTGTTCCAATCCGCTTTTTCGATCAGGGGCCAGAGCTCCAGGGCCCGTTCCAGGGCCCCGTCGATGTCGGCCAGTTCTTCCTTCCGGGGAGGCTTGAGTACGAAGTTCACCACCTCGTTGCGATCACCCGGATGGCCGATGCCCACACGCAGGCGCCAGTAATCCTGGGTACCTAGGTGGGCGGTGATGTCCTTGAGGCCGTTGTGCCCCCCCAAGCCGCCACCGAACTTGAGGCGCAACTGACCGGGAGGAATGTCCAGCTCGTCATGGACCACCAGGATTTCCGCCGGAGCGATGCGATGGAACCGGGCCAAAGCCCCCACGGACTGGCCGGAGCGGTTCATGAAGGTTTGGGGCAGCAGCAGCCAGACACCCTGGGGCCGGGCGTGGCCCGCCAGGCCGTGGAAACGGGACTCGATGGATAGAGAAACGCCCAGCCTCGCAGCCAGGCGCTCACAGAACCAGAACCCGGCGTTGTGCCGGGTGTCGGCGTATTCCCGGCCCGGGTTGCCAAGGCCGACGACCAGGCGGATGGGAGCCTGCATCGGTTACGGCCACCGGGCGGGCGGGCAGGCGGCGGCTCAGGCCGCCGCTTCGCCGGTGGTTCCGGCGTCGCTGCCGCCACCACGCACGAGGATGTTGACGACACCGTGGTCGTCCCCCCGGGCCAGGGCGGACAGTTCCACGCCGGCGGGCAGCTTGAGGTCGGACAGGTGCAGGGACTGGCCGGCTTCCATCTTGCCCAGATCCACTTCGATGAACTCGGGCAGGGCGTCGGGCAGGCAGATCACGTCCACCTCGGTCAGGATGTGGTTGACCACGCCGCCGCCCAGCTTGACGCCCGGGGCCACATCGGCGTTGACGAAGTGCAGGGGCACCTTCAGGTGAACCTTGTGGGTGGCGTCCACGCGCTGGAAGTCCACGTGCAGCACCAAGGGCTTGTAGGGGTGCATCTGGAAGTCGCGCAGCAGCACGGTTTCCTTGGCGCCATCCAGGTTCATATCGAGGACCGAGGAATGGAAAGCCTCGTTCTTGAGGGCAAAGAAAAGTTCCTTGTGATCCAGATCCACGGCCTGGGCGTCCCTGCCGCCCCCGTAGACGATGCCGGGCACCCGGCCGGCGCGACGCAGGCGGCGGCTCGCTCCGGTACCCTGCGCTTCGCGCTTGCTAGCGTTGATTGCGATATGCATGACTAAACTCCTTGCGGGTTGAAGATGAGCCGCCCGCGACCAGGCAGCCCGGTTGGGTGAACGCGCTATTCGATGAACAGCGAGCTCACGGAATCCTCGTCGCTGATGCGACGGATGGTTTCGGCCATGAGGTTGGCCACGGAGAGCTGGCGGATCTTGGCGCAGGCCTTGGCGTCCTCACGCAGGGGAATGGTGTCGGTGACCACCAGTTCGTCCAGGGCGGAACCGCCCACCCGCTCCACGGCGCTGCCGGAGAGCACCGCGTGGGTGCAATAGGCGATGACCTTCTTGGCGCCATGCTGCTTCAGGGCACCAGCCGCCTCGCAAAGGGTGTTGGCGGTGTCCACCATGTCGTCCATGATCAGACAGGTGCGGTCCTTCACGTCTCCGATGATGTTCATGACCTTGGCCACGTTGGGCTTGGGCCGGCGCTTGTCGATGATAGCCAGGTCGCACTCCAGGCGCTTGGCCACCGCCCGTGCGCGCACCACGCCGCCCACGTCGGGGGACACCACCATCAGGTTGTCGTAGTTCTGCTTCCAGATGTCCCCCATCAGGATGGGCGTGGAATAGATGTTGTCCACCGGAATATCGAAGAAACCCTGGAGCTGTTCCGAGTGCAGGTCCATGGTGAGAACCCGATTGACGCCCACCACGGTGAGCATGTCCGCCACCACCCGCGCCGTGATCGGTACCCGGGCGGAACGCACCCGGCGGTCCTGACGGGCATAACCGAAATAGGGAATGGCGGCGGTGATGCGGCCAGCGGAGGCCCGTCGCAGAGCGTCCACCATCAGCATGATCTCCATCAGGCTGTCGTTGGTGGGCTGACAGGTGGACTGGAGGACGAAAACGTCCTTGCCGCGCACGTTCTCCAGGATCTCCACGTTCACCTCGCCGTCGGAGAAACGGCCGACGGTCGCCCGGCCGAGGTGGATGTTGAGATGCCTCACCACATCCTCGGCCAGCTTGGGATGGGCGTTGCCGGTGAACACCATCAAGCTGTCATAGGCCATATTCGCATTCCGCCGCCATGTCCAACAAAAAACAAAAAAGCGTGCAGCACCCGCAGCACGCTTGTTGTCCCGCCAATCAGCGGGCACCTTGTCTGGCTGGGGAGGTAGGGATCGAACCTACGAATGCCGGAATCAAAATCCGGTGCCTTACCACTTGGCGACTCCCCAAGTTCCGCCGCCGGCTAATCAGCAAACCCGTAGAGGGGGTGCTGATCAATACCGTCGGCGACAAAACCGCTCATATGCCCGGGACGCTGGGCGAATACCTTTTCCGCCGCCACGCGATCGGGAAACACCGCGAAAACGCAGGCTCCCGACCCGGTCATGCGCGCCTCGCCCCACTCCTGCAGCCAGCCGAGATATTCGGCCACCACGGGATTCAGCGCACAGGCCACGGGCTGCAAATCATTGTGCCCGAAGCCTTCCGAGAGGGCCGCGATTGTGACGGCTGGCGTATTCCGTGTCAATCCCGGGTAGGCAAAGATGGTGGGCGTGGAGACGTGGACGGGTGGCGTCAGGACCACATAGCTGGCGGGGGCAGGGGTCCAGGGTTCCAACACCTCCCCCACCCCCTGGGCGAAGGCGGAACGACCGAAGACGAAGACCGGCACGTCAGCGCCCAATGCCAGGCCCAAGGCTTGCAGCTCGGCCCGGGGCAGATCCAGCCGCCACAACCGGTTCAGGGCGAGCAGCACCGTGGCGGCATCGGAACTGCCACCTCCCAGACCCCCCCCCATGGGAAGGCGCTTGGTGAGGCGGATGTCCGCCCCCAGGCGACAGCCCGTGTGGGTCTGAAGCAGCCGGGCGGCGCGCCAGCACAGGTCCGACTCCAGGGGCACACCAGGCAGCGGCGACGGCAGGCGGATTTCTCCGTCAGGGCGGGGCGTGATTTCCAGGCTGTCGCCAAAATCCAGGAAGCGGAACACGGTCTGCAACAGGTGATAGCCGTCAGCCCGGCGTCCCACCACGTGCAGAAAGAGGTTCAGCTTGGCCGGGGCCGGGTAGCTGTCCCATTGCCAGGTCACGGCAACTCCCAGCGATCCACCACCAGGCGCACTTCCAGATCCTCGCCTCGCTTGGCCACCAGTTTGCCCGGCAACACGCTCTGGGCATGGGGGGCATAGCGGCTGAACTCGATGCGCCAGTCATCCTGCTCCAGCCAGGCCAGCTGCCCCGCCTCGTCGGGTTCAGCCCGGTAAGGCGCATGGGGGCGGGGATGTCCCATCACCCACCAGCCAAGCCCGCGCAGGGGTAGCTCCAAACCCAGGGCCTGGCGCACCAGACTGTCCGGATCCGGCGCCTGATGGCTTTGGCCCTTGGCATCGGTGAGACGCACGCCGGTGGCATCGGCGCGAATCTCCGCCACCCCCTGGCCCAGGGGGGTGTTGAGCAGCAGTTCCTCGCCACCCAGGCCCCGCCTCCAGGCCAGCCCGCCGGAGAAGGATTCCTCTCCCGCCTTCACCGAGACCCGGCCTTCCAGGCGAAAGGTGGCGGGCGGGGCAGACAGGACCAGGGAGACGGACTTGGCAGGCGCGAAGCCCGGCAACTGGGCACAGCCCGCCAGGGCCAGGGACAGCGCGGCCAGGACGCCGCGCCGGGCAAGCACCATCAGGGCTTCAGGCGCGATAGGACTTCGCGCAGGCTTTCATTGTCCGGATGGGTCTTGAGGCCGCTGTTCCAGACCTTGCGCGCCTCTTCCTTGTCGCCCTTCATCCACAGGGCCTCGCCATAATGGGCGGTGATCTCCGGATCCGGGCGGGCAGCGTGGGCGCGGCGCAGGTAGTCCACCGCCTCGCCATAGCGCTTGGCCTTGAACAGGGCCCAGCCCATGCTGTCCAGGATGAAAGGATCGTTGGGTTCCAGCTTCAGGGCTTTCTCGAGCAATTCCAGAGCCTCGGGAATGCGGTTGGTGCGGTCCGCCAGGGTGTACCCCAGGGCATTGTAGGCATGGGCATGGTCGGGCTTCAGCTTGATGAGCTTGCGCAGATCCTTTTCCAGGACATCCAGACGGTTCACTTTCTCGGCGGCCATGGCCCGGTCATAGAGCAACTCGGGGGATTCGGGCGATTTCTCCAGAGCCTTGCCGAGCAGGTTGAAGACCCCATCGTAGTCCTTCGCCTCTCGCAACAGCTGAGCCTCGGTCTGGACCTGCTGCAAGCGCTCGACGTCGCTGGCGGGGCTCAGGCCCGCCAGCCAGGCCCGGGCTTCCTGTAAACGCCCCTGCTTGCCCAGGACCAGGGCCACCCGCAGTTGGGCGTCGTATTGGCCGCGCCCATCCTCCACGGATTTGTACCAGGTCAGGGCCTCATCCAGGTTGCCCCGGGCCTCGGCCAGTTGCCCCAGATAAACGCGCACGCCGGCCTGATCGGGATACCCCAGTTCCAGGGCCTTGGTGAAACTCGCCTTGGCGCTGTCCGGGTCGTTGGTCTGCATGGCCACCAGGCCCACGGCAAAGTGGCCTTCGGGATTCTCCGGATTCTCCCGGGTCAGGAATTCGAACTGGGCGCGGGACTCGGGGAAATTGCCGACGCGGGCAAGTTGCTTGGCGTAGTTGATGCGCGCCTCCCGTGCCGTTGGATACGCCACGAGATAGTCCCTGAGGAATGCCAGCATGGCCTGGTCACCCTCCACCTTCTGCAACACCTGGGCCTTGAACAGGGCTGCGGACTCCCAATCCGGCTTTAGCAGCAGGGCCTCGTTCATGGCATCCAGGGCACGGTGTGCCTGGCCCGCCTGCCAGGCGGCCTGGGCCACGGCGAAACGGGCCTCGGCCAGACCCGGGTAACCCGCAGCCAGGTCGCTGACGATGTCCAGCACTGCCTGTCGGTCCTTCTGCTTGGCGAACAGGCCATGCATTTGCAGGAAGGACTCGGCGGGCTTGGCCGCCTTGACCCACCTGCCGAGCAGGGGCTTGGCCTCACTCAGCCGGCCGGCCCCCACCAGCAGGGTCGAGAGGGTTTGCAGGGCTTTGGGCGAGGCAGGGTCCAGCTCCAGCCAGAGGCTCGCGTTCTTCATGGCCAAGGCGTTCTGGCGGGCATAGAGGGCGACTTCCGTGGCCCGCTTGGCCACCCGGGCGTCCCGGGTACGAACCGCCAGATCGGCATAAGCCTCGGCGGACAACTTCAGCTCGCCTCGCTGGCCGGCAATCTCACCCAACAGGAACTGGTAGAGAACCTGGGAAGTCAGCCCCTGGGGCGCGGGCGGCAGGGGTACGGCGGGGGTTTCCAGCACCGGCGACTGGGCGCAGGCGGAGACCGAAACTGCCAGCAAGGCAAGGAATAGAGGCTTGGCTTTCATGACAAAATTCCGCTGGGGTGTCGAGGCATTATGCAAGACCGCCCACCCCCTGGGAAGTTGCGCAACCGCTCATCCAATCAAGGTTTTTTCCATTCATGCCCGAACTGCCCGAAGTCGAAACCGTGCGCCTGGGTCTGAGCCCTCACCTGGAAGGACGGACTCTGCGCGGCGCCGAGGTGCGCCAGCACCGCCTGCGCTGGCCGGTGCCAGAGCACCTGGACGCCCTGGTGGCAGGCCGCCGGATCCAAAACCTGGCCCGCCGGGGCAAGTATCTGCTGATCCGATTGGATGTCGGCGGCCTGGTCTGCCACCTGGGCATGTCCGGAAGCCTGCGCCTGGTGGACGCAGCGGCACCACCGGAAAAGCACGACCACCTGGATCTGCGACTGGAGGAAGGTCGCGTCCTGCGCTTCCGGGATCCGCGGCGGTTTGGCGCTTTGCTCTGGAGCGACGACCCCGACCGCCACCCGCTGCTCGCTGAACTGGGCGTGGAGCCGCTTTCCGGGGACTTCGACGGCAGCAGCCTCCACGCTCTGATCCGGGGGCGCGACATCCCCATCAAGGCCCTGCTCATGGACGCCCGCCGGGTCGTGGGCATCGGCAACATCTACGCCAACGAGGCTCTGTTCCATGGCGGCATCGATCCCCGTCTGGCCGCGGGCCGCCTCTCCCGTCCCCGCTGCGACCGGCTGGCGGCAGCGGTGAAGGACACGCTGGTCAGCGCCATCGCCGCCGGAGGCAGCACCTTGCGGGATTTCGTCGATGGCCAGGGCAATCCGGGCTACTTCCAGCAGACCTACTACGTATATGGCCGCACCGGCGAGGCCTGCCGGCTTTGCGGGCATCCCATCCGCAGCCTTCGCCAGAATGGACGCGCCACCTATCTCTGCCCCCATTGCCAAAAACGCTGAAGCCCTTCCGGCCTCTGGGGAAATGGCCCATTTGTGCTAGAGTCCCAGTCGTCGAATCGCGCCGCGGGCGCGCAGCCGGAGAGAAACGATGACCAGCGCTTCACTCGTCAGTGACTTCGAGGCATACAGCCAATGGCGCCAGGACCTCTCGCGCCGTATCGCGGACTATCGCCAATGGCTCAACCGGGAGGATCTCAACGACTCCCAGCGGGACCTCCGCCTGCAGCAACTCACCGACAGGCTGGCCGAAGACAAGCTCCATGTGGCCTTCATCGCCGAGTTTTCCCGGGGCAAGTCGGAACTCATCAACGCCATCTTCCTCTCCGACCTGAAGCAACGCCTGCTGCCCTCCACCGCCGGCCGCACCACCATGTGCCCGACGGAACTGCTCTACGATCCCGCCAAACCGGCCATGATCGAATTGCTGCCCATCGAGACCCGGGGCTCCAATGCCACCATCGCCGAATACAAGGGCTACCCGGACGAGTGGACCCGGGTGAGCATGGATACCACCTCCCCGGACAGCGTGGCACGGGCCATGCAGGAAGTCTGCCGGGTGAAGAACGTGTCGGTGGAAGATGCCACCCGTTTCGGCCTGTACAACCCCGATGATCGGGAAGCCGGCTACGGCCTCAACGAGGACGGCAGCGTCACCATCCCGGCCTGGCGACACGCGATCATCAACTTCCCCCATCCTTTCCTGGAGAAGGGGCTGGTGGTCTACGACACCCCCGGCCTCAACGCCATCGGCGTGGAACCGGAGCTGACCTTCAACCTGCTGCCCAATGCCCACGCGGTGCTGTTCGTGCTGGCCGCCGACACGGGCGTGACCAAGTCGGACATCGAGGTCTGGCGCGACCACATCTACGCCCGGGGCAACAGCCGGGGACGCCTGGTGGCCCTGAACAAGATCGACGGGCTATGGGACGAACTCAAGACCGAGGCCCAGATCCAGGCCGAACTGGATGGCCAGGTCAAATCCTGCGCCGAACTGCTAGGCATCGAGCCCGGCCAGATCTACCCGGTCTCGGCCCAGAAGGGCCTGCTGGCCAAGATCAACGGTGACGCGGCCCTACTGGAAAGGAGCCAGCTCGCGGCTCTGGAAAAGGCCCTGTCTGAGGAACTCATCTCCTCCAAGCAAGCCATCGTCCGCGACCAGACCGAGGCTGAACTGGGCGACCTGCTGGAAAACAGCCTGCTTATGCTGGATTCCCGGCGCAAGGGCATCGAAGAGCAACTGGCCGAGCTCAGGGGACTCCAAGGCAAGAACCAGGACGTGGTGGAACACATCATGTCCAAGATCTCCGGCGACAAGGAAACCTTCGAGCGGGGCCTGCAGCAGTTCCAGGCGCTACGCTCCATCTACTCCGCCCAAAGCATCAAGCTGTTCTCCCACATCGGCATGGACGTGCTGCGCAACGAGGTGCGGGACGCCCGGGAGGCCATGGTCAACAGTCGCTTCACCAAGGGCATCCGGGACGCCATGTCCGGCTTTTTCAAGCAGGTGGACTCCCACCTGGACGGGGCCAACGGCCAGATCGAGGAAATCAACCGGATGATGGAGGCCATGTACCGCAAGCTCAATACGGAACATGGCATCAACCTCATTACCATCCCGCCCTTCTCCATGCTGCGCTACCGCAAGGAGATGCAACGGCTCGAGGAGGCCTACGACCGGAAGTTCAACACCTTCTACACCTTCCTCACCACCGAGCAGTACACCCTGACTTCCCGCTTCTTCGAGACCCTGGCGAGCCGGGTGGTGCAGGTGTTCGAAATCCTCAACAAGGACGTGGAGAACTGGCTGAAGGCGGTCATGTCCCCCATGGAAAGCCAGGTGCGGGAACACCAGATGCAATTGCGCCGTCGTCTGGAAAGCGTCAAGCGCATCCACAAGGCGGCGGACACTCTGGAAGACCGCATTGGCGAACTGGACCAGATGTACGCCGAGGTGGGCCGCCAGATCCGGGAGCTGGGCGCCCTCAACGAGGGCATCCGCGCCGCCCTGGAACCGGCGGAACGCCACGACGTGTCGCTGGCGGCCTGATTCCCGACTGCTTCCGACGAAAAAAGCGCGGCCAGGCCGCGCTTTTTGCCGTTGGCGCCCGGCTTACTTGCCTTCGCTCAGCTTCAGGTATTTCGCGTAGAGCTGATCCTTGTCTTCCACGTAGTTGGGATTCACCGGGATGCAATCCACCGGGCAGACTTCGCGGCACTGGGGTGTGTCGAAGTGGCCCACGCACTCGGTGCACTTGTTGGGGTCGATGACGTAGATGTCCTCCCCCTGGGTGATGGCCCCGTTGGGGCACTCGGGTTCGCACACATCGCAGTTGATGCACTCGTCGGTGATCATCAGAGCCATGGCATTTTCCTTTTCAGTCTTGATGAGTGAAGCGATCCGTAAGCCGCCTGGCCACCAGGGGATGCACGAACGGCCGCGCATCTCCCCCCAGCCGCGCGATCTCGCGGACCATGCTGGCAGAAATGAACATATGCTGTTCCGCCGGCGTGAGAAAAACCGTTTCCAGATTCGGGTCCAGGCGACGGTTCATGCCCGCCAGCTGGAACTCGTATTCGAAATCCGACACCGCCCGCAAGCCCCGCAGCACCATGCGGGCGCCCTGGGCGCGCACGAAATCCACCAGCAGGCCGGAGAAGGGCTCGACCCGGACGCCGGGCAGATCTCCCAGCACCGCCCGGGCGAGTTCCACCCGCTCGTCCTGAGCGAAGCAAGGCTGCTTTGGGGTGTTGATCGCCACCCCCACCACCACTTCGTCAAACAGATTCAAGGCGCGTCGCACGATATCCTCGTGCCCCCGGGTCAGCGGATCAAAGGTTCCGGGATAGACGATGGTGCGCTTCAAACGGGCTCCAGGAGGCAAAAGTGCGAAAGACCGGCCCGACCGGCACGCAGGATGGCAAAGCCTTCCGGCGCCAGGGATTGGGGCGACTCGGCATAGATTTTACCGCCGGGATTGAGCCGTGTCGCCGCGCCTCGCAGGGCCGGGCCCAACAAATTCCCGGCAAACGGCGGGTCCAGCAGGATCAGATCGAATTTTTCCCCGCCACCGGCGAGGAAGGCCAAGGCGTCACCCTGGCGAATTTCCACGACGGGGGCTGGCAAGGCCGCCGCCTGGGCACGCAGGGTGGCGGCCACCTTGCCGTCCCGCTCCAGCATCAGTACCCGGGCCGCCCCCCGGGAAGCGGCCTCGAACCCCAGGGCGCCACTCCCGGCGAAAGCATCCAGACAAGACCAGCCGGCCAGATCCTGGCCCAGCCAGTTGAACAGGGTCTCCCGAACCCGGTCCGGCGTGGGCCGAAGGCCGGGCAGGTCGGGAAAGCGCAGGAGACGGCTGCGGAATTCCCCCCCGACGATGCGGACCGAATTACTTGGCCGGGCCTTCAACCTGTCCGCCGACGATGATGGTGCTCATGGCCTCCGGCCGTACCCGGGCGCGGAAGGCGTGGAGAATCTCGTCCCGGGTCACCGCTGCCACCCGGGCCGAATAGCGGTCCAGCCAGTCCAGGGGCAAACGGTAGAAACCGATGACCGCCAGGTACTCCAGGATCTTCTTGTTACTGTCGATGCGCAGGGGAAAGCCACCGATGAGGTTGTTCTTGGCCTGAGCCAGTTCGGCGTCGCTGGGGCCTTCCGCGAGGTAGCGGGCCAGTTCCGCCCGGGCCGTGTCCACCGCCTCCCGGGTGGCGTCCCGGCGGGTTTGCAGGCCGATCTGGAAGGGGCCGGGCTGCTCCATGGGCATGAAATAGCTGTACACACTATAGGCCAGGCCCTTTTTCTGGCGGATGGCTTCGTTGAGGCGAGAGTCGAAGCCACCGCCACCCAGTACGTAGTTGCCCACGTGGAGCGGGAAGTAATCCGGATCGTCCCGGGTGAACACCGCCATGCCCATGAACAGGTGGCTCTGGGTGGCATGGTGGGGAATGACCCGTTCCACGCCCCTGTCCGCCACCTTTACGGGCGGGATGGCCGGGGGCGCCTCGCCCGGGGGCAGGCCCGCGGCAAGGGCCGAGGCCAAAGCTTCCGCCTCCGGCCGGCTGATGTCGCCCATCAGGGCCACCACCATGTTCCTGGCCCGGTAATGGGCGGCGTGGAAAGCCACCAGGTCTCCCCGGGTCAGGCCACGCACGCTGTCCACCTCGCCGTTTTCCTCCAGGGCATAGGGATGGTCGCCATAGAGGGCGGCCTGGAAGGCCTTGGAGCCGATGTGTTCCGGCTTGGTGGCCGCCTCCTCCAGGCCGGCGATGACCCGGGCCTTCTCCCGTTCCAGGATGGCCGCGTCGAAGCGCGGCTTGGCGAGAATGGCGGCGAGCAGGCCCAGGGCCTGGTCCCGCTCGGTTTTGCCGGACAGGGTGCGCAGGGTGAAGCCGGCCCGGTCGGCATCCAGGCGACCGGATAGCACCGCCCCCACGTCCGCCAGTTTCTCGGCGATGTCCCGCTCGGAATAATCGCCCGCCCCCAGGCTCATGAGATGGCGGGTGAGGCTGGCGAGCCCGGACTGGGCCCGGCTGTCCCGGGCACTGCCGGCGGAGAAATCCACGCTCACGTCCAGCATGGGCAGGTCGTGGTTCTCGACGAAGTAGACCCGGGCGCCCTCGGGCGTGATCCAGTGCTGGATGTTGAGGCCCGCCCAGGCGGCCGGAACCATGACCAGGAGGGCCAGGCAAGTGAGCAGATGCTTAACGGACATGGCCCGCTCCCATCAGATTGCGCTGAGACTCCGGCTTGCCCTCCGGCATGGGCTGGGGGTCCAGCACCGCCACGGTGAGGCGGTCGTCCACCAGGTACTTGGCCGCCACCGCCCTGACCTGGTCGGCGGTCACTGCCTTGAGCCTGGCGTAGCGGGTATCCCGGGCCTTGTGATCCAGGCCGGCGGTGGTCCACTCGCCAATCTGCATGGCTTGGTAGAACAGGGAATCCTGCTGGAACACCTGACCGGCCAATACCTGGGCCTTGACCCGGTTGAGTTCGCTTTCGCTGACCCCCTCTTGGACCAGTCGGGCGATCTCGGCCTTGAGGGCAGCCTCGGCGGCGGCCACGGTCTGGCCTTCCGCCGGGGTGACGTCGGCGATGAACAGCGCCGGACCCCGGGAGATGGCATCGAAGCCGGCCCCCACGTCAGTGGCGATCTTCTTCTCCCGCACCAGGGACTGGTTCAGCCTGGCCGAGGCATGGCCATCCAGCACGCCGGCGAGGATTTCCAGGGCATAGGGTTCCCAGTCGGTCTGGGGGTCGATGAGCCGGGGCACCTGCCAGGCCAGAGCCACCACGGGCAGCTTGGCCGGGGCCTTCACCGTCACCACCTTCATGCCCGCCTGTTCCGGCTCACTCTGAGGCTTGCGCGCCGGCAGGGCCCGGGCGGGAATGGGACCGAAGTACTGCCTGGCCCAGGCGATGACCTGGGCCGGATCCACATCCCCCGCCACCACCAGGGTGGCGTTGTTGGGGGCATACCACTGCTCGTACCAGCGGCGGGCGTCGTCCACGGTCATGTTCCTGAGGTCGTCCATCCAGCCGATGACCGGGTGCCGGTAAGGGCTGGACTGGTAGGCCGTCGCCATCAGGGCTTCATAGAGCCTGGCCTGGGCGCTGTCCTCGGTACGCATGCGCCGCTCTTCCATGACCACGTTGATTTCCTTGGCGAACTCCGTGGGCGACAGGACCAGATTGGCCATGCGGTCTGCCTCCAGTTTCAGGGCCAGTTCCAGCCGGTCCTTCTGCAAGGTCTGGAAATAGGCGGTGTGGTCCCGGGAGGTGAAGGCGTTCTCCCGGCCGCCGGCGGCGGCGATGCGCTTGGAGAACTCACCGGCAGGCACGTCCCTGGTGCCCTTGAACATCATGTGTTCCAGCACATGGGCCACCCCGGTGGTACCGTAGCTCTCGTCCATGCTGCCGGCCTTGTACCAGACCTGGGATACCACCACTGGCGCCCGCCGATCGGTCTTGACGATGACTTTCATGCCATTGGCCAGGGTGTCCTCGACGATCTCGGCTCGGGCCGGAAGGGCCAGCGCGAGCGTCATTCCAAGCAGGGCGGAGAGTCGTGTCATGGAGAGAAGCGAGAAGGGGGAAGGGGGTCGCATGATAGAATTTCCGGGCCATTAACGCAGCCTGTGACAGCCCCCTCCCGTGTTTGGTTTCTTCAAATCCGGCAAGACCGATTCCGCCCCAGCGCCCGCCGATCACGGCGCGCTGGCGCCCGCCCAGGCGCCGAAGGCATCCTGGGCACAACGCCTGAAGCAGGGCCTGGCCAAGACCCGCAGCGCCTTCACCAGTCAGATCGCCGGCCTGTTCGGCGCCGGGGCCAAGATCGACGAGGCCCTGTTCGAGGAACTGGAAACCGTGCTGCTCACGGCCGACGTGGGGGTGGAGGCCACCCAGCACCTCATCGGCCGGCTGCGAGACCGGGTGAAGAAGGACAAGCTCACCGAGGCGGAGCAGCTCAAGGACGCCCTCAAGGCGGAACTCGCCGCCCTCCTGGCCCCCCTGGAACAACCTCTGGACACCCGTGGCGTCAAGCCTTTCGTCATCATGCTGGCCGGCGTCAACGGCGCCGGCAAGACCACCACCATCGGCAAGCTGGCCCGCCGCTTCCAGGCCGAGGGCAAGAGCGTGCTGCTGGCTGCCGGCGACACCTTCCGGGCCGCTGCCCGGGAGCAGTTGACCGAATGGGGCCGGCGCAACAACGTGGAAGTCATCCAGTCCCAGGCCGGTGACCCGGCGGCAGTGATCTTCGACGCCCTCCACGCAGCCACGGCCCGGGGCATCGACATCGTCCTGGCCGATACCGCCGGCCGCCTGCCCACCCAGCTTCACCTCATGGACGAGATCCGCAAGGTCAAGCGGGTGTTGCAGAAGGCCGACGCGGGCGCCCCCCACGAGGTGCTGCTGGTGCTGGACGCCAACATCGGCCAGAACGCCCTCTTGCAGGTGAAGGCCTTCGACGAGGCCCTGGGGCTCACCGGCCTGGTCATGACCAAGCTGGACGGCACCGCCAAGGGAGGGGTCATCGCCGCCCTGGCGGCGCGTTTTCGTGACCGGCAACCGGTGCCGGTGCGTTACATCGGCGTCGGCGAGGGGCTGGAGGATCTGCAGCCCTTCCGCGTGGATGAATTCGTGGACGCCCTGTTCTCATGATCGAGCTGTCCGGCGTCACCAAGCGCTACCCGGGCGGGCATGAGGCCCTGTCCGACGTGAGCCTCACCATCGGCCAGGGGGAACTGGTGTTCCTCACCGGCCACTCGGGCGCGGGCAAGAGCACGCTCCTCAAGCTCATCGCCGCCATCGAGCGCCCCACCGTCGGCAACGTGGTGGTCAACAGCCAGAACGTGGGACGCATGAAGCGCCCCGCCCTGCCCTTCTTCCGCCGCAACATCGGCCTCATTTTCCAGGACCACAAGCTGCTGTACGACCGCAACGTCTTCGACAACGTGCTGCTGCCCCTGCACATCCAGGGCCTGACCGGCAACGACGCGGCCAAGCGGGTGCGCGCCGCCCTGGACAAAGTGGGGCTCCTGAAGAAGGAAAAGGCCCGCCCCATCACCCTCTCAGGGGGCGAGCAGCAGCGCCTGTGCATCGCCCGCGCCATCGTCAGCCGCCCCGCCCTGGTTCTGGCCGACGAGCCCACCGCCAATCTGGACGACGCCTACGCCAAGGACATCATGGACATGTTCCGGGCCTTCAACGAGGTGGGCGTCACCCTGGTCATCTCCACCCACGACCAGGAACTGATCCAGCGCTATGGCGGACGCAACGTGCACCTGGCCTATGGGAAGCTGGTGCCATGAAAGCCTGGCTCGCCCATCATCTCCACAGTCTGAAAATCGCCGCCCAGCGCTTCCTGGACGCGCCGGTAGCCAGCCTGTTCACCGTCCTGGTCATCGGCGTGGCCGTGGCCATGCCCGCCGGGCTGTACCTGATCCTGGAAAACCTGGACCGGGCCGCCGGCGGCATCAAGCCCCAGGCGGAAATCACCGTCTTCCTCAAGACCGACCTGGACGAGCCCCGGGGCAAGGCCCTGGGCCGAAGTTTGGAAGGCCAGGCGGACGTGGCCTCGGTGCGCTTCGTCAGCAAGAAGGAAGGAGTGGAGAAGCTGGAGGCTGCCGGCCTGTCCGACATTACTGCCGGCCTGCCGGACAACCCCCTGCCCCACGCCTTGGTGGTCACGCCCAAGGACACCACTCCCGCCGCCCTGGAGGCCCTGGGCAGTCGGCTGCGCCAGATGGAGGGCGCCGATCGGGTGCAGATGGATACCGACTGGATCAAACGCCTGGCCGCCCTCATGGGCCTGGGCCACGATCTGGTCTACATGCTTGCCGTGGTCCTGAGCCTGGCCTTGGCCGCCATCACCGCCAACACCATCCGCCTGCAGATCTACGCCCAGCGGGACGAGATCGAGGTGGCCCGTCTCATCGGCGCCACCGACCGCTTCATCCGCCGCCCCTTCCTCTATTTCGGCGGCATCCAGGGCCTGGCGGGGGGCGCCGCCGGCGGCGGCCTGGTCAGCCTGGGCGCTTGGCTGCTGGATGCCAGCGTGGAAAAGGTGGCCGCCGCCTACGGCGCCCAATTCACCCTGGCCGGCCTCTCCCCCCTGGATTTCCTCCTGCTCGCCCTGCTCAGCGCCATCCTGGGCTGGCTCGGCGCCCACTTCGCCGTGGGCCAGGCCATGCGCCAGGTGGAAAGCCCCTGAGCGCGCCCCCGGAACTTTCCGACCATTAGCACTCTCTCATGTCGAGTGCTAAAATTTGGTTGACTGGATTGCAGGAGATTTTCATGAATGCTCAAGCCTTGAATTTTCCCGTTCCGTCCACTTTGGGCAGTCTGGAGAGCTACGTCCAGGCGGTGAACCGGTTCCCCATGCTGAGCGCGGAACAGGAATATGAACTGGCGGTCCGCTTCCGCCAGGAAAACGACCTGGAAGCCGCCCGGCAACTGGTGCTGTCCCATCTTCGCCTGGTGGTTGCCGTCGCCCGGGGCTATCTGGGCTACGGCCTGCCCCATGCCGACCTGATCCAGGAAGGTAACGTGGGCCTCATGAAGGCCGTGAAGCGCTATGACCCGGAACGGGGCGTGCGCCTGGTGTCCTTCGCCGTCCACTGGATCAAGGCGGAAATCCACGAGTTCATTCTGAAAAACTGGCGTCTGGTCAAAGTGGCCACCACCAAGGCTCAGCGCAAGCTCTTCTTCAACCTGCGCAGCATGAAGCAGGGCAGTGGCGCCCTGTCCACCGCCGAAGTAGAGGAGATGGCCAAGGTTCTCAACGTACCGCAATCCGACGTCCGGGAGATGGAAACCCGGCTCTATGGCCAGGACATGGCCCTGGAGCCCAGCCTGGAGGAAGAGGAGGATGCCTTCGCGCCCATCGCCTACCTGGCCGCCCCCAACGCCGAACCCACCCAGCACCTAGAAACCGCGGAACGGGAAAAGCTCGCCGGTGAAGGGCTGACCCGGGCCCTGGCCACCCTGGACCCACGCAGCCGCCACATCGTGGAATCCCGCTGGCTGGAGGAGGAGAACCCCGCCACTCTGCATGAATTGGCGGCGATCTATGGCATCTCCGCCGAGCGGGTACGCCAGATCGAAGCCAAGGCCTTGCAGAAGATGAAAGCGGCCCTGACCGCCTGAGGCTCGCCGCCCCCCAACGAAAAAGCCCCGCGAAGCGGGGCTTTTTCGTTGGCCTCTAGAACGGCACAGTCAGCGTCAGATACACCGTATCTGGCGCCGAGGTGTTCTTCGCCTCCAGGGTGGTGGCCGTCACCAGGGAAACGATGCCGGGGAAGCGATGCTCGCTGCGCAGGTAACCCGGGATGCCGTTCCAGCTCAACCCCAGGTAGCCCAGCAGGAAGTGGAAGTCGGAGCCCAGTTCCAGTCCGCTGACGTCGCGGCCGGTGGGGGAGGTGTAGTGGTCCTTGCCGCCCCGGGCGTATTCCAGTCGGGCGGATACTCGCCAGTCGCCGAAGCCGTAGCCGGTCTCGGCGGTGAGCTCGATGGGGTTGGTGCGGTCCCGCTTCAGGCGTTCCAGTCGGCTGGAGGGCACCAGCAGTTCGTTGGCTCCGCGCGCCCGGGCGGTGACATGGTCGGGGAGCTGGATGGTGTACTGGGCGGACAGCAGCAGATCCCAGCGGGGAGCCAGCTTGCGGGTGTGGAGCAGGCCCAGGAGGATGTCGTCGGTGCCGTCTCCCAGCACCCGCTGCATGAGGTCGTTGGGGTCCGGTTGCTTGGCGACGCCGAAACGCAGGGTGGGGGCGAACACGGTGGCGTGGTTCTCGCCCTTGTGGAAACGCCAGCGCAGGCCCAGCAGCGGGTCCAGGGCGCTGTGCCAGGTGCTGCTCTGGATGGGCTTGTAGTTGTAGCCGAAGACGGGGTTGCTGAGCAGGGTCTGCACCGCCTGGGTGGCGCTGGTGGCGCCGGGGACCACCGCCGCCGGGGGGATGTTGCCCGGGG
>CAZYEY010000225.1:0-3969 GCA_964646585.1 uncultured Thiobacillus sp. | reverse complement strand
ACCCTGCCGCCCCGGCTGGAGCCCCGGCCGGCGGAGCGTTCCGAGTTCCTGCACGGGCTTCTGGAAGGATTGGCCCGGGTCGAGGCCCTGGGCTACCGCCGCCTGGCGGAACTGGGCGCAACCCCCTTGGGACGGGTGTCCAGTTGCGGCGGGGGTGCCCGCAATCCGACCTATGAACGCATCCGCGCCCGGCTCCTTGGCGTGCCCGTGACCCGGGCGTCGCACCAGGAAGCCTGCTATGGCGCAGCCCGCCTGGCGCGATTTGGAACGGCGATTTTCCCGGGAGAGGAACAGGGCGATGACTGACGGTCTGCTTTGCCAATGCACCATGCCCCTGAGCTGGCGGGAAGCCGCGCCGGGCCCCTCCGAGCGCCGGGCCATGCTGGGGGAGGCGGCCCTGGTGCTGGCCGCCATCAACCAGATGGAAGGGGGCCATGAAATCGAGCCGGCCTTGGAAAACCGTCGCCTGGAACGCCTCGAAGCCAAGCTGGATCTGGCCCTGCACCTGCTGGCCAAGGTACTGGAGCCCGCGCCGCCACCCCCGGGTATCGCCGTGGGGCTGAGTGGAGAGACCGTGGAATGGCGGGACGCGCGACCGCCGGCGGCGGGCACGGCCCTGGTGCTGGAATTACGGCCTTCCGAGGCCCTGCCCCTGGCCATCCGCCTGCCCGCCGTGGCCCTCCCCGCCGATGGCGGACTGGCGCGGGCCCGTTTTCAGGATTTGCACGAAAACCTGGCCGATGCGCTTACCCAGTTCGTGTTCCGTCGCCACCGCCAGGCCATCCGCGCCAGGGCGGGCTAGAAAACCTCGCGGTGATCAGCCCAGGAAGTTGAACAGGGACAATTTCGAGGTCATGGCGTAGGCCCGCTGGGCGGCCTCCAGGGCGGTCTGCCGGGTCTGGAGCTCCAGGATGGCGGAGGCCTTGTCCAGCCCCTGCAAGTCCGACAGGGCATTCTGTTCGATGAGCTTGAGGGCTTTGGAGGTGGTGCGCACGTCCTCCACCTCGCCGTAGGCAGCGGAAACCCGGTAGCGGATGGTGTCCAGCTTGCCCAGGGCGGTTTCCACCACCGCCATCCAGCCGGTGATGTCAGCCTGGGTGACGGCGACCCCGGCCAGGTTGGTCGCGGCATCGTCCAGTTCCTGGAGCAGGTCGCTGTTGGCGACACCGCTTTGGAATACCGAATCCAGGTTGTCGTTGACCTGGACGTAGCGTCCCACCTCCACCTCGATGGACCAGGTTCCGCCGGGATTGGGCGTGCCGCCGTAGGTGGTGGCGGTGAGGGTGCCGTTCAGGGGATTGGCGTAGGGGGGGTTCACCGTATCGAAGCCGCCGAAGATGTAGTTGCCGGAAGGATCCCGGGTGTTGGCCAGATCCAATACCTGCCGGGAAAGGCCCCGGATCTTCTGGGCCACCACGCCCCGCAGGCCGGCGTCGCTGCCGGCCACCGAGCCGGCCAGCAGATCCTTGATCTTGCCCAGGGTATCGCGCAGTTCCGAGAGCACCGTGCTTTCGTACTTGAGGGCAATGCCAGCCCGGTCCTGGTTGTTGGCGTACTGGGCGCGCGCCGCGACCCGGTTGGAGAGTTGGAGCACCTCCTCCGTGGCCACCGGATCATCCTTGGGTTGCAGCAGACGCTGATCGGCGGCGAGCTGCTGACTGATGCGGGCGATGGCCGACTGGTTGTCGCGCATGCCGGCCAGGGCGCTGTTGAAGTACGTGATGGAATCGATGCGCATGGCCTACTCCTTACCGGACGATGCCGAGAATTTCGTCGAACAGGCTGGACGCCACCTGGATCGCCTTGGCGGCAGCCTGATAGGCCTGCTGGAAGCGGATCAGGTTGACCGCCTCCTCGTCCAGATTGACACCAGACACGCTCTGGGCCGCGCGTTTGGCCTCGGCGGCGAGGCTGGTATAGGCCGTCCGATTGAGGTCGGATTCGGCGGCGAGGCTGGCGGTCCGGGTGATGGTCTGGTTGTAGGCCGCGGCGAAGGTCACCGTGCCGTTGTTGAGGATGGACGAAATCTGCAAGGCGGCCAGGGCCAGGGCATTGGTATTGTCGCCGGGGCCGTCGGCGGTGGCCCCGGCCGCCGCCACCGCGGCGGTGGTGGTGGGTACCACGTCCATGGCCCGGGCGTAATCCTTCAGGCTGATGGTCCAACTGTCGCCCGCTGCCGGGGCCACGGTGGCAGTCAGGCTGAAGCCCTGGCCCGCAGTGACCGCAGCCAGGGTGCCGGGCCCGGTGACCGTGCCGTCGGACAGGCGGGTCAGGGTGTAGTTGGCGCCGTCATAGGTCAGGGTGTAGTCGCTGCGCACCAGTTGCAGATCATTGCCCAGGGTCAGGCGCAAGGTTCCCGTGTTGCCCGGCGCGCCGGCGATGGGATCGGTGAAGAAGGCGCCGCCGGCGGCCAGGTTGTAGTCCAGGCCGCCGCGATGGACCCGGTTCACCTCCGTGCCCAGGGCGATGGCGATGCGGTTGAGATCGTCGAAGGCGGGCAGGATCGCCCCTTCCCGCAAGGACAGCAGACCGCCCAGCTTGCCGCCCGTGACCAGGTTGGAATCCAGGGTCAGGGTGGTGCCGCCCACATCGATGGTAGGCACCTTCAGCAGGGTGTTGTTCGGGTCCGTAGCGGTGGACAGGGTGTAGGCCTTGTTGCCCACCACCAGGGGTTGGCCGCTGCCGATGAAAACGTTGGTGGAACCGTCCGGCTGTTGCAGGAGGGAAACGTTCACCAGCTTGTTGAGCTCGCTGATCAACTGCTGGCGTTGGTCCCGCAAGTCGTTGGCGGGGGTGCCGCCGTTGGCCGCCTCGGCCCGGGCGATATCATTGTTGAGAGTGGCGATGCGGCCGGCATAGACATTGGCCTGGGTCACCACGGCGGCGATCTCGCCGTTGCCGGCGCGGAGGTAGTCCCGCAACTTGCCGTCCATGGCGCGGATGCGGCCCGCCAGGTTCTCGCCGGCGGACAACATGAGCTGGCGCGCGGCGTTGGAGGTGGGATCGTTGGCGAGTTCGTTGACGGCGCTGAAGAAGTTGTCCATGGCCGTGGACAGGCCGCTGGCGGAATCTCCCAGGAGCTTGTCCACCTGGCCGGCGGTGGCGGAGTAGGTTTCATACTTGGCCTGCTGGGCCTCGCTGAGCAACACCTCGTTGTCCAGGAACTGGTTGTACTGGCTACGCACCGCGTCCAGACCCACGCCGTTGCCGAAATAGCCGGCGCCGTGGAACATCGGCTGCAACGCGGCGTAGTTCACCTCCTGGCGGCGATAGCCAGCGGTATTGACGTTGGCGATGTTGTGCTCGGTGGTGCGTAAGCCCGCCTGGGCGGCATTCAGCCCGGTGAGCGCGATTCCCAGGATTCCTCCTGCCATGGCAACCTCCTGTTACCTGTCTTGGCGCCGCCGCGATTTCAGCAGGCTCTGAACGACCTTCCGTCGTCACACACCCGCCATCGCCACGCTGGCGATGACGGCCTTCAATTTGTCCGCATAGGCCGGATCGGTGGCGTAGCCGCCCACCGCCAGTCCCTTGGCGAAGGTTTCCGCATCCCCGCCCGCTGCCGTGGCGTCGCCGAAGCGGCGCTTGAGCAGATCGGCATAGTCGGTGAAAGCCTCGCCGTAATCGGCGTAGGAACGGAAGCGCTGGGTGAGCTTCATGGCCACGCCCTGGCGGTATTCGGTGGTGGTGGTCTCCACCGCCTCGCCGGACCAGCCGCGACCGGCCTTGAGGCCAAACAGGTTGTGGCTGGCCTGGCCCGC
The DNA here is from genome assembly GCA_964646585.1 of uncultured Thiobacillus sp. Lineage (GTDB taxonomy): Bacteria > Pseudomonadota > Gammaproteobacteria > Burkholderiales > Thiobacillaceae > PFJX01. The sequence goes on along the minus strand of CAZYEY010000225.1, from coordinate 208 downwards.
CGCGTCCCGGATCTCCCGGTCGCCCCAACCGGATTCCAGGGCCGCCTGGGCCAGGATGAAGCGGGCCGGCACGCCGGTGGCCGCCTCCGCCGCCTCGGCATGGGGACGCATGGTCTCCAGGAAGCGTTGCTTGCGATCGACGGGAAGCATTTCCGGTTTGGCAGGGCCTTGCAGCGGACGTGCCACCGGGCCTGCGGTGGCCCCCCCC